>NZ_CP017477.1:1972500-2155000 GCF_001761365.1 Polaribacter vadi | reverse complement strand
AAGGTTACTAAAACAATTTCAATTAAAAAACGAATGGGAATTGTAAAGAAAAAAGCATTTAGTTGATAATCGAAATCGCCAAAAAGGGTTTCTGCTAAAGAAGCAAAAAGTAACACAATTAATATATTGATAAAATTATTAGTAATTAATATGGTTGCCAATAATTTTCGAGGTCTTTCTAATAAAGTAACAATAATATTTTCTCCTTTGGCCTCGTTGGTAAGTTCATTTAAATCGCTTTGAGAAAGTGAAAAAAAGGCAACTTCAGTTCCAGAAATTAAAGCAGAACTAATCAGTAAAAAAATTAAAACAATAGCATTTATTCCAGTTAAAAAATCGATGGAATTTAGTAATATATATAAATGTTCGGGATCTGGGTCCAAATTTAAAAGTTTAAGGTATTAAAATGGTAAATCGTCGTTTTCTTCTTCTTTTACAACCGATTTTGGTTGTTCAGGTTTTGCAGAAGCTGTTTTGTTTTCTTGTGGATTGTTAGCCATATCTGCATTTTTTTTGGTAGATAACATCGTCATTTCATTAACTTGTACTTCAGTAGAATAACGTTTTACTCCATCTTGTTCCCACTGTCTGTTTTTCAGTTTTCCTTCCACATAAACCTTATCACCTTTGCTTAAATATTTTTCGCAAACTTTAGCCAAACCATTTCTAACCACAATATTGTGCCAGTCTGTATTGGTTACTTTTTCACCAGTTTGTTTGTTGGTGTAGCTTTCACTTGTGGCAATAGGAAAACGCCCAACACAATTCTGATCATCAAAATAATGCATTTTCACATCATCACCCAAATTGCCGATTAAAATTACTTTGTTTATTGTTCCTGCCATTTTTCTTTTTTTATGATAAAAAACTTTTAAAAACTACCTCACAGAAAGAAGATTTATATAGCTCTTATAAACGATGCCTTAATGTAGATAATACTTTTATAGTTTTTTGTTGATCAACTAATTTCTACATCAAAAGTACTAAAAATATCAATTACTTTTTAATTGATATTCTTCTAAAAAATTCGCGATTAAAACTGGAACAGGATATTGTTTAATTTCTGTCCATTTTACGGTTGCTTTTGGTAACGTTACAGTTTCTACAATCCAAAATTGTGTGTTTAAATGCTGATGAGAAAGTTTGTGCACAATTTCTTTTTTGTTGAAAAGCGAAATCGTGGTTTCATCAGGAAATAGTTTTATAAATTCTTCGGATGTTATTAGTTCCTCTTTATCGATAATTGTATCACTTTCTAATAATGGAAACTGATACAAACCTTGCCAAATTCCTTTTCCTTTTCTTTCGGATAAAATGGTTTTTTCATCTGCAGTTTTTATTACCATAAAATTAAAATATCGATTTCTAACTTTTATTTTCTTCTCTTTTACAGGCAACTCTTTTGTTAAATTCTTTTCGAAAGCTACGCAACTATCAGCAAAAGGACAGGTTTCACAAAGCGGATTTTGAGGTTTACAATGCAAAGCACCAAAATCCATAATTGCTTGATTATAGGTTCCAGATTGAGATGTATCTAGTAAAGTTTGTGCTAAAACTTTAAACTCTTTAATTCCTGCTGATGAATTAATGGCGGTTTTAATTCCAAAATAGCGTGATAAAACTCTATAGACATTGCCATCTACAACAGCATTTGGCTCATTAAAACAAATAGAAGCAATTGCAGAGGCTGTATAATCTCCAATTCCTTTTAATTTTATGAGTTCTTTATAGGTAGATGGAAATACACCATTTAAATCGTTTGCAATATGTTTTGCAGTAAAATGTAAGTTTCTTGCTCTAGAGTAATACCCTAAACCTTGCCACATTTTAAGAACGGTACTTTCTTCTGCATTTGCAAGATCAAAAACGGTTGGAAATGTATCTGTAAACTTAAGATAATATGCCATACCTTGTGCAACTCTAGTTTGCTGTAACATAATTTCTGAGAGCCAAACAAAGTAAGGATTTTTAGATTTTCGCCAAGGCAATTCTCTATTATTTTGTAAGTACCAGTAAATTAATATGTTAGAAAAGTTCATTGCTTAAAAATAGTTTTGCAATATTACATCATAAAATTCACATAAATTTAATCGTTTATATTTTTGGAGTTGATTAATTATCATATATTTGCATCCGCAATTTTTGAATAAAATTAATAAAAATATAGTAAAAATAGAGACATGACGAAAGCAGATATCGTATCAAAAATTTCAGATAAATCAGGAATCGAAAAGACAGACGTTTTAGCAACTGTTGAAGCATTTATGACTGAAGTAAAAGATGCATTAGAAGGTGGTGACAACGTTTATTTAAGAGGTTTTGGTAGTTTTATTATCAAAACAAGAGCAGAAAAAACTGGTAGAAATATTTCAAAGAATACAACTATTAAGATTCCAGCTCATAACATTCCAGCTTTTAAACCAGCAAAAACTTTTACTGAAGGAGTAAAAAATAAAGTAGCTGTAAAGTAACAAAATACTAATCTAAACCGTTAAAGGTTTAAAAAACAACAGATCATTATGCCAAGTGGTAAAAAAAGAAAGAGAGCAAAAATCTCTACACACAAAAGAAAGAAAAGAGCTAGAGCAAATAGACACAAGAAGAAAAAGTAAGCTAATGCTTACTTTTTCGTTTATTGTATAGCGAAAAAGAAATTACAGTACAAAAAAAGTTCATTGACATTAAAAGATTTACAAGTTGTAAGCCAGTAAATCTTTTCACGGTATTTAAAAGTACCTGACATTATTAATCCATCTGCACACTAAAGTGCAGTGTTAAAACCAAGTTCAGCATGAAAACAGAATTGATTATTCGTTCAAATTCATCTGATATTGATTTTGCCTTATTAAGAGATGGAAAACTTATTGAGTTAAATAATGAAACAACTGGTAACAAATTTTCTGTAGGCGATATTTTTTTAGCCAAAATAGGAAAAGTGTTAACAGGTTTAAACGCATCATTTGTAAATGTTGGCTATCCAAAAGATGGTTTTTTACATTATCATGATTTAGGTGCGCAAGTAAACTCATTAAATTCATTCCTTAAGAAAGTAAGCACAGGTAAGTATAAAGAATTCACTTTAAAAAACTTCCAGAAAGAGGAAGACATTAACAAAGACGGTAGTATTAACAAAGTTTTAAAAACAGGGCAAAACCTGTTGGTACAAATTGTAAAAGAACCAATTTCTACAAAAGGCCCAAGATTAAGTTCAGAGCTTTCTATAGCTGGTAGGTATTTGGTATTAGTTCCTTTTTCTAACAGAGTTTCTGTTTCTCAAAAAATAGAAGATCCGAAGGAAAAAGAACGATTAAAAAGATTGGCAAAGAGCATAAGACCTAAAGGTTTTGGCGTTATTTTAAGAACTGTTGCAGAAGGAAAAAAAGTAGCAGAATTAGATAAAGATTTGCAAAACTCATTAGAACGTTGGACAACCATGTGTAAGAGAATACCTAACACAAATACACCAACAAAAATTTTAAGTGAGTTAAACAGAGCATCTTCTATATTAAGAGATGTTATGAATGAAACTTTTACAAATATTGTAACAAATGATGAAACTTTGAAAGTAGAAATTAAAGAATATCTGCAGGAAATTTATCCTGAAAAGGAAAAAATTGTGAAGTTACATAAGTCTGAAATTCCTATTTTTGAAAAATACGGAATAGAAAGGCAAATTAAAACATCATTTGGAAAAACAGTTTCCATGAGCAAAGGTGCCTATTTAGTAATAGAGCATACAGAAGCTTTACATGTTATAGATGTAAATAGTGGAAATCGTTCAAATAAAGCAGGTTCTCAAGAAGATACTGCATTAGAGGTAAATCTTATTTCAGCAACTGAAGTAGCGCGTCAATTACAATTGCGTGATATGGGAGGTATTATTGTTGTAGATTTTATTGATATGCATAAAGCTGAAAACAGAAATAAATTGTTTCAGCATTTAAAAGAACAAATGGCTTTGGATAGAACAAAGCACAAAATTTTACCACCAACTAAATTTGGTTTGATACAAATTACAAGACAAAGGGTAAGACCTGAGTTAAGTATTAAAACTACCGAAGACAATCCAAATAAAAATGGTCAAGTAGAAGCTCCAATAGTTTTGTTAGATAATATAGAATCTGATTTAGAGAAATATATTATTAATTTAGAGCAGCAAAAATCAACCGATAAAAAGATACAATTACATATTCATCCTTTTATTGCTGCTTATTTAACAAAAGGAGTAAATTCAATTCGTTTTAAATGGTATTTAAAACACAAAAAGTGGATTACAATTATACCTAGAGATGCTTACACATACTTACATTATAAATTTACTTCTACAAAAGAAGAAAAATAACTTTATAAATAAGGCAATAATTTATTATCAAAAAAACCCGAAACTTTTAAGTTTCGGGTTTTTCTATTTTAAAGCGCTTTCGTTTTTGCGTTATTCTTGCTCTTTAAGTAAATACATATAAACAGGATAATGATCTGAATACCCACCTGTGTAACCAGCACTTGAAAAACTTCTAAAAGGATAGCCTTTAAATTGCCCTTTTCTACTGGTTAAAAATCGTTTGTTAAAAATTTTTGCTTGAAACATTTTATAGGTAGAAAAATCTTTTTCGCCTTTGTCTAATAAAGGCGATGAAATTAAAATCATATCAAATAAATTGATGTTATCTCTGTAACCTAACGTATTAAAACCTCTTCTGAATAAATCTTCATAAGGATTGTAAATATCTAAATCGCCAACCTCGCTTTTATTACTTTTAGTTTTAAGAACTTCTTTAAAACTAGCATTTATTGGGTCGTCATTAAAATCGCCCATCGTTAAAATTTTTGCATTCGGGTCTTTCTCTCTTATTTGAGCAAATATTTTTGTGTTTTGATACGCCGCTTTTTCACGCAAAGGTCTACTTTTTGCTTCTCCACCACTTCTTGATGGCCAATGATTTACAATAATATGAATCAACTCATCATCTAAATAACCAGAAACTAATAGTTGATCTCTTGTATAAACTTTAAAATTATCTCGATAAATATTTGGATTAAAAACCTCATGATGCACAGGTTTAAAATATCTTTTTTGATAGATTAAAGCTACATCAATACCTCTTTTATCTGGAGAATCGTAATGAATAATTCCATAATCTTTTTTTATAAGATGTTTAGATTTTACCAAATCCTCTAAAACACTTAAATTTTCGACTTCAGAAACACCCAATATTGTTGGACTTGTATTTGCTTTATCTTCTCCAATTTGTGCAATAACGCTTCCTAATTTATCAATCTTATCCCAATAAACTTTAGATTTATTTGCTTTTAGAGCCATCATTGGACTTGCTTCATCGTTTTTTGTAACATCATTTATGGTGTCAAAAAGGTTCTCTAAATTGTAAAAAGCAATGGTTCTAATATTGTATTTTTTTCCTTGAGAATACATTGTAAAAAAACTAAATATCAGAATTAATAAGAGAAGATATTTCTTACTTTTTTTCATTTTTTTTCTGTTAAATTTAAAGAACTAATCGCTTCAATATAAAAAAAAGTTACAAAATAATCGCTTTTTTTAGCTAAAAAACACTAACTTGACTTCGCTATAAAATTGAAAAAGAAAAGGTTATGAGTAAAACTATTGTTTTAATAGTTGTATTTCTATTGTTTTTTACAACAGTGTTTTCACAAAATATTTTAAAAGGAATTGTTGTTGACAACGATTCTAAAATCCCACTAAAAGGTGTTTTGGTAAGTGTTTTAAATATTCCAAACACTCAAATTACCAACGAAAAAGGTTTTTTTAAAATTGATATTATTCCCAATGGAAGTTACATTTTGGAACTTAAATTTTTGGGTTACGAAACACAAAATTTCCCTATTGAACTTTTTGATGAAACTATTGATTTAGGAAGTATTTTATTTTACAAAGATTTTACTGAAGACCAAGATTTAAGTTTAATTACCATTACAGATGATGAATTAAATGACGATACAAGTGCTGCAGATAACATTGCTGGACTATTACAAGCTACAAAAGATATTTTTTTAAGAACTGCTGCTTTTGAGTTTAGTTCTTCCTTTTTTCGTGTAAAAGGTTTAGATTCTGGAAATGGGAAAGTGCTAATTAATGGCATTGAAATGAACAAAATCTATGATGGACGAGCTCAATGGAGTAATTGGGGTGGTTTAAATGATGTGTTAAGGAATCAAGAATTCAGCAATGGTTTATCGCCTTCAAACTTTACTTTTGGTGGCCTTTTAGGTGCTACAAATATGAACACAAGAGCCTCAGAACAAAGACCAGGAATCAGGCTTTCTTATTCGTCATCTAACAGAAGTTATGTACACAGAGCAATGGCTACTTATTCGTCTGGAATGAGAGAAAATGGTTGGGCTTTTACATTTTCTGGAAGTAGAAGAACTGGTCAAGAAGGTTTTAATGATGGTACTTCTTACAATGCATATGCTGTTTTTGCATCGATTGAAAAAAAGCTAAACGAAAACCATAGCTTAAATTTTACAGGAATTTTTACACCTAATAGAAGAGGGAAATCATCTCCAAATACACAAGAAGTTTTCGATTTAAAAGGAATTGCTTACAACGAATATTGGGGGAATTTGAATGGTAGAAAAGCCAATTCAAGAATTAAAGATGTAAATGAGCCCATTTTAATGTTGAATCATTATTGGAATGTAAGTAGTAAAACAGAGGTAAACACAAATATCTCGTATCAATTTGGGCAAATAGGAAACAGTCGTTTAGATTTTAATGCAGGCGCAAATCCAAGTCCTACTTATTATCAATATTTGCCAAGTTATTTTGTGGCAAGAGACGATTTGGCAAGCGCATATCAATTTCAACAAGAATTTTTAAACGATGGTCAGTTAGATTGGACACGAATTTTCGATGCCAATATTACAAATGCCGCTGCAGAATTACCAAGTGGTTATGTTTTGTACGAAGATGTAAATGATGATGAACAAATTACTGTAAATACGATCTTAAATTCGGCGATTAATGATCACATCAACCTAAATGCAAAAGTAGAATACAAGCAATTTAGTTCTAATAGTTTTGCAAAAGTGATTGATTTATTAGGTGGAAATGGATATTTAGATATCAATAATTTTGCTGATACAGAAGATTCAAAACAGAATAATATAGCAACACCTAATAGAATTGTTGGTGTAAATGATAAATTTAGATATAATTACAACATAAATGCAGCTGTTGCCAAAGGTTTTGTACAAGGTCAATTCAAATATAATAAAGTTGATTTTTATGGAGCAGCAAGTGTTTCTCAAACGAAGTATCAAAGAGAAGGTTTGTATCAAAATGGACGATTTCCTGACAATTCTTTAGGGAAATCAGAACAATTAAATTTTACCAATGTTGGATTAAAAGCAGGGGTTACTTATAAACTTACAGGTCGCCATTTGTTAGATGCAAATGTTGCTTACATTACAAATGCACCAACTATTAGAAATTCGTTTTCAAACTCTAGAGAAAACAATAATGTGGTTGATAATTTGGTGAGTGAAAATGTTTTTTCTACAGATGTAAGCTATATTATTAGAAGTCCAATATTAACAGGAAGATTAACAGGTTATTATAACTATACTGAAGATGCCACTGAAATTTCTTTCTATTTTGCTGATGGAGTTGGAGGTGATAATACTGCTTTTGTGCAAGAAGTTTTAACAGGCATCAACAAAAAACATTTAGGGATAGAATTTGGTTTGGAGGCACAAGTTACATCAACCATAAAATTAAAAGGAGCAGCTGCTATTGGGCAATTTACGTATGATAATAATCCTGATTTATATTTAACAACGGATGTTGCTAATGAGGGTGTTTTTGATGATAAAGGTCGTTCTCAAAATTACATATCTAATTTAGAAAATTACAAAGTTTCTGCTGGCCCACAAAATGCGTATTCAGTCGGTTTTGAGTATAGAGATCCAGATTATTGGTGGGTTGGAGCAACTGCCAATTTCTTTGATAATACCTATGCAGATATTGCACCTTTAAACAGATCTAGCAATTTTTTTACAGATGATGATGGTTTGCCTTTTGAAGATTACAACCCAATTTTAGCAAGAGATTTATTGCAACAAGAACGCTTTGATAATTATATGGTTGTAAATATGATTGGTGGGAAATCTTGGAAAATTGGCGATAAATATATTAGCTTTTTTGCAACCGTAAATAATGTGTTGAACACAGTTTATAAATCTGGTGGATTTGAGCAAGGAAGAAATGCAAACTTTAGGCAATTAAGAGATGATAAAGCTTTAGAAACGCCTGTTTTTGGTAATAAATATTGGTATGGAAGAGGTACAACGTATTTTTTAAATGCTAGTATAAGTTTTTAAATTCTAAATAAAAACGAAGATGAAAAGAAATAAATTAATCACAATAATAGGCGCAATTGCTATGTGTTTCTACTTTACAAATTGTGTAAATGATGGAGATTTTGAAATTCCATCAAGTTTAGGAAATGAAGAAAATGTAAAATTAGCGAGTATTTTAGACAGTATTCAAGCTGGAATTTATCAATTAAAAACGATAAAAGAAGTTAAGGAATTATACATTTCTGGTAACGAACCTTTAAAAGTTGCATCTAAAATTGTAGTAAAAGGCTATGTAATTTCTTCGGATCAAAAAGGGAATTATTTTAGGGAATTTTATATGCAAGATGCTCCAGAAAATCCTACAGCAGGTTTAAAAGTTTCGTTGAATTTAAGTAATAATTATAATAAGTTCAATTTTGGTAGAGAAGTCTATATTTCTTTAAAAGATTTATATATTGGTGAAACAAATTCAGGTGATGGCATTATAACAATTGGTGGAAAAATAAGTCCTACAGATGCTTTAGAAATACAAAACGTTTCGACAAATCAACTAGAGAAACATATTTTTAGATCCGAAAATACAACTGTAATTACACCAAAATTAGTTTCTTTGGCAGGAGTAAATTCATCAGATATTGGAACTTTTGTAAAAGTAGAAAATGTTATTTTTCCAACTAATTTACAAGGGAAATCTTTTGTAGATCCAACAGAAGATTTTGATACGCAAAGAAAAATACAAACCTGCCAAACATTAGGTTTTGCAGATTTATTATTAGAAACAAGTTCGTTTGCAAGTTTTGCAAATAAAACGTTGCCTTCAGGAGGTGGAACTATAAATGCAGTGGTTTCGAACGATTTTGATGGTGATTTTTTGGTCTTGGTTTTAAATTCAGATGAAGATATTTCTATGGATGGAGAAAGGTGTGCAACATTATCCGAAGTTGATTTCCCAACCATTTTATTAGAAGAAGATTTTGAAAATTCAACTGGAGAAATTAGAATTACAGATTGGTTAAATTTTAGAGAAGAGGGCACACAATCTTGGCGCTCGTATTCAGATACGTATTCTCAAAGTAAAGCTGCAAGAGTTGGTTCTAGTAATTCTGGAAACGCAAGCACAATTACTTGGTTAATTACAAAAGGTGTAAATTTGGACACAACATCAGCCGAGTTTTTATCGTTTGAAACCTCGAACAGTTTTGCAAATGGTAGTAATTTAGAAGTTTTAATTTCTACAATTTGGGATGGAACAGCAATAAATGTAACTTCTGCAACTTGGGATGTTTTGCCAGCAAAAATAGTTTCTGATGGAGAGAATTTTAAAAATTGGATTCATTCTACCTATGTAAATTTGTCTGATTATTCAGGAACAGCGTTTATCGCATTTAAATATACAGGAACAGGGAATATTAATTTTGATGGAACATACGAATTAGATAATATTAAAATAAATGCCAGATAATTTTAAAATGGATAAAATAGAACATATAGGAATTGCAGTTAAAGATTTAGAAAAATCGAATCAATTATTTGCAGCACTTTTTGGGGAAAAGCATTACAAGACAGAAGAAGTGCTTTCTGAAGGTGTAAAAACCTCTTTTTTTAAATCAGGTCCTAATAAAATTGAACTGTTAGAAGCTACAAATCCAGAAAGTCCAATTGCTAAATTTATTGCTAAAAAAGGGGAAGGAATCCATCATATTGCATTTGCAGTAACTGATATTATTGCAGAAATTGCTAGATTAAAGAAAGAAGGATTTACAGTTTTAAATGAAATCCCTAAAAAAGGAGCAGACAATAAATTGGTAGCTTTTTTGCATCCAAAAACTACAAATGGGGTTTTAATAGAATTATGTCAAAAGATTATTTAATTTAACATAACAACTGCATACTGTAACTGTAAACTGCCCATTATTTTTTATTATCTTGCACCGATTTTAAACAATAAATAGCAATGTCCAAAAAATTTGATTCTTATCAAAAAAGACGCTTAACATCTTCTTACATATCAGTTGTAATTAGCATAGCTTTGGTACTTTTTATGGTTGGTGTTTTAGGGTTGATTGTGCTAAAATCAACAAAAGTTGCCAATTATGTAAAAGAAAAAGTAGCGATTACACTTTTTATAAAAGATAAAGTAACTCAAAAACAAATCAAAACGTTTAGAGAATCGTTGTTAGAAGAAGAATTCACGAAAAAAGCAGTTTATACAAGCAAAGAACAAGCTGCAAAAAAATATAGCGAAGAAATTGGTGAAGATTTTTTACAGTTTTTAGGAGAAAATCCTCTTAAAAATGGAATCGATATTTACTTAAAAGCAGATTACGTAACTCCAGAAAAAGTAGCAGAATTAGAAGAAAGATTTTCTAAAAATGCTTTTGTAGCTGATGTTTCTTATGATAAACCTTTAATTAATCTTTTAACAAAAAACATTAAAAGAATCAGTTTTTGGTTGTTAGTTTTAAGTAGTTTTTTTGGGTTGATAGCCATGATTTTAATCAACAGTTCTATAAGATTATCTATTTACTCAAAACGATTTAATATAAAAACCATGCAAATGGTTGGCGCTACAAAGAGTTTTATTAGAAGACCATTTATTTGGAGAAGCATAAAGTTAGGGCTATTTGGTGCATTTATAGCATTAATGGCTTTAGCAGTAGTTGTGTATTATTTAGACCAGTTTATACCAAGTTTAGATTTTTTAAATGATTATGCCACTTTAGGTTATATTGCAGGAGGCGTAATTTTATCTGCCTTAATAATTACTTGGATTAGCACATTTTTTGCAACACAGCGTTTTTTAAATCTGCAAACAGACGAACTTTATTATTAATATTATGAAAAAAGAAGTGAATCAAGAACAAGAATTTTTATTCGGTAAAAGGAATTACATCATAATGCTTGTAGGGATTATTTTTATTACTGTTGGCTTTATTTTTATGTCTGGTGGAGGTAGTGAAGATCCAAATGTTTTTAATGAAGAAATTTACAATTGGCAAAGAATTCGTTTAGCACCAACTTTGGTTCTTTTAGGATTGGCAATAGAAATTTACGCAATTTTAGCAGACCCGAAAAAATAAAGTATGGATGTTTTAGAAGCAATAATTCTTGGAATAATTCAAGGATTAACAGAGTTTTTACCAGTATCTTCTAGTGGTCATTTAGAATTAGCAAAAGCTATTTTGGGCGATACTTCTGTGCCAGAAGAAAGCTTAACGTTTACAGTAGTTTTACACTTTGCAACTGCTTTAAGTACGTTGGTTGTTTTTAGAAAAGAAGTTGCAGAAATTTTTAAAGGATTATTTCAATTTAAATGGAATGATGAATTAAAATTCTCTCTAAAAATTATTATTTCTATGATTCCTGCAGTAATTGTAGGGTTGCTTTTTGAAAAACAATTAGAATCTTTTTTTGGTGGAAAAATACTTCTAGTAGGAATAATGTTGCTAGTAACAGCAGTTTTATTATTGTTAGCAGACAAAGCAAAAAACACGAATAAAGAAGTCTCTTTTTGGAATTCTGTTATTATCGGAATTTCGCAAGCCATTGCAATGTTACCAGGAATTTCTAGATCTGGAGCAACCATATCTACTTCGGTTTTATTAGGAATTGATAGAACAAGAGCAGCTCGTTTTTCTTTTTTAATGGTAGTTCCTTTAATTTTCGGAAAAATTGGTAAAGATGTTTTAAGTGGAGATTTAAACTTTCAATCATCAGAAATGTTACCAATTTCAGCAGGATTTATTGCTGCTTTTTTAGCAGGTTTATTAGCTTGTAAGTGGATGATTGCCATCGTTAAAAAGAGCAAACTTTCTTACTTTTCAATTTATTGTGCAGTAGTTGGTTTTATTGCAATTGGATACGCACTTTTAAGCTAGTGAAACTCAATTTTTATAAATTACGCAGTAATTTATAAAAATTGTTAGTTGAACTAATCCTGTTGTAAAGCAGGATCTCTTTATGGATTAATTTTATAATTTTATTTTACATTTTCACATAGAAATAACTTGGTATTAATGACAGAAGAAGATTTTAAAAACGGTCAAGTTTTATTAATTGATAAACCTTTAGAATGGACTTCTTTCCAAGCCGTCAATAAACTACGTTGGCATATAAAACAGCGTTTTAAAATCAAAAAGATAAAAGTTGGTCATGCAGGTACTTTAGATCCTTTAGCATCAGGTTTATTAATTATTTGTACTGGAAAGCAGACGAAAGAAATTCATACTTATCAAGGTCAAGAAAAAGAATATACAGGTACTTTTACTGTGGGTGCAACCACACCAAGTTACGATTTAGAAACAGAAATCGACGAAACGTATTCTACAGAACATATTACTGAAGAGCTTTTAAAAGAAACTACAAAACAGTTTATTGGCGAAATTCAGCAAAAACCGCCTATTTTTTCAGCGATTAAAAAAGATGGAAAACGATTATACGAATTAGCTAGAAAAGGAGAAACTACAGAAATTAAAGCAAGAACTGTAACCATTACAGAATTTGAAATCACTAATATCAATTTTCCAAAAGTAGATTTTAGAGTGGTTTGTAGCAAAGGAACTTACATTCGTTCATTAGCTTTCGATTTTGGAAAAGCGCTAAACTCTGGAGCACATTTATCAACCTTAAGAAGAACTAAAATTGGTGATTTTTCTGTTGATGATGCAACTTCTATTGAAGGTTTTATTGAGAGTTTGGGAGAAGGGAGTTAGGTATACGTTATTTCAATTATTTTTTTTTCAAACCTTTATTTTTTTAAAAAACATTATAATCTAATTTTAGTGCTATTATGATCTATGCTTTATCCTCTTATTAAAAATATATGCAGTTAAAATAAAATTAATTTTCAAGTTTGGACTAGTAATAAATTATCTAAGTTTTTACCATCTTTTTTCCAATTCATCAAAATTCCTCTCATAAAACAATAAAAAGGCATCATATGCATCTTTTTTCGTTTGTTCAGGTATTACACTACAAAATTCTTTATCATAAAAATCGTATTCAACAAGTCCTAACCATTTTCTTTTTTTTCGAGTTATTGGTCTTTTAAAACAAATGTAAAATTCATATTCGTCTAATTCACCAACTATTGAAACTGATATTCCTTTTCCATCATTATCATCTAAATTTATAGAAGGTGAGCGATGAACCTGAATGTCATTTGCACTTAATTGCAACTTCAATAAATTTTCCCATTCAAAATTTTCAAACTTTTGAATAAACTCATCTTTTGTTAAGAGTTGTTCATTTAATTCATAGGATTTCAAGGGATGAGATTCAGAATATTTTAGTTTCATTTTCGTTCCGCTAAATGTTTGCCAACTCATTATTTGAGTTGTATAAAATCAAATATAACTGTTTTTCATAGTAATTTACAGGAAATGAAAACCTTTAACAAACTAAATAATCTTAATCTCAAAAGCATCTCTATCATTTAAAAACCCCAATTTCTCTCTAATTTTCTTTTGATCAGATTTTACCAAAGTTGCTTTTAGGATACCAATTTCGTTTTTAGGTAAAGTAGAAAGTTCCTCACCCAAATAATCTATCACTAAAGAATTTCCTGAATATTCGTAATTATTAGCATCTTTTCCAGTTCTATTGATGCCAATTGCGTAACTCATATTTTCGATAGCTCTTGCTTTTAAAAGCGTATCCCAAGCTTTAATTCTGGTTACTGGCCAATTTGCCATAAAAATTAATAAATCGTAATTTTCTGTGTTTCTTGCCCAAACTGGGAAACGTAAATCGTAACAAATTAACGGACAAATTCGCCAACCTTTATAAGAAACAATCAATATTTTATCTCCAGAATTGTAGACTTTATCTTCTCCTGCCAACGTAAAAGAATGTCGTTTATCATACGTTTCTATGTTTCCTGAAGGATGCACAAAAACCAATCGATTAAAGTATTTATTGTCATCTTGTATAACCAAACTCCCAGTAATGGCAGCTTGTTTTTCTGAAGCCATTTTTTGCATCCAAGCAATGGTTTCTCCGTCCATTTTTTCTGCAACTTTTTCAGGATTCATAGTAAAACCAGTGGTAAACATTTCTGGTAAAACAACCAAATCTGTATTTTCTGATAAACTGTTTATCTGTTTTTCAAAAAAAGCACGGTTTTCAGTAGGATTTTCCCAAGATAAGTCTGCTTGGATACCAACAATATTTAGTTCATTTTGCATCAAAATAAATTTAAAGATTATAGAAGTATAAAAGTAAGTTTTTGTAATTTAGGAAATCAAAATTATGCTAAAAATTCTATGCAATCTTTTATTTCAGAAACTATAGATGATATTTTAAAAACCACAAATTCCTTTGAAGATGTTGTTTTTATTTTGCCATCACAAAGAGCAAAAGTCTTTGTAAAACAAACTTTTAAAGATAAAATTTCGGTAGGTTTTTTACCAGAGATGCTTAATATTGAACAATTTATTCAACAAATTTCTGGCGTTCAAAAAGCAGATAATATTCAGTTGTTGTTTCATTTTTACACGATTTATAAAAGTGTTGAGCAACATCCAGATTCTTTTGATACGTTTTCTTCTTGGGCATTAACAGTTTTGCAAGATTTTAATGAAATTGATCAACATTTAATAAACTCGAAAGATATTTTTATCTATTTAAGAGATATTGAACGTCTTAAAAAATGGTCTGTAAATGGCACGTTTACAGAAACAGCTTTGATAAAAGATCATTATTCTTTTTTAGAAAAACTGAATACGTATTATGATGCTTTTTATAAATTTTTGTTACGTGAAAATATCGGTTATCAAGGCTTAATGTATAGAGAAGCTTGTGGTAAAATAGATAATTTTTTGGAAGAAAATAAAAATAAAAAATTCTTTTTTATCGGTTTTAATGCGTTGAACAAAGCAGAAGAATTGCTTTTTCAAAAAACGTTGCAAAATGGGAATTCAGAAATTTACTGGGATTTAGATGAAACTTTTTTCAAGTCTAATCATCAAGCAGGAAAATTTATCAGAAAATATAAAAGTAGCTGGAATTATTATGATAAAAACGAGATAAAACTTTTAGGAGATACTTTTTCTGCTCCAAAAAAGATTGAAGTTATTGGCGCTGCAAAAAATAATACGCAGATAAAATATACTGGAGAAATTTTAGAAAAAATTACTGATTTTAAAAATACTGCTTTGGTTTTAGCAGATGAAACTTTGCTGCCTGTAACCTTAAATTCGTTGCCTAAAAATGTAGATGCAATCAATATTACAATGGGTTATCCTTTAAAAGATATCCCAACAACAAGTTTGCTGTTTTCAATTTTTCAGTTGTTTATTTCGCAAGAAAAATTGCAAAAAAGCGTTTTGAATGAGTTTTATTATAAAGATGTAATTCGCTTTTTTAAACATCAATCTATTTATGGTTTACTTGCAAAAATTGATAATTTCACAGAAGCAATTGCAAAAGATAACCAGACTTTTGTTACAAAAAGTCATTTGGAAGATTTGCTAAAAGAAGAAAAATCCGAAGTAAAAAATATTATTTTAAAGCTGTTTGAGGCTTTTGATTCTGTTGAGAATTTTATGGATAGAATTTTGGCTTTAATCGATCTTTTAAAAGCGGAAGTAAATCCTTTAGAAAAAGAATATCTATTCCGTTTTTATACTGTTTTTACGCAATTACAAACCTTGCAAAATGAGTTTCACTATTTTACAGATTTAAAAACCTTATCGCTATTTTTTAATCAACTAATATCTTCAGAAAGTTTATCTTTTCAAGGAGAACCTTTAAAAGGTTTACAGTTGATGGGAATGTTAGAAACCCGTGTTTTAGATTTTGAAAACATTATTTTAGTCTCTGCAAACGAAGGTGTTTTGCCTGCCAATAGTCAGCAAAATTCTTTTATTCCTTTTGATGTAAAAGTGGAATATGGTTTGCCAACTTACAGAGAAAAAGATGCTATTTTTTCGTATCACTTTTTTAGATTGATGCAAAGAGCAAAAAACGTTTTTATTCTTTATAATACAGAACATGATATTTTTGGAAGTGGAGAAAAAAGCCGATTTGTAACACAATTAGAAATGATGAGAACAGATATTGTTCAGAAAATTATTTCGCCAAAAGTGGTCGCTCAAAATGCCGAATTAAAAACTATTGAAAAAAACGAATTGGTTTTTGAACGACTAAAAGAATTAGCAAAAGCTGGTTTTTCGCCTTCGTCTTTAACCAATTATTTATACAATCCTGTTGCTTTTTATAAACAGAAAATTTTACGAATCAAGGAATTTGATGATGTTGAAGAAACAGTTGCTTACAACACCTTGGGAACTGTTGTGCATGAAACTTTAGATGAATTGTATAAACCTTTTATAGGGCAATTTTTAAAGGTTGATGCTATTTTATCAATGGAAAATATTGCCAAAGATTTGGTTATAAAACATTTTAAAATTCACTTTAAAAATGGTGATATTTCTACAGGACAAAACAGACTGATTTTTGAAGTTGCCAACCGATTTGTAATGAATTTTTTATCCAAAGAAAAAGAATTGGTAAAAGATGAGAAAAATCAACTACAAATTATTGCAACTGAAGAAAATTTATCAGCAGAAATAGTTATTGAAGGTTTTGAATTTCCTATAAAAATTCATGGTAATGTAGATAGAGTTGATGAGTTAAATGGCGAAATTAGAATTATAGATTACAAATCTGGAATGGTGCAAGCTGCTGAATTAAAAGTGCTTGATTTTGAGAAATTGAGAGAAAAAGAACAGTATAAAGCCATACAAGTTTTAATGTATGCTTATTGTTATGCACAAGAAAAAAAGTTTGATTTTTCTAAAAACTTAAAAGCTGGAATTTATTCGTTCAAAAATTTAAATAGTGGTTTTTTAGCAATCAATTTCTCATCAAATTATAGAAAACCAGAAACTACTATTACAGAAGAAAAGTTGGAAGAATTTATAGAAGAATTAAAAGAATATATCAAAGAAATCTATAATCCTGAAACACCTTTTATAGAACCTGCAGATTTAAAATATTAGGGTTTTATCCACAGGAATTTATCAATAAAAAAAACCACAAACAGTAAAGTTTGTGGTTTTTAAATTTTAATTACTCTTTTATGTCTTGTTGTTCATTTTCCTCAGGAAAAATATGATTAAAAAGTCCAAGAGTTTTGTTGTATTCTTCTTGAATTTCCTTGACAAATTCTCGATCATTATCATATTGCCTAACTTGTTCTACAATTCCTCTGTATAAGTATCTAAAAGTTAAATCGAACTCTTCATAAATCATATCAAAATCTTCTTCATCGAAAGTGCTAAACCAAACTAGTTTCTCTTTAAATAAACGAATTAAATCTTCAGCAGTGTCTCTTCCTTTTTTCTGATCGCCCAACATGTAATACATTTCTGGGTATTCCATAGATAAACTATAATGGTCGAAATCTTCGATAGGCATTTTTTCTATAGACAAATCTAAAACTTCAAGTGCTTTAATAGTATCACCTTCCATTGCAAAAGCAGACGATAAACGCATTAAACTATTTCTTAAAGAAATAGCACTTCTTTTGGTTTGTTCATCTAAATAAATCTTGCCATCGTTAATGTTTCTCCAATTCCATTTTTGAATATTGCTGTACATTTTTTCGGTATCAATTCTACCAATATCAAACAAACTTAATTCACGTTGTAATTGTCCATTTTCGTTGTAAATCTTAGTTGGTGTTTTAATAGGTACAAATTTAAAGGCAACACCATCTAACTGTAAATAATCTTTTAACCAAATATATTCGCTGTCTGTATTGGAACCACCAGTAAAATAAATTGGTTGTTTCCAATCGAAATTATTTAAAATGTCGAGCATTAAAATGGTGTTTTTACCAATGGCTCTATCAATAGTAATATCAATATAAGGTACAATTAAATCTGCATCTTTTTGAGCAACAATGCCATATTTTAAAGCATTTTCTTTATTTACAGGAATTCTAATTTTATTGGTTGGTAATATTTTTTCTGGATTTCCATCTTCATCTAAATCGTAAAAAGTACGTTTGCTATCACTTCTAATCCATTTCATAAAACTGTCTAATTCTAAAACAGAATCTTTTAATTGAGGAAATATTTCAGGGAAGTAATAAGCAACGTCTAACGTTCCATATTTATATTCATCGTGTGTTAATTGCGATGGAATTGCTTCTGCTTTATACGTTTTCCTTTTCATTTGGTCTATGTACCAATCTGTTTGAAAAAGACTTGTATTGATTAATTTAACATCGGTTCTAACACCTTCTACCTCTTGCATGTACCAAAGAGGAAATGTGTCATTATCGCCAATGGTAAACATAATTGCATTAGGATCTGTACTTTCTAAATAGGCTTGCGCATTTAAATGGGTTGTATATCTGTTAGATCTATCATGATCGTCCCAATTTTGAAAAGCCATTAATGTTGGTACTGCAAGTAAACAAACTACACTTATTGTGATTGCCATTTGTCTTCTAGATGCTAAATATTTTAGATATTCATACAAAGCAAGTACACCAAAACCAACCCAAATTGCAAAAATGTAGAAACTACCTACAACAGCATAATCACGTTCTCTTGGTTCAAAAGGTTTTGGATTTGTGTAAAATATAATTGCAAAACCTGTAAAAGCGAAGAATAAAAAGAGGGTAAAAAAGTTCTTTTTATCCCATTTAATTTGAAAAAACAAACCAACAAGCCCTAATAAAAGAGGTAGAAAATAATACGTATTTCGTCCTTTGTTTAACAATGCTTGCCAAGGTAACATTTCTTGAGAACCTAATCTTGCTTCATCAACTACATCAATTCCACTTAACCAGTTTCCATTATAAATATCTAAATTTCCTTGAATATCATTTTGACGCCCAACAAAATTCCACATAAAATAACGTCCATACATGTAGCCAAATTGGTAGCTCATCATAAACTTTAAGTTTTCTGCAAACGTTGGTCTTCTTTGGCTATTTTCTGGAATTCCTGCAATTTTCTTGTACATTTTTTCTGATGCAGGGTTCACCATTCTTGGAATAAAACCTTTGTGTTTATCAGAATAATTAGGCAAAACATCTTTGTAAACATTTACAATTACATATTTACCGTCTTTTTTCTCATATTTTGGTTTGTCATCTCTTGTAGGATTTTTTGCATCCTGTTGTCTTTCATATGTATTTGAGTAATATGTATCATAAAAAACATTGGCATCTCCATATTGTTCACGTTCATAATATGCAAGTAATTCACGCGCACTTGAAGGGTTGTTTTCGTTAATTGTTGTATTTGCATTTGCTCTGATTGGTAACATCATCCAAGAAGAAAAACCAATCATAATAAATAATAAAGAGAGAATTAAAGTATTTGCCGTTAATTTTTTCTTTTTTCTGGTGTATTTTAATCCGAAGAAAAATAAAGCTACCAAAATAATAGCAGCAATAATACTCCCTGAATTGTAAGGTAAACCAACCGTATTTATAAAAAATAATTCTGATGCACTAAAGAATTTTAATGTAAAAGGAAATATAAACTTAAAAACCAATACCAACACAAGAACCGAGAATACAGTAGCAATTGCAGAAGTTGTAAAGTTGATGTTTTTATAAGTTTTAAAGAAATATAACATCACTATTGCAGGAATTACCAATAAAGAAAGTATGTGAACTCCAAAAGATAAACCAACTACAAAACTAATTAAAACCAGCCATTTATTACCTCTAGCTGTATAAATTTCGCTTTCCCATTTTAATGCTAACCAAAATAACAAAGCCATTAAAAATGATGACATTGCATATACTTCTCCTTCAACTGCACTAAACCAAAAACTATCTGAAAAAGTGTATGTTAAAGACCCTACCAAACTACTACCTAAAATAGCAAGTCTTTTTCCTTTAGAAATATTACCAGTTTTAGCTGCTAATTTGGAAGCTAAATTGCTAATAGTCCAAAACATAAATAAAATTGTAAATGCACTAGCTAAAGCAGACATGAAATTAACCATTTTGGCAATTTCTGTAACATCGGTTGTAAACATTGCAAAAAATGCACCTAGCATTTGAAAAAGAGGTGCTCCTGGAGGGTGCCCAACTTCTAATTTTACAGAGGTTGCAATGTATTCTCCTACATCCCAAGCACTAACTGTAGGCTCTATGGTTAGCGAGTATGTAATTAAGGCAATAGCAAATGTAACCCATCCTAGAATGATATTCCATTTTATAAATTTTTGTGGCGTCATAAAATTAGGTAATAATCTGTGGGCGAATTTACTAATAAATATGATTAAAATTAAGTACTATCTGTATTTCTAACTATTTGTAAATTCATAAATGTTTGTTAAAGATAAAAATTGTAAAAAAATGTTTGCAAATTTAAAAGAATGTATTAAATTTGCATCCGCTAAGAAGCATTGGCCTATGGTGTAATTGGTAACACACCGGTTTTTGGTACCGACATTCAAGGTTCGAGTCCTTGTAGGCCAACAAGAATAACTTTTAATCCCTTTTAAACATTAATGTTTGAAAGGGATTCTTTTTTTAGCACCTCTGTGTAAATTTCTCACTAGTCTTTTCAGATAAAAAATATAATTCTGTAGTTAGTTATACAAACAAATATACTTAACAGGTAGCTTCTTTTATATTTTTGAAATAATCAAATTTACAACCTCAATTTTAAATCTAAACTTTGTTTTAGATAATGGTTACTTAAATTTTCTTATAAAGAGTTATAATTTGTTAACTTTGTGAACAACATTTTTTATTTGAATAGATAGTTGTTTTAAAAATAATATAACATCTAATTTTGAATAAAATCACAATGAATTTTATTTCCTCTGAGATTGCTTAGAAAAGCAAAATATCATTAATCCAGAAAATTCACTTCAAACAAATAAGGCTCTTTTTAAGAAAAGTTATAAGGTAAATTATACCTTAAAGCTGAACTTTTTAAAAACAAGCTAAAAATAAAATACCTTAAATGACAGCACAAGTTATAGTATATGAAATAAAAAGTGAAGCCGCAAAAAATGCAGAAAAACTTTTTAGTCATAACGATAAATACTTTTATTGGAATGAAGGAAAATTTAAAAACCTCTCTTTAGGTGATTATGTTTTTATTGTAAATAAAGAAAGTGGGTGGGTTTTGTTTACAAAATCTAATATCCAAGAGATAGAAACACATACGCAAAAAGGAGATACGATTTTTAAAGATAACATTGATGGCAAGTGGAGTTCAACTACCCGATTTGAAATTTTAGAAATACTAAAAATACCAGATAATTGGGAGTGGAAATCTCTAAAAAACAATGAAGCAAAATTTATATATGCCAAAAATATAAATATAGTTGATAAAAAAAATGTACTATTAAACATTAACCAGCTTAAAACATTAAGCAACAAGGAATCCATTATCAAAATACTTGATACATGTAAGTTAGATTTTGAAAAGAAAATAGCCGAAGTTAATTCTGATAAGCTAACTTCTACTATTTTTTTAAACATAAAAGCCGATTTAGAGCATATAGAAACTTATATAGAGCAAAAAGGATTCAACTTTAAAAAAAGTGAAATCATTAATTTTTATCTATCATTAAAAACCAAACCTTTTATAATTCTAGCAGGGATATCTGGTACTGGTAAAACACAGCTTCCAAGACTATTTGCAGAAGCCATTGGTATGAGTAAAAATCAAGTAATTCAAATTCCTGTAAGACCTGATTGGACAGACGCTTCAGATTTAATTGGTTACACCTCTTTACAAGGAAATTTTATCTCTAAACCACTTACAGAAGCCATTATAAAAGCAAAAGAAGATATTACTAAGCCTCATTTTTTTATTCTTGATGAAATGAATTTAGCAAGAGTAGAACATTACTTTGCAGATTTTTTAAGTGTGATAGAAACCCGTTTTAGAACAAAAACCAATGAAGTTAAAACCGACTTTTTACTATCGAAAAATCAAATAAAAGAAGCTGATAACGCGCATTTATATGATGCCATCTATTGGCCCGAAAATCTATATTTAATAGGAACTGTGAATATGGATGAAACTACCTATCCTTTTTCGAGAAAAGTACTTGATAGAGCGAATTCTATTGAAATGAATACAGTAGAATTGGACTGGATTGATAAACAAAAACAAAAAGTTGATAAGCTTACAGATTTTACAAATGCCAATTTAAAAAGTGAATATATAGGAAGTGTAGAACTCACAACAACAGACAAGCAACAGGTAGAAGAAGCGCTTGAAGTGTTAAAAAAGATAAATAAAATACTCGAAATTGCTAATCTGCAGTTTGCATATAGAGTTAGAGATGAGATAATATTTTATGTACTTTATGCAAAAAAGGAGCAATTACTAAAACAAGAAAAAGCTATTGATTTTCAAATTATGCAGAAAATTTTACCTAGAGTACATGGGAGTTCTAACCGTATTCAAAAAGTAATTATTAGTTTATTAAACCTGCTTACTAATGAGGATGTAGCAACTTCGTATCCAGATTTAGAATACTTAGAAAAAAAGAAAAAATCAATTATTAAAAAATCAAACTATCCAAAATCTACAGAAAAATTAATATTTATGCTAGAACGCTTTGATGAAGATCGATTTACTTCTTTTTGGGTATGATAAATAATCAAACTAAAAAATATAGTTATGCTATTAAAAATCATGGAACCTTTGAAATTATTACATCAGATAATAAAAAATTACATGATTCTAAAATAGTAACGAAAAACTTTAAAATTAGCATTTTAGGGCAAAAACAGTCTGTTGAAAATTCAGGAAAAATTTATTTATTCGATTGGCAAGAGATTAGTTTTATAGCTATTATAAACCCTATCAAACATTCAAAAGAATATTCTCTTTGGCTTGATAACAAACTTGTAGCTTATTCTAAAAGATTAAATAAACAATTACATTCTATAAGAACTCTTAAAGGAAACTTATCGTTTAAAGAGGCTTTAGGAAATCATGAAATTAAAATTTTATCTCCTAATAATACAGTAGTCTTAGAATTATCTTTTGAGGTTTTTCCTAAAAAAATACAGTATAAGAAAGACTATAAATTGCTACAAAAAGATTGTGCTAGGATAGTTAATAATATAAGTTATAAACTGCTACCAAACTTCTATAAAAAAATAAAAAATAAATCTAGTGGGATTACTTCTAATGCTAAATGGTGGTTTATTTTAGATGCTTTATTTGAAGATTTAATAAAAAGTTTAGAGCTAATTCAACGAAATCCTAAACACAATATTATTACTGATGAAGAAGTAAAACAAATAGATAAGGTGAGAAAACCTTCATCAAAAAATAAAATATGGCTCACCAAAAACACACAGTATATTTCAAATAATAAAGAAGATGGTATTGAATTGATTTCCGGCCAATATTTTTCTCATGCTTTAACATTAAAGAAAAAATTAAGCTATGATAATTATGAAAATAGATTCGTAAAATATATGGCCAATCAAATAATAATTAGATTGACCGACTTAAAAAAAGATTTGCATAAAAATAGCGTATCTAACAATAAAAAAGTAGTTCAAAAAATAACTGCTTACACTGGTAGATTGCATAGTATTTTAAATAAAATACCATTTAGTAAAGTTGGTCACTTTGAAAAAGAAACTTACTTTTCATCAACTTTAACCCAAGCAGCTGGATACAAAGATCTTTTACAAATTTATTCCTTACTAGAAAATGGTTTTGAAATTTTAGAGGATGAATTTTTGACTTTAAACTACAAAAAAATTGATGATCTATATAGTTATTGGTGTTTTATTAAAATTTTTGACACCATTATAAACTCTTCAAATTTAAAAATAAAAAGCCAAAATCTACTGGGCTTATATAATGGGAAAATCAAAGTTAATGTTGGTCTTAATGATTTTACTACTATAAAATTAACTAGTAAAGAGCATAAAGAAATCTCCTTACAATATAAAAAAGAAAAACCTTTAATCTCAATTGAGGTTGCAACTAAAAAAGAGACCCCTTTTTTGTCTCACTTTTATCCTAATTATCAAATTATAAATGATAACAGATACAGTGAGGATTTTAATAATATAGACAGTTCTTTAATGCTTTTTAAGGAGTACATTAAAAAAGAGGAAATTATAAATGAGGTAAAACAAAAAGACCGAACAAATTTAAAACCGATAATTTTATATCCTTCAGATGCAAAGGACACTAATTTCCAAAATTTAAAAAAGGAAAACAATGCTATTAAGGACCTTCCATTATTGCCAACAAAATCGGGTTTATTAGAAAATTATATAAGAAATACGGTTGTTGATGAAACAGCCAATAATAATGTACAAGAATTTGTTGGTATGCATTATCAACAATATATAAGTGATAGAGAAATTTTTGATAAAGGAATATTAATTGGACGTTTAAAAAAAGAGGCGCTTCAAAAACGTTTGACCTATTTAGACAAGAAGAATCGATATTATTTTCCTTTTGTAAAAAGCAAGAATAGCCGTATTTATAAAGTTTCTTATTTATTACTTACCCAACCTGAAAGTTCTATAGCATTATTAAAAAAAGTAAAAAGTTGGGAAATACTCAACAAGAAAGAGCTTACAGATACTGGTATAGATTGGGAATTAAATTCAGAGCACTACCTTGTTTTTAATTTAGATAATGAAACACAACAAATAGATACTAAAATTGAAATTCCGATTTTTAGTTTTAGATATACCACTTTAAGAGGCTTGTATTTTTTTAAAAATCAAGAAATAAATAATGCTTTATATGTTGCAAATGAAGCTTCCTATTTACTCTATAAAATTTTAATAAAAAAGGATATAGAATTTACAATTTCGTGGTTTAAAGACGCAAAAGATTTTACTTGTGTTGAGTTTAAATTATCTAATAACTTAAAGTTAATTTGTTCTAATCGTTATCTTCATCAACATTATATGGTAGAAAACGAATTAAAACCCTTATCCTCTCTTATTGATAAATTTCTCTAACTGAAATATTCTTTCTTCAATAAAAAACAGATATAAAAATAATTAATTCAAGTACTTCCAATAAAGAAGCAATAATATTTGCAAAGTCTTACCCAGAAATTAGTCCAAATATGGAACTGTTTACTGTTAAATTATAATCTAAAAGTAAAATTAGGAGTTTTAACTTTTAAATCCGTTTATTAAACGGATACAGTTACCTATAACATCAAATAAGCAAAAAATAACAGGCATCATTTTTTAACTTTGTTGTAATAAAATTATTAACTAAAAACAAAGAAGATGAAAATACAAGCATATTTAGCATTCGATGGAAACTGTCAAGAAGCCTTAAATTTTTATGGAGATTTATTTGATGCACAAGTACAAAATAGAATTACATATAAAGATCAAAAAATAGATGTTCCAAATTCTTTTAGAGATAAATTGCAACATGCAGAGTTAAAAGGAAAAGGAGTTCATTTTATGGCTTATGATGCTGCTCCAGATACTCCAATAAATTCTGGAAATCAAGTACACATGAGTGTAGATGTAAATGATGAAGATAAAGCTAGAGAGGTTTTTAAAACTTTAAGCGATCAAGGAATTACACACCACGAATTTAGAGAAAGAGAATGGGGTATGTTTGGAAGATGTACAGATAAATTCGGAATTAACTGGATGGTAAACGCTAAAAAATAATTTCTGAAAATAGATCATATTTTAAAATAATGGATTGCATTAAATTGTAATCCATTATTTTTATACAAAACTCTTTATTCATTTTGAAACTTGTAAAATTCACAAAAAAAGGCATTTATTGTATTCCTGGAAAATTTTATTTAGATCCTTGGTTTCCTGTAGAGTATGCAATTATTTCTCATGGACATGCAGATCATTCCAGATCAGGGAATAAACATTATTTGTGTCAAAATGATTCAAAAGCAATTATAAAACACAGATTAGGGCAAGATATTTCTATTGAAAGTTTGGGTTATAATGAACCAAAGAATATAAATGGAGTTCAAGTGAGTTTTTTTCCTGCAGGTCATGTAATTGGTTCAGCTCAAATTCGTTTAGAATATAAAGGGTATGTAGTTGTTTTTTCTGGTGATTATAAAACACAACCCGATTTTATTTCTACACCTTATGAACCTGTAAAATGTCACGAATTTATTACAGAAAGTACTTTTGGATTGCCAATTTACAAATGGAAAAAAGAAGAGGAATTACAAGCTGAATTGCAAAATTGGGTTTTACAAAATCAGCAAAATAACAGAACAAGTGTTTTTTTAGGCTACAGTTTAGGCAAAGCACAACGAATTATGAAATTGATTGAAGGTGTAGATGATATTTATGTACACACTGCCATCAACAATTTAAACAATGCAATTTCTGGTTCTGGAATTGAGCTTCCCAAAACAACTTTATTAAATTACGATTTCAAAAAAGCCGATATTCAAAACAAAATTGTCATTTTACCACCAGCGTTATTAGGTTCAAGAATGATAAAAAAAATTCCAAATGCAGCAACAGCAATTTGTTCTGGTTGGATGCATATTCGTGGAAACAGACGTTGGAAAGGAGTTGATGCAGGTTTTTCAATTAGCGATCATGCAGATTGGGATGGATTATTAGAAGCAGTAAAAGCAACTGGTGCAGAAAAAGTGCATGTAACTCATGGTTCGCAAGCAGTTTTTTCTAAATATTTAAACGAAATTGGCATTGAAGCTTATGAATTAAAAACCGAATTTGGTGAAGATGAATTTGCAAAAGACGAAGAAACCAAAACTGAAAATGCCTAATTATGAAAGACTTTTCCAACTTAATTAGCGCTATTGAAATCACCAATAAAACCAATGCAAAAATTGATGCATTAGTCGAATATTTTAAAGTGGCACCAGACAAAGATAAATTGTGGTTAATTGCTTTATTTACGGGTAAAAGACCAAGTAGACCTGTAAAATCTAATTTAATGAAAAGTTGGGTAATGGAAATTACACAACTTCCTGAATGGTTGTTTTTAGAAAGTTATTCGTCAGTTGGAGATTTAGGCGAAACCATTGCACTTTTATTACCAAATCCAGAAAATAACATAGAAAAACCTTTACATATTTGGATTGATGAGCTCATCAAACTAAAACCAAAAACAGACGAAGAAAAAAAAGCATATGTTTTAGAAGCATGGAATGGATTAGAATCTCAAGAACGTTTGATTTTCAATAAATTAATTGGTGGAAGTTTTAGAATCGGAGTTTCTAAAAAAACGCTGGTAAATGCACTCGCAAAATTATCTGGAATTGACGCAAACCAATTAATGCACAGTATTATTGGGAATTGGACTCCAGATTCTATTTCTTTTGATGATCTTTTAAATGGCGAACATATTAATTATGATAACTCAAAACCTTATCCTTTTTGCTTAGCCTATTCTTTAGAAAAAGAATTGCAAGATTTGGGTGATGAAAAAGACTGGCAAGTTGAGTATAAATGGGATGGAATTCGTGGGCAAATAATCAAAAGAAAAGAAGAAGTTTTTATTTGGAGTAGAGGAGAAGAACTGGTTACAGAGCAGTTTCCAGAATTGGTGGAAGCAATCGCGAAATTAGAAGGTAGTTTTGTAATTGATGGCGAAATTTTAGCGATAAAAGACAGTGCAGTTTTGCTTTTTAACGATTTACAAAAAAGATTAAATCGTAAAAATGTTACCAAAAAATTGTTAGAAGATGTTCCAGTTGGTTTGTATATTTATGATATTCTAGAACTCGATGATGTTGATTTACGAGAACAATCCATGGAAAATCGTAGAAAAAAATTAGAAGTGTTACTTCAACAAAACACCAGTAATATTTTAAAATTATCTGAAATCATTGATTTCAAAAATTGGAACGAATTAGATGCATTGAGAAACGCAGCTAGAAGTTTTAATTCTGAAGGTTTAATGTTGAAGAAAAAATCTTCTGTTTATCATGTTGGAAGAAAAAAAGGTGATTGGTGGAAATGGAAAGTTGATCCATTAACGATTGATGCTGTCATGATTTACGCTCAAAAAGGAAGTGGAAGAAGAAGTTCTAAATACACAGATTATACGTTTGCCGTAAAAAATCAAGACAAACTAGTAACAGTTGCCAAAGCATATTCAGGATTAACAGATGTAGAAATTTCAGAAATATCTAAATGGGTCAATAAAAATGCCATCGAAAAATTTGGTCCAGTTAGAACAGTAAAACCAGAATTAGTTTTCGAAATAGCTTTTGAAGGAATTGCTTACAGTAAACGTCACAAAAGTGGAGTTGCTTTACGTTTTCCAAGAATGAAACGTTGGCGAAAAGACAAAACCGTAAATGATATTGATACCATTGAAAGTGTTAAAGCATTAATTGAAGCTAAATAAGTAGGCAGTTTCCAGTCTTCAGTTTGCAGTTCTAATATTGTAAAATAAAAAGTATAATTGTCATTTCGAAATGAGCCTTTTTAGGCGATTGAGAAATTTCATAATTCTAATCCAAAATTAGGTTCAAGATTTTATATTTCAAATTCAAAATTCCAATCTTGAATTTTAAACTTTAAACCCGAAATTAATAAGTTGAGCAACTTTAAACAAACCCAAGGCTATCAAATCATCCAAAATTGGATGGCAGAAAAAGGGCACACACCTTTTAGTTTTCAAGACCAAACTTGGGAACGTTATCACAATAGCTTTAGTGGAATGGTGGTTGCTCCAACGGGTTTTGGAAAAACATTTTCGGTTTTTTTAGCTGTGGTTATTGATTATTTAAATCACCCAGAAAGATATAAAAAAGGCTTAAAATTAATTTGGATTAGTCCTTTGCGTTCTTTGGCAAAAGATTTGGCGAAAGCCATGAATGAAGTTGTAGACGAAATTGGTTTGGATTGGGAAGTTGCTGTGAGAAATGGAGATACACCAACCAACATCCGAAGAAAACAAGAGCGTTTAATGCCAGATGTTTTACTAACAACTCCAGAAACTTTACACTTACTATTCTCTCAAAAGAAAAATTCACGTTGGTTTAAAAACGTAAACTGTATTGCTGTTGATGAATGGCACGAATTGTTAGGTTCTAAAAGAGGCGTTTTAGTAGAATTGGCAATTGCAAGAGTCAGGAATTTATCAAAAAAAACCAGTGTTTGGGGAATTACAGCAACTATTGGTAATCTAGAAGAAGCAAAAAATGTGCTAATTCCTTATGAAGGTGTAAAAACCACCATGATAAAAGCAAAGGAAAAAAAGAAGATTGAAATTATTTCAGTTTTGCCAGATGAAGTAGAAGAACTGTCTTGGGCAGGACATTTGGGGAAGAAAATGAGTAGCAAAATCATCCCAATTATTTATGAAAACAACACGACTTTAATTTTTACAAACACAAGAAATCAGAGCGAATTATGGTATCAAATTTTAATTGAGGAAGCTCCAGATTTAATTGGACAAATTGCCATTCATCATGGTTCTATTGCAAAAGTGCAGCGTAATTTTATTGAAGAAGCTATTTCTCAAGGAATTTTAAAAGCAGTCGTTTGTACATCATCTTTAGATTTAGGAGTCGATTTTAAACCTGTAGATTGTGTGATACAAATTGGTTCCGCAAAAGGAATTGCACGTTTTTTACAAAGAGCAGGTAGAAGTGGACATTCGCCTTTTGAAACCTCAAAAATGTACGCAGTTCCTACACATTCTTTACAGTTGATAGAAGTTGCAGCTGTAAAAGAAGCTGTGAAACAAAATGAAATTGAAGCAAGATATCCTTATGTTTTAACCTATGATATTTTAGTTCAGTTTTTGGTAACCTTAGCAGTTGGCGAAGGTTTTAACAAAGAAGAAACCTATCAATTTATAAAAGAAATTCACACTTTTCATTATTTAACAAAAGAAGATTTCGATTGGTGCATTCATTTTATCACTCAAGGTGGAAATACTTTAAAATCTTATGAGGAATTCCACAAAGTAGTGTTAGATGAAGAAGATGGCCTTTACAAAGTAAAAAGCAGACGAATTGCTATGATGCACAGAATGAATATTGGTGTAATTGTGGGCGAAGTTATGTTGTTTGTAAAATTCTTTTCTGGTGGTTATATTGGTATGGTTGAAGAGTATTTTATATCGAAATTAAAAAAAGGAGACGCTTTTGTAATTGGAGGTAGAGTTGTAGAAATGAAACAGATTAAAGACATGACTGTTTTGGTAAAAGCAAGCAAATCTAAAAAAGCAATTACACCAAGTTGGAATGGTGGACGATTGCCTTTAACATCTGGCTTAACCCATTTTTTACGTTTAAAATTAAGTGATGCTATTGATGCCAATAATAGAGAAAGAGAACTAAAATTTTTACATCCGCTTTTAAAACGCCAGCAAGAAAAATCGCACATTCCAAGACATGACGAATTTTTAACAGAACTCATAGAAACCAAAGACGGTTTTTACTTATTTATGTATCCTTTTGAAGGACGATTGGTGCATGAAATCATGGCTTCTTTAATCGCTTATAGACTTAGTAAAATAAAACCACTCACGTTTACAATTGCGCAAAACGATTATGGTTTTGAACTACTTTCTGATCAAGAAATTCCCTTGAATGAAGAAAATATAGCTCAGATCTTATCCAAAGAAAATTTAATGAAAGACATTATTGCAAGTATAAATGCGAGTGAAATGGCTTCCAGAAAATTTAGAGATATTGCAGTGGTTGCAGGTTTAGTCATTCAATCTCAACCAGGAAATAAAAAGTCGAATAAAAGTTTACAATCTTCATCTGGCTTAATATTTAGAGTGTTAAATGATTACGAACCCACAAATTTATTATTAAAACAAGCGTATGATGAGGTTTTTAATTATCAACTAGAAAAAGTGCGTTTGCAAAAAGCTTTTGAGCGAATTACAGAAAGTAAAATAATTTTGAAAAGAGCAAAAGATTTTACACCTTTGAGCTTTCCTTTAAAGGTTGATAGTTTGCGAGGCACAATGACGAATGAGGAATTGAGCAAACGAATTCAACGTATTCAAAAACAGGCAGTAAAATGATAAAAACCGTTTCGATTGTAACTCATAAAATTACCTGTAATGACCAGATTTTAGAGTTAACCAATCAACGAGTTATCTATTGGGAAGCCCAAGAAAGTTTAATTTTAAGCGATTTGCATATTGGTAAATCTGCTCATTTTCAAAAAAGTGGCATTCCAATTCCTTCTTCAGTTTTAGATGATGATTTAGCCAGATTAAAACAGCTAATTTTGCATTTTAAAGCTAAGACTTTAATTATTGTTGGCGATTTATTTCATGCAGAATACAACAAAGATTTAGACCAATTCAAAACTTGGCTTTCTAATTTTGAGGAACTAAATTTAAAGTTAATCAAAGGAAATCACGATCGCTTAAAACAGTCCATTTACAATCAATTTAAGATCGAAGTTCATCAACCTTCTCTGGAAATAGATTGCGTAAAATTTGTACACGATTCTATAAAGCCAACCGAAAATTGTTTCACCATTTCTGGGCATTTGCATCCTGGAGTTTCCATTCGTGGAAAAGGCAGACAACGTATAAAGTTGCCTTGTTTTCAAGTGACGAATAATCAGCTAATTTTACCCGCTTTTAGTTTATTTACAGGCTTAAATACACAGAAAAATTTCGATAAATGTCAGAATTTCTGTTTTACAGAAGATGGCATTTTTGAGGTTTAGAAAAAGTTTTTTTTGAAGCTATTTCCTGCTTTCAGCACTCGCTTTTTTTACCTGAAAAAGGCAAAAAAGAGCTCAAACAAATGCTTCAATCAGGGCTAAACTTGTTTGTGAATTTTCAGCTTAAAAAAACTTTTAGAAAGTTTATGTAATACAAAGACCTCACAGGTTTTTAAAACCTGTGAGGTCTGAAATAAATTTTATTTGTGAATTCGTGGCGATTTTATTTCATCAAATACGCCTTTAAATCCTTATAAGAACTCGCTTTTATAGCTACTTTTTTATTATTGATAACTTTCTGAATCTGTTCAGGAATCTCCACTTTTACAGGCAAAGTTTCTTCAACAACATCTAAAAATTTAACAGGATGTGCAGTTTCTAAAAATACGCCAAATTCGTTTTCTTTTAAACCGTATTTTTTCAATCCTAAATAACCAACAGCTCCATGAGGATCTGCAACATATCCAGAATTATCGTAGATCTTTTTCATGGTTTCACGAGTTTCATCATCAGTAAAACTATAAGAAGAAAAAGCACTTTTTAAAGTTTCTAAATCGTTGTTAAACAATTCACGGATTCTAATAAAATTACTTGGGTTTCCAACATCCATAGCATTAGAAATTGTTGCTTTCGATGGTTTTGGTGTGTAAACTCCGTCAACTAAAAAATTAGGAACTGTATCATTTACATTGGTGGCAGCAACAAAATGTTTGATTGGTAACCCTAATTTTTGTGCCATAATTCCTGCACAAATATTTCCGAAATTTCCACTTGGTACAGAAAAAACCAATTCTTTATTTTTTGATTTTAATGCTTTATAAGCAAAGAAAAAATAGAACATTTGTGGCAACCAACGTGCAATATTTATAGAATTTGCAGAGGTTAATTTCTTTGTAATTTCTTCATCTAAGAAAGCAGTTTTTACCATTTCTTGGCAATCATCAAAAACACCATCAACTTCTAAAGCTGTAATATTTTGACCTAAAGTTGTGAGTTGTTTTTCTTGAATATCGCTCACTTTTCCTGAAGGATATAAAATAACCACATTCACACCTTTTGCACCTAAAAATCCATTGGCAACAGCACCTCCAGTATCTCCAGAAGTTGCTACTAAAACTGTAACTTCTTCCTCATTTCCTTGATTGAAATACTCTAAACATTGTGCCATAAATTTAGCGCCAACGTCTTTAAAAGCCATGGTTGGTCCATGAAAAAGCTCTAAAGAAGCAATGTTTTCATCAATAGTTACCAAAGGAAAATCGAAAGAAACAGTTTTTTCGATAATTTCTTTTAATATTGAAGTCGGAATTTCATCACCCACAAATTGTTTAATTGCTTCATAAGCAATTTCGTGATTGGTGTAATTTTCTATATTCTCAATAAATTCTTTTGATAAAGGCGTAATATTTTCTGGAAAATAAATTCCTCTATCTTTTGCTAAACCTTGCACAACTGCATTTTTAAAAGTTGTGTTTGGCGATTTATGATGTAAACTGTAGTAGTTCATTTGTTTTTGATTTTTGGTTTGTCAGGTCGAGCGCAGTCGAGATCTAAATAAGACCTCTCGACTGCGCTCGAGGAGACATTTCTATAATATTTTCATTCCTTCAGAATTTACTTTAGATGTAAACATCGTAAAATCGATTCCTGTATTTTTATAACTTTCTTCAATGGATTTATAAACATTTTTGGCAATTTCATCACCTTTGCAAAGTGCAAAAATTGTTGGGCCAGAACCAGAAATTCCTGCACCTAAAGCACCCGCTTTTAATGCTGCATTTTTTACATCATCAAAAAAGGGAATTAATTTTTTACGATGAGGTTCCACAATAATGTCAACCAAAGAATTACTGATTAAATTGTAATTATCAGTATATAAACCAGCAATTAAACCACCCACATTTGCCCATTGAGTAACTGCATCTTTTAGCAAAATTTCAGTTGGCAAAACTTCTCTAGCGTCTTTGGTTTTAACCTCAATTTGAGGATGAATTGCAACAACTCTCAATTCACTTGGAACAGGTAATTTTATAATTTCTAAAGGATTGTAGCTTCTCACTAAAACAAATCCGCCATAAATTGCTGCAGCAACATTGTCTGCAATTTGAGAACCACAAGCAACTTCTTCACCAAACATGGCAAATTTTGTCAATTCAAGTTCAGAATATTTGTTTTCTAAAAACTGATTTACTCCAAAAGCAGCACCAGCAGCACTTGCAGCAGAACTTCCTAAACCACTTCCAGGAGAAAACCCTTTGTGAATTGTTAATTCAATTCCGAAATTGGCATTCGCTTCTACTAAAATCTTTTTAACAACAGCGCTTGCAGCATTTTCATCAACATTATAGGTTAAATTTGCACCTGTAATTTTGGTAATTTTTACGCCTTTTTCAGTTGTTTTAGTAAATGTCATTTCATCACCAACAGCATCCACAGCAAAACCTAGGGAATCAAATCCACAAGAAACATTGGCAACAGTTGCAGGAGAAAATATTTTTAAAGTTTCCATCTTTTTTAGTTTTCAGTCATCAGTTGGCAGTTTGCAGTCAGTTTGTTGCTGAAAACTGCTTACTAAAGACTTTTTTATTTACTTTTTATTTTTTAGTCAGTTGATCACTGAAAATTGTGACTGCCAACTGCCTACTAAAAAACTGCCTACTTATTTGCTATTCTTATTACATCAGCAAAAATACCAGAAGCTGTAACATCTGCTCCAGCTCCAGCACCTTTTATGATTAAAGGGTTTTCTGGATATCTATCCGTAAAAAATAATACGATATTATCACTACCTTCTAAATTATAAAAAGGATGCTCTGCAGGAATGTGTTGCAAACCAACATTGGCTTTTCCGTTTACAAATTCTGCGACATATTTTAATCTACAATTCTTGTTATTTGCTTCATTATAAATTTCTTGAAAGTGATTTTCGTGTTTTACTAACGATGCATAAAAATCTTCATTAGTAGTTGTTTGTAAACTCTCTTTTGGTAAAAAAGCGTTATTTACAATATCTTCTAACTCCATTTTGTAGCCACTTTCTCTAGCCAAAATTAATATTTTTCTAGCCACATCAACACCACTTAAATCAATTTTTGGATCTGGCTCTGTATAACCTTCTGCTTGTGCTTGTGCAACAACATCGTGAAAAGTTGAATCTTCATCAAAATTATTAAACACAAAGTTTAAGCTTCCAGATAAAACTGCCTGAATTTTATGCACTCGATCCCCAGAATTTATTAAATTCTTTAAAGTATCAATAATTGGTAAACCTGCACCAACATTGGTTTCAAACAAGAAAGAAGCATTGTATTTTCTTGAAACGTGTTTTAAAGTTTTGTAATTATCAAAATTAGAAGCACAAGCAATTTTATTACATGTTACTACAGAAATACTATCTCTTAAATACTTTTCGTACACTTCAGAAACTGCTTGATTTGCGGTATTATCAATAAAAACACTATTAATGTGATTGCTTTCTTTTACTTTTTTATGAAATTTTTCTAACGTTGTTGGTTCTCCATTTTCTAAAGCTTCTTTCCAATTTTTTAGGTTGATGCCATCATTATCAAAAACCATTTTCCTAGAATTAGATATTCCAATAACTCTAATTTTTAGTTTTAAATTTTCTTTTAAGAATTTTTTCTGTTGTTGAAGCTGTGCTAAAAAACGTTCGCCAACATTACCAACTCCAGTTACAAATAAGTTTAACTGCTTTGTTTTTTCTTCGAAAAACTGTTCGTGCAAAGTATTTAAAGCTTTTTTTGCATCATATTTATTGATAACAGCAGAGATATTTTTTTCTGATGAACCTTGTGCAATTGCTCTCACATTCACATTATTTCTACCCAAAGCACTAAACATTTGGCCACTTAAACCTTGGTAGTTTTTCATGCTTTCGCCAACAACAGCAATAATTGCCAAATCGTTTTCAACAATTATTGGCTTTATTTTTTTTCGATCAATTTCTATACTGAAAGTCTCGTCTAAAAGATGTTGGGCTTTTTTAGCATCATTTTCATAAACACCCACACAAATTGAATGTTCTGAAGAAGCTTGTGTTATAAAAACCACATTTATTTTTGCCATGGAAAGTGTTTCGAACAAACGTTTCGAAAAACCAGGAATTCCTATCATTCCTCCACCTTCTAAAGTTATTAAACTGATGTCTTCTATATGCGAAATCCCTTTAACTTCATTACCATTTTTAGGGTTTTTAGAAATTAACGTTCCAGCATTTTCTGGCTCAAAAGTGTTTTTAATTCTAATTGGAATTTCTTTTCTTAAAGCTGGCTGAATCGTTGGTGGATATAAAACTTTTGCTCCAAAATGAGACAGTTCCATAGCTTCTTCATAAGAAATTTCTGGAATTGCATATGCCTGTTTTACAACTCTTGGATTTGCTGTATACATTCCAGAAACGTCTGTCCAAATTTGTAGTTCATCTGCTTGTAAAGCAGCAGCGTAAATTGCAGCTGTAAAATCCGATCCTCCTCTTCCTAATGTTGTAGTTTTTCCATCAATATTAGATGAAATAAAGCCACCTAAAAGTGTAATTTGATGTGTATTTTCATCAAAAAAAGAAGTAATATTTTTATTGGTGATTTTAAAATTTACTTGCGCGTTTAAAAAATCATCATTGGTAATAATTAATTCTCTACTTTCTTTATGAGTTGCATCTAAATTTTCTTTTGCAGCATTTGCGATGATGTAAGAAGATAGTCTTTCACCAAAACTACACACTTTGGCTAATGTTTTATCAGATAATTCTTGTAATAGAAAAATGCCTTCGTAAATAGAATTTAATCGATGAAGTATAGAAGTAACTTCTTGAATAACTTCATTTTTATGGGTTTTAACTAAATCATCAATTACTTGGAAATGTAGGTTTTTAATGGTTTCTAAAATTTCTTTCGCAACTTTAATATCAACTAAAGCAGTGTTTGCGCCTTCAATTAAATTGTTGGTAGTTTTACCAAAAGCAGAAACCACAACTGCAATTTTATGTTCTTTGGATGTTTTAGCGACAATGCTTAAAACCTGTTTTATATTTTCTGAATTTGCGACTGATGAGCCTCCGAATTTTAATACTTTCATCTTTAAAATGATACTAATTAGTACTGTTTTATTATTTTGTTTCTCTTTAAAGAAACAATTATTAACCTAAATAATATGAATATTGTAGAACCCTTAAAGGGTAATTGTTGAAGTTGTTGTGCGAATAATTGTATTCATAGAAATACAAACTACAGGAGTAGTTTTTGAAGTATTTGTATGGATTTTAGAAATTTTCACGGTGCTAAAATAGAAGTATTATTTATTTTAAGCAGTTGAGATGTGATTTATTTTGATAAATTCATCAATAAATATCATTTTCTTAAAATATTGATATAAATAAATGGAATACTTTAATTTTTGTGTGAACTATTTGTTTTTTCTTTAAAAATGAAAGTTGTACTTATTTTAAATACTTTATTAAATTTGTTGGATGTTTTTTATTATTCCAAAAGAAAGAGATATAAATTATTTCCATTTTTTCATCAATCTTGTACCAAATTTTTGTTTGAGTTGATAATACGAATTGTCTAAATCCTTTATAACTAGACATTTTTCCTAAATATGGATTTTCTTCTAATAAAATTAAAAATCCTTGAACTAGAACTGAAAACTTTAATGCTTCTTTTTTATTCCATTTATTTATGATGAAATCAATTTCATCTTCAAACGAATCATAAGCTAGATCAGTCCATTTAATAATCATTAAACAAGATTAAATTTATCTTTAACACGACTCATAACTTCTTCTGTGGAATGTGTTTTTCCTTCTTCGATTTGTGTTAAACTTTTGTCTAAAATCTTTTTTAAGTTTTCAGGAATATCTATAGATTCAATTTTTTCTTTTTTTAATACTTGCTCTAAAGTGTAAATTACACTCTCTTCTTTTACCTTAAAAAGTTCTTGAATAATATTGTATTTTCTTGATTCTAAATCCATAGTAATAGTTTTTGCAACCTAACAAATATACAAGTTTTGCTGTTAAAGTACTTTTTCAATTTAATAATGAGTAGAAGGGATTTCTATTTATTACCACTATTTATTTTTTCCTTAATTATTAAAGCAATCGGTTTATTTTCGATTTTACTTTCTAACCACGATAAAATATCTAAATATAAAAAAGCTCTTTTTTCATATGGATGATCCTCAAACTTTTTTAATTTGGTGTGGATTTTTTTAAACTCATTTTTAATTTCATGAGGAAAAACATCACTCAAATCACGGATAGAAGTCAGGAATATTTTTTGAACTTCCTGTAAGTTTTCCATTTTTAAAAGGAACTTATAAGTATCTACAAACTGTCTTTCCAAATCGTAATCTAAACCACATTCGTAATGTGCTATTAAATTTAGAATTCTAGCAAAACACTGTAAATCTTCAGCAGATGTAAGGTTTTTAGACTTTATAATCTTTTGTAAATAAACAATACAAAGTTCATTTTTACCCATACCAAAATACAAACAGGCAATTTTATAGTATAACATAACTATATAATGACTGTCTAACCTATTTTTATAATCTTGAATCTTTTTGTTGATAATCGCTACTAAATATTCACCTTCAGAAAAAGTTGCTTCCATAAAATGCAAGTGAAGTTTGTTGGCATATAAATGCTGAAAAATTAAAAGTTCTGTATTGGTGTTTAATGGAATAATTTTTTGTTCAACTTCCTGTTCAAAAGCTGCTAATTCCATTTTAAAAGTTTTTGTTTTATGAACAAAAAAGCAAGCTTCAAGCAAATAGTTAATTCCTTTTAAATAAAATACAGGATGTTGTACAATATGCTTTTTATCCTCTTTAAATAAGTCTACCCATTTTCGGGCATATTTGTAACTCTGAATAAAATCTTGGGTTAAAAAACTAAACCATAAATGAGATTTGTACAACCATAATTTTTCTCTAAAACCAAAGTTTTCAAACTTGTATTTTGGTAATTTGCTGTAAAAATATTCATTAATAAATTCTAATTCTTCGTTGTTTTTTACATATCCATTTTGCAATAAATGGCTGTATAATTGAAGTGATAAGTTAGAAAGTTTGCTTGCAGTTACATTTTGTTGACTCAACATTTTTGCTTGCAAAGAAAGTTGGTCTGCTCTGTTGCTTAAACTTCGTGTAATATATTGTGTTTCAATTACTTTTTCGAGTTCTACAATTTCGTAAGCAATGTTTTTTTCTTCATTTTCTAAGGCTAAATTTTTAGCTTTATCTAATAATTTTAAACTCTGTTTGTATAATCCTTTTTGGTATAAAACTGTTGCAAAATCTAGTTGTTCACGAATTTGAATTCTAATATTTTTATGAGCAGGATTTAAACGCAGGCTAATTAAAATTTGTTTGTATAAATGCGCTTTTAAGTTCGATAATTGCTGTTTAGAGACAATGCCACTTTTAATAATTACCTTTTCATCATATACTTTTAATTTTTCTAAAAATTTAAAAAGTGAGAAAAATTTTGCATCAATATTACCTCCTAAACGTCCAACATATAAGTTGAATTGTCGTTTTTCAGACTTCGTTAAAGACTTAATTAATACAAAAAGAGCGTCATTTTGATTATTGGCTGATGTAACAATTTTACTCATAAGTTGTTTATAATGAAATACTTGTGATTTTATTGAGGATATTAGAAATCGTACAGAATGGTAAAAATACCATTTATTTTAAACTCACTATTATACATTTGAGTAAATATAAAGATAATCTTTACAAATTATGCAAGATAACAAAGTTCAAATTTTTGACACAACTTTAAGAGATGGAGAGCAAGTACCTGGTTGTAAATTAGATACTAAGCAAAAACTGGTAATTGCAGAACGATTAGATTTATTAGGAGTAAACGTAATTGAAGCTGGTTTTCCTGTTTCTAGTCCTGGAGATTTTACTTCAGTATCAGAAATTGCTAAAATAGTAAAAAACGCAACTGTTTGTGGACTTACAAGAGCCGTAGAAAATGATATAAAAGTTGCAGCAGAAGCTTTAAAATTCGCTAAATATCCAAGAATCCATACAGGAATTGGAACAAGCGATTCTCATATAAAGTTTAAATTTAATTCAACAAGAGAACAAGTAATTGAAAGAGCTGTAAATGCTGTTAAATACTCAAAATCTTTTGTGGAAGATGTAGAATTTTATGCAGAAGATGCAGGTAGAACAGACAATGAATTTTTAGCAAGAGTTTGTGAAGCAGTTATAAAAGCTGGTGCCACTGTTTTAAATATTCCAGATACAACTGGGTATTGTTTACCAGAAGAATATGGTGCAAAAATGAGATATTTACGTGAAAATGTAAAAGGAATCGAAAATGTAATTCTTTCTTGTCATTGTCATAACGATTTAGGAATGGCAACAGCAAACTCAATTGCTGGTGTTATAAATGGAGCTCGTCAAATAGAATGTACTATTAACGGAATTGGAGAACGTGCAGGAAATACAGCTTTAGAAGAAGTTGTAATGATTTTGAAACAACATCCATATTTAAATTTAGAAACATCTATCAACACAAAATTATTATACGATACAAGTATTATGGTTCGTGAAAGTATGGGAATGCCTGTGCAACCAAACAAAGCAATTGTGGGTGCAAACGCATTTGCACACAGTTCAGGAATTCATCAAGATGGAGTTATAAAAAACAGAGAAACATACGAAATTATGGATCCTGAAGATGTTGGTGTTACAGAAAGTGCCATCGTTTTAACTGCCAGAAGTGGAAGAGCTGCTTTAGCTTATAGATCTAAAAAAATTGGTTACGAACTAACTAAAATTCAGTTAGACAAAGCCTACGCTTCTTTTTTAGAAACTGCTGATAAACAAAAGGAAGTTAAAGATGAAGACATTCATTTGATTATGAAACACATAAGTGAAGTTTCAAAAATTGAGGTTGCTTAAAAAAGTCCCAATAAATGTTGCCTTACAGAAGTAATTTGACTATTATTGACGTGTTTAAAAACTAAGAATTTTCATTTATGAAATTTACAATCGCAGTAATTCCAGGAGATGGTATTGGTCCAGAGGTTATAACGCAAGCAAAAAAAGCGTTAAATGCAGTTGCAGAAGCTTACGATCATATTTTTTTATACAAAGAGGCACAATTAGGTTCTTGTGCAATTGATGCTACAGGAGGTCCTTTGCCAAAAAAAACAATTGAAATTTGTAAAAAAGCAGATGCCATTTTATTTGGTGCAGTTGGCGATCCAAAATACGATAATGATCCATCAGCAAAAGTGCGTCCAGAACAAGGTTTGTTACAACTTCGTAAAGAGTTAGATTTATTTTGTGGAGTAAGACCTTTAAAGGCTTATAATAATTTAATTGCAAATTCTCCTTTAAAAAGAGAAATTATAAAAAATACCGATTTTATCATTTTTAGAGAATTAACTGGCGGAATTTATTTTGGTAAAAAAGAGTTGAGTGAAGATATGCAATCGGCTTCAGATCTTTCTACCTATACTGTAGATGAAATTTCTAGAGTTGCACATTTGGCATTTCAAGCAGCTCAAAAAAGAAAGAAAAAAGTAACGTTAGTAGATAAAGCAAATGTGTTAGAAACTTCACGTTTGTGGAGAAAAACAGTTACAGAAATCGCAAAAGAATATAGTGATGTAAGTTTAGAGTATTTGTTTGTAGACAATGCTGCCATGAAAATGATTTTAAACCCAAAGCATTTTGATGTTATCTTAACAGAAAACCTTTTTGGAGATATGATTTCTGATGTTGCAAGTGCATTATGTGGTTCCATTGGCTTAATGGCTTCCTCATCCATAGGAAACGAAAACGCACTTTTTGAACCAATTCATGGTTCTTACAATCAAGCAAAAGGCAAAGATATTGCAAACCCATTAGCGTCAATTTTATCTGCAGGAATGTTGTTAAAATATTTAGGATTGCATGAAGAAGCAGATGCAATTGAAAGAGCCGTAGATAAATCTTTAGCTTTAGGAATTACAACAGAAGACATCAAAAGAAAAATTCAAAGCTCAACATCTACCTCAAAAGTTGGCGATTTTATTGCAGATTACATCACAAATCAAGATGATAGCAATATGAATTTCAAGAATATTCACATGGGGCAAAGTACTATTATTTAAAAAATACTTTTCGATTTTTATCGAAATAACGAGTGAATTGTCATTCCTGTGCAAACAGGAATCTATTTTTTTAAATTGTTTTAATGACAAAGGTCGAATGATTTGAAGCTATTTCCAGCTTTCAGCACTCGCTTTTTTTGCCTGAAAAAGGCAAAAAAGAGCTCAAACAAATGCTTCAATCTGGGCTAAACTATTTTGCCAACAATAATAAATTAATTAAAATGGGTTGTCTATTTAAATTAAATTCACAATATTTGAAGCATGAATAAACAAGTATTAAATATCATTTCTATTATTATTGTCATCGTAATTATTACGACATGATAGGAAAGTGATATTTATAATTTTTTATAATAGAACCTTCCAATAAAATGGAAGGTTTTTTTATGAATTTATTTTAAGTATTGAATATCATATTAAAATGTATTTAAAGCATTGGTAGACAGTTTTTTAACATTGTTTTTAAATACCTGAATTTAAAGAATGCTGTTGCATTTTACGCAACAAAACCACAGAAATACAATAATTTAGTCAAAGAATTGAATAAAACAATAAATGGAATTAAATAAACACAGCAAAAGATTAACACAAGATGAATCACAGCCAGCATCTCAAGCAATGTTGTATGCAGTAGGTTTGTCTGATGAAGATATGAGCAAAGCACAAGTTGGTATTGCAAGTACAGGTTATGATGGTAATCCATGTAACATGCACTTAAACAATTTGGCTGCAGAAGTTAAAGTGGAAAGCAAAATTGCTGGTTTAGTTGGTTTAGGTTTTAATACAATTGGTGTTTCAGACGGAATTTCTATGGGAACTTCTGGTATGAATTATTCATTAGCATCTAGAGATATTATTGCAGATTCTATAGAAACTGTAATGAATGCTCAAAGTTATGATGCTCTAGTCTCTGTAGTTGGTTGTGATAAAAATATGCCAGGAGCAGTTATTGCAATGTTGCGTTTAAATCGTCCATCAATAATGATGTATGGAGGAACAATTGCATCAGGAAATTATAAAGGAAAAAAATTAAATATTGTCTCTGCTTTTGAAGCTTTAGGACAAAAAGTTGCTGGCGAAATTGAAGAAGACGAATATAGAGAAATTATAAAAAGAGCAATTCCAGGAGCAGGTGCTTGTGGAGGAATGTATACTGCAAACACAATGGCTTCTGCTATAGAATGTATGGGGTTTGCATTGCCTTACAATTCGTCTATTCCTGCAGAAAATCCTAATAAATTATCGGAAGCAGAAAGAACAGCTTTGGCAATTAAAAATTTATTAGAATTAGATTTAAAACCTTTAGATATTATTTCTAAAAAAGCGTTAGAAAATGCAATTGCAATTGTAAATGCTTTAGGAGGTTCTACAAATGCAGTTTTACATTTTTTAGCAATAGCACATGCTGCTGATATTGAATTTACTTTAGCAGATTTTCAAAAAGTTTCAGACAGAACTCCATTAATTGCAGATTTAAAACCATCAGGAAAATACTTAATGGAAGATGTTCATGGAGTTGGTGGTACACCTGCAATTATGAAATATTTATTACAAGAAGGGTATTTACATGGAGATTGCATGACTGTTACTGGTAAAACTTTAGCAGAGAATTTAGCAGATGTTGAGGCAATGGAGTTTGAAGATCAAGATGTAATTTATCCTAAAGATAAAGCATTAAAATCTTCAGGAAATATTCAAATTATTTATGGAAACCTTGCAGAAGAAGGAGCTGTTGCAAAAATTTCTGGAAACGAAGGGTTACTTTTTGAAGGAAAAGCTGTGGTTTACGATGGTGAACAAGCTGCCAATACAGGAATTTCGAACGGAGAAGTAGAAAGAGGAGATGTAGTCGTCATTCGATATGTTGGGCCAAAAGGTGGTCCAGGAATGCCGGAAATGTTAAAACCAACTTCGTTAATTATGGGAGCAGGTTTAGGAAAATCTGTTGCTTTAATTACAGATGGTCGTTTTTCTGGAGGAACACATGGTTTTGTAGTTGGGCATATTACACCAGAAGCACAATCTGGAGGGACTATTGGAATTTTAAAAACAGGTGATAAAATTAGAATTAGTGCAGAAGATAATTCTATAAACGTTTTACTTTCTGATGAAGAAATTGCAGAAAGAAAATCGAAATGGGTTGCACCTGCTTTAAAACATACAAAAGGAATTTTATACAAATACGCAAAAACCGTAGCATCAGCATCTAAAGGATGTGTTACTGATTTGTAGACTAGAATTGAATCAACATTTAAAAGAGACAAGAAACAATATATAAGAAAAAAGAGAGAGAAACAAGATGATAAAGTCTTTGTTCTATTTTCTTTATTCTTTCATCTCAAAAAAGAAAATATGGAAACTCAAACCATAACAAACACAGAAACTGCTAAAAAAGTTACAGAAAGAATTTCTGGGAGCGAAGCAATTGTTAGATGTTTAATTGCAGAAGATGTAAAGATAATTTACGGTTATCCAGGAGGCGCAATTATGCCTGTTTATGATGAATTGTACAAATATCAAGATAAAATTCATCATGTTTTAACGAGGCATGAGCAAGGTGCAACACATTCTGCACAAGGTTTTGCTAGAATTTCTGGTAAAGTTGGAGTTGCAATTGCAACTTCTGGTCCAGGTGCAACCAATTTAATTACTGGTATTGCAGATGCACAAATAGATTCTACACCAATGGTTTGTATTACTGGTCAAGTACCTTCTCATTTATTAGGAAGTGATGCTTTTCAAGAAACCGATATTGTTGGTATTTCTACACCTGTTACAAAATGGAATTGTCAAGTTACAAAAGCAGCAGATATTCCTGCAGCTTTAGCAAAAGCATTTTACATAGCAAAAAGTGGAAGACCAGGACCTGTTTTAGTAGATATTACAAAAGATGCACAGTTTGAGGAATTCGATTTTGTATATGAAAAGTGTACGAAAGTTAGAAGTTATTTTCCAATTCCGAAAACAGTAGAAGGTACTCTAGAAGCTGCTGCAAAAATTATCAACGAAGCAAAAAAGCCGTTTATAATTTGGGGACAAGGAGTTATTTTAAGTGAAGCCGAAAAAGAACTAATTGCAGTTGTTGAAAAAGCAGGAATTCCTGCAGCTTGGACAATTTTAGGAGCTTCAGCAATACCAACTACTCATCCATTAAATGTGGGAATGTTAGGAATGCATGGAAATTATGCTCCTAATAAATTAACCAACGAATGTGATGTTTTAATTGCTATTGGAATGCGTTTTGACGATAGAGTTACAGGCGATTTAAACAAATATGCAAAACAAGCAAAAGTTATTCATTTTGAAATTGATCCTGCAGAAATAGATAAAAATGTAAAAACAGATGTTGCAGTTTTGGGTGATGCAAAAGCAACTTTAGGAGCTCTTTTACCATTATTAAATGCAAATTCACACACAGATTGGCATCAAGAATTTAAAAATTTATACGAAATTGAATATAACAAAGTAATTAAAAATGATATTCATCCAACCAAAGAAGGGTTAACAATGGGTGAAGTAATTCATCAAATTAATATTCAAAGTAAAGGTGAAGCTGCAATTGTAACAGATGTTGGTCAGCATCAAATGATTGCTTGTAGATATGCAGATTTCAACAAAACTAAAAGTAATATTACTTCTGGTGGTTTAGGTACCATGGGTTTTGGTTTGCCAGCAGCAATTGGTGCAAAAATGGCAGCTCCAGAACGTGAAGTTGTTTCTATTTCTGGTGATGGAGGCTATCAAATGACCATTCAAGAATTAGGAACTATTTTTCAGCAAAAAGCAGCTGTAAAAATCGTGGTTTTAAATAACGAGTTTTTAGGAATGGTTCGTCAATGGCAACAGTTATTTTTCGACAAACGCTATGCATCCACAGAAATGATAAACCCAAATTTTGTAGCAATTGCAGAAGGATATTATATCAAAGCAAAAAAAGTTACAAAAAGAGAGGAATTAGCAGATGCTGTTAAAGAAATGATGGAAAGTAAAGAAGCTTACTTTTTAGAAGTTTGTGTAGAAAAAGAAGGCAATGTTTTTCCAATGGTTCCTTCTGGAGCAAGTGTTTCAGATATTCGATTGGAGTAAGAAGTTGGAAGCTGGAAGTATGAAGTATGAAGTTGGAAAGTTACTAGGTAAAAAAAAGAATATAGAAGAAAACATAGAGAATCAAGATTAAAAGAACAAAGATTGGATCATTTAGAACTCAACTTTGAAACTTTAAACTTTAAACCTTGAATTAAAGTATGAGTACAGAAAAAGAACAATTATATGCAGTATCTATTTATACTGAAAATAATATTGGATTGTTGAACCGAATTTCAGCAATTTTCCAAAGAAGACATATCAATATAGAGAGTTTAAACACGTCTCCATCAGAAATTGAAGGTGTTTCGAAATTTACAGTTGTTGTAAATATGAATGAGGTAAACATCAAGAAAATTATTGGTCAGATAGAAAAGCAAGTTGAGGTAATCAAAGCCTACTATCATAGTTTAGATGATATTATTTATCAAATTTCTGGTCTGTTTAAAATTAAATCTGAATTATTATTCGAAGAACGCCAAATTCAGAATATCATTAAAGAAAGTAATGCAAGAATTGTTACTGTAAATAAAGAGTTTTTTGTGCTGGAAAAATCAGGCAAAAAAGAAGAAATAAAAATTTTATACGATAAATTAAGTGTCTTCGGAATTATGCAATATACTAGATCAGGCTTAATTGCAATTACCAAAGAAGAAATGAAAATTTCATCATTATTAGAAACATACAATAACTAAAAAAATAGTATAAAGAAGAGAGATAACAGCAAATAAACTAAGCTTATTTCTGTTTTCTCTATTCCAAAATCTTTTACATCAAACAAAAATAAAAAAATGTCAAATTATTTCAACACATTAACATTAAGAGAAAAGTTAGAACAATTAGGAAAATGTAGATTTATGGACGCTTCAGAATTTGAAGACGGAATAAACGCATTAAAAGGGAAGAAAATTGTTATTGTGGGTTGTGGAGCTCAAGGCTTAAACCAAGGTTTAAACATGAGAGATTCTGGTTTAGAAATTTCTTATGCTTTACGTCAAGCAGCAATCGACCAAAAAAGAGATTCTTTTAAAAATGCAAGTTCTAACGGTTTTACAGTTGGTACTTATGAAGAATTGTTGCCAACTGCAGATTTGGTGATCAACCTAACTCCAGATAAACAACATACAAATGTTGTGAAAACTGTAATGCCTTTAATGAAAAAAGGGGCAACATTATCGTATTCTCATGGTTTTAATATTGTGGAAGAAGGCATGCAAATTCGTGAAGACTTAACTGTAATTATGGTCGCTCCAAAATGTCCAGGTTCAGAAGTTCGTGAAGAATATAAAAGAGGATTTGGAGTGCCAACTTTAATTGCTGTGCATCCAGAAAACGATCCAGAAAACAAAGGTTGGGATCAAGCAAAAGCATATGCAGTTGCAACAGGAGGTCATAGAGCTGGTGTTTTAGCATCCTCTTTTGTGGCAGAAGTAAAATCTGATTTAATGGGTGAACAAACTATTTTATGTGGTTTGTTACAAACAGGTGCAATTTTATCTTTTGATAAAATGGTTGCAGAAGGAATTGATGCTGGTTATGCAGCAAAATTAATTCAATATGGTTGGGAAACTACTACTGAAGCTTTAAAACACGGAGGAATCACAAACATGATGGACAGATTGTCTAATCCTGCAAAAGTGGAAGCATTCAGATTATCAGAAGAATTAAAAGACATTATGCGTCCATTATTTCAAAAACATATGGATGATATTATGACTGGTCATTTCTCTAAAACAATGATGGAAGATTGGGCAAATGATGATAAAAACTTATTAACTTGGAGAGAAGCAACAGGAAATACTGCTTTCGAAAAACAAGAAGTTACGAGTCAAGAAATTTCTGAACAAGAATATTTTGATCATGGAACTTTGTTAGTTGCTTTTGTAAGAGCTGGTGTAGAATTGGCTTTTGAAGCAATGACAGAATCTGGAATTATAGATGCTTCTGCATATTACGAATCTCTACATGAAACTCCATTAATTGCAAATACAATTGCTCGTAAAAAGTTATATGAAATGAATCGTGTAATTTCTGATACAGCAGAATATGGTTGTTATTTATTCGATCATGCTTGTAAACCTTTATTAACTGATTTTATGAAAACAGTTTCTACCAATGTAATTGGTCAAAAATTTTCAGATTCTAATGATGTTGATAATCAAGAATTAATTAGAATTAATGCCATTATTAGAAATCATCCTGTAGAAAAAGTAGGCGCAAAATTAAGAGCTTCAATGACAGCAATGAAAGTTATAAAATCCGCTTAAATAAATTTCCCCCAATTTTTACAATAAACCTGTCAAACTGCTAAATTTTGACAGGTTTCTTTTTTACATTTGAATGATGCAAACAGAACCAATTTATTTCCCAAGTTTAGAAACTATAAAACAAGCTGCCAAGAATTTAGAAGGTGTTGCTTATAAAACACCCTTAAATAAAAATAATAATCTTTCTAAGCAATTTGATGCTAACATTCTGTTTAAAAGAGAAGATTTGCAAGTAGTTCGTTCTTATAAAATTAGAGGAGCCTATAATAAAATGTCTTCTTTAACTTCGGATGAAAAACAACGAGGTATTGTTTGTGCAAGTGCTGGGAATCATGCACAAGGTGTTGCTTTATCTTGTAAATTATTGCAGATAAAAGGAACAATTTTTATGCCTTCACCAACTCCAAATCAAAAAATAAACCAAGTAAAAATGTTTGGTGAAGATTTTATTGATGTAATAATTCAAGGCGATACTTTTGATGATGCTTTTAATGCATCAAAGTTAGAATGCGATTTAAAAAACAAAACGTTTATTCATCCTTTTAATGATAAAAAAGTAATTGAAGGGCAAGCAACAGTTGGTTTAGAAATATTGGATCAAACTAACGAAAAAATAGATTACGTTTTTGTTCCTATTGGAGGAGGAGGATTATCAGCAGGATTGTCATCCGTTTTTAAATATTTATCACCAGAAACAAAAATTATTGGAGTTGAGCCAGAAGGAGCACCTTCTATGCTAACATCTTTCAAAAATAAAAAAAACACAAGTTTAGATACCATAGATTCCTTTGTAGATGGAGCTGCAGTAAAAAAAGTTGGTGATTTAAATTTTGCTATTTGCCAGCAAAACTTAACGAAAGTAATTACAGTTCCTGAAGGTAAAATTTGCCAAACAATTTTAGATTTATATAATAAAGATGCCATTGTTGTAGAACCTGCAGGCGCTTTAAGTATTGCTGCTTTAGATTTTTTTGCTGATGAAATAAAAGGAAAAAACGTAGTTTGTATTGTGAGTGGAAGCAATAATGATATTACAAGAACTGCAGAAATTAAAGAACGTGCCTTATTGTATGCAAACTTAAAACACTACTTTATTATTAAATTTCCACAAAGAGCAGGAGCTTTAAAAGAATTTGTTGCAGAAATTTTAGGGCCAAATGATGATATTACACATTTTGAATATACCAAAAAAAGCAACAGAGTAAATGGTTCTGCAGTTGTTGGTTTGGAGTTAAAGTCATCTGCAGATTTAGCACCTTTAATTATTAAAATGAAGGAAAGAAACTTTTTTGGTGTCTATTTAAATGACAAACCAGAACTGTTTGATTTTTTAGTTTAGTTAAAATTTATAATGATATATGATTTTATATATATCTTTATCAAATGTTTAACTAAATAATTCGCCAAATGAAAAAACTAAAATTTAATTTATTTTCAGTAGTTGCCTTGTTACTTTTCTTAGGATTTAATTCTTGTAAAAAGGAAGTTAAAGAGGATAAACTTTCTGTAGAGTTTGAAAAATATGAATTAGAAAACGGCTTGCAAGTTGTTTTACATCAAGATAAATCAGATCCAATTGTGTCTGTGGCAATTCAATATGGAGTGGGTTCCAATAGAGAAAAAACTGGTAGAACTGGTTTTGCACACTTGTTTGAACACATGTTGTTTCAAGAATCAGAAAATGTTCCTCAAGATCAATTTTTTAAAACAATTCAAGATTTAGGAGGAACTTTAAATGGTGGAACTTGGAAAGATGGAACTATTTATTACGAAGTTGTTCCTAAAAATGCATTAGAAACTGTAATGTGGTTAGAAAGCGACAGAATGGGTTTTTTAATAAACACAGTTACAGAAGCTGCTTTTTATAATCAGCAAGAAGTTGTTCAGAATGAAAAAAGACAACGAGTTGATAACAATCCTTATGGACATACAAGTTGGGTTTTAGACAAAGCAATTTATCCAGAAGATCATCCATATAACTGGCAAGTTATTGGAGAATTGGTAGATTTACAAAGTGCTACTGTAGAAGATGTAAAAGAATTTTATGATAAATATTATGGACCCAATAATGCAACTTTAGTACTTGCAGGAGATTTTGAAAAAGAAGATGCAAAAGCATTGGTCGAAAAATATTTTGGTGAAATTAAAAAGCGTCAAGAAGTTGCGCCTTTAGAACCACAGAGAGTTTCGTTAGCTGAAACGAAAAGGTTGTATCATGAAGATAATTTTGCAAGAGCACCACAATTGTACATGGTTTGGCCAACTTTAGAGCAATATACAGAAGATGCGTATGCGTTAGATTTTTTAGCACAAGTATTATCAGATGGAAAAAAAGCGCCAATGTATAAAGTGTTGGTTAAAGAAAAAGAATTAACTTCAAGAGTTTCTGCTTATAATAATTCACAAGAATTGGCTGGAGAATTTCATGTAGTTGTTACTGCAAATACTGGTAAAAACTTAGCAGATGTAGAAACTGCAATTATGGAATCTTTTCAAAAATTTGAAGAAGAAGGTGTTTCAGAAAAAGATGTAGAACGTATTAAAGCGAGTTTAGAAACTGGTTTTTACAATTCAATTAGCAGTGTTTTAGGAAAATCTTTTCAGTTAGCGAGGTATAATGTTTTTACTGGAGATCCTGCTTTTATCACTCAAGATATAGAGAATATTAAAAAAGTAACAAAAGAAGATGTGATGCGTGTTTACAACACGTATTTAAAGGATAAACCTTATGTAATTACAAGTTTTGTTCCTAAAGGAAGTTTAGATTTAATTGCGGAAAACTCTACGAAAGCAAATATTGTAGAAGAAGAAATTAAAGAAAATGTAGAAGTAAAAATCGAAGAAAGAAATGATGAAGTTGTAAAAACTGAATCGAATTTTGATAGATCTAAGGCTCCAGAAATAGGCGAATCTCCAAAATTAAACATCCCAGAATCTTGGGCTGTTACTTTAGATAACGACATGAAAGTTTTAGGAATTGAGCAAACTGAATTGCCAATTGTAAACTTTAGTATTGTTTTAGATGGTGGGCATTTATTAGATGATATCAATAAAAATGGTGTTGCAAATTTAATGACTGATATTTTGATGGAAGGAACTGCCACCAAAACTCCAGAGCAATTAGAAGAAGAAATAGAAATGTTAGGGGCTTCTATTAGAATGTATACTGGTGATGAAGCAATTACAATTAGTGGAAATACATTGGTTCGTAATTTTGATGCAACCATGAAATTGGTTGAAGAAATTTTATTGAACCCAAGATGGGATGAAGAAGAATTAGCGAGAATTAAAACGAGCACGATTAATGGCATTAATCGTTCTTCTGCAAATCCAAATGTGGTTGCAAATAATATTTCTAACAAAATTTTATATGGTAAAGATCATATTTTTGCATATCCAGCAAGTGGAACTGCTGCATCTGTAGATTCGATTACCATGCAAGATTTAAAAGATTTTTATACAAAAAACTTCTCACCATCAGTTGCAAAATTTCATATTGTTGGTAATATTAAGAAAGATAAAGTAGTAGAGGTTTTATCAAGTTTAGAGGAAAACTGGAAGAGTAAAGAAGTTACAATTCCAACGTATACTTTAAATACAGATAGAGATAAATCGTCTTTATATTTTGTTGATATTCCAGATTCAAAACAATCTGTAATTAATATTGGTTATTTATCAATGGCAAAAACAGATCCAGATTATTTTCCTGCAACAGTAATGAATTATAAATTAGGAGGCTCTTTTTCTGGAAATGTAAATTTAATTTTAAGAGAAGAAAAAGGATATACTTATGGAGCAAGAACAGGTTTTAGCGGTTCTAAAATTCCTGGAACATTCTCTGCATCATCAAGTGTAAGAACAAATACAACTGCAGAATCTGTAAGTATTTTTAAAGAAGAAATTGAAAAATATAAAGAAGGTATTTCAGATGAAGATTTACAATTTACTAAAAATGCATTGATAAAATCGAATGCAAGACGTTTCGAATCTCAATATGCACTTTTAGGAATGTTGCAAGACATCAGTAATTATGATATGTCTAAAAGCTACATTGCAGATGAAGAAAAAATTGTAAGAGAAATGACTCTAGAGCGTCATAAGGAATTAGCAAACAAATATTTAGATGCTAAAAAAATGGGTTATTTAGTAGTTGGTGATGCAGCCACTCAGTTTAAAAAATTAAAAGAATTAGGTTTTGATGAGGTAATTTTGATGGATAAAGATGGAAATGAAATTAAAACCGAAAAAGTAAAATTATAGATTCTTTTTAATTCGATAATTTTCGCTTTCGAGCTTAATTATATAAAGAACAAGTTCTTAAAAAGTGCGATTTACGTCGCACTTTTTTTATTTTAAAAAGGTACTAACAAACACATCAATTTTCCGTAAATTTATGGTCTATAATTTAATCAATTTATCAATGGAAATTCCAAACGAATTTAAAATCACGTCACTTGTAAATCAAAATACTTATTTGGTTGGTGGCGAATTAAAAGAATGGAAAGGTGAAAATGCTGAAGTGTATTCTACAATTTCATCAACTAAAGAATACAAACCAACCTTATTAGGTTCTGTACCAAACTTAACTGGAGATGAAGCAATAGATGCTTTAAATGCAGCTGTAAAAGCCTATGATAGAGGTCAGGGTTTATGGCCAACTATGAAAGTAGAGGGCAGAATTGCAGCGATGGAAAAGTTTGTAATTCAGATGAAAACCAAAAGAGAAGAAATTGTAAAATTATTGATGTGGGAAATTGGTAAAACGTTACCAGATTCGCAAAAAGAATTCGATAGAACTGTAGAATATATTTACGATACGATTGAAGATTACAAGCAAATGGATAGAGATTCTGCCAAGTTTGAAAAAAACAGCGGAGTTCATGCACATATTAGAAGAGGACCTTTAGGAGTAGTTTTATGTTTAGGTCCTTATAATTATCCTTTAAATGAAACTTTTGCATTGTTAATTCCTGCTATAATTATGGGAAATACAACTGTTTTTAAACCTGCAAAACATGGAGTTTTATTATTATCACCTTTATTAGAAGCTTTTCAAAGTAGTTTTCCTGCAGGCGTTGTAAATATTATTTATGGAAGAGGAAGAACATTAGCAACACCAATTATGAAAACTGGTTTGGTTGATGTTTTAGCATTGATTGGAAATAGCAAATCAGCAAATGCGATTCAGGCAAATCATCCACAGAAAAATAGATTGCGTTTGGTTTTAGGGTTAGAAGCTAAAAACCCAGGAATTGTTTTACCAGATGCAGATTTAGATTTGGCAATTGATGAATGTATTTCTGGAGCTACTTCTTTTAACGGACAAAGATGTACAGCTTTAAAAATATTATATGTTCACGAACATATTGTAGATGAATTCAATAAACGTTTTGCTGCAAAAGTAGATGGTTTAAAGTTTGGTAACCCTTGGGAAGAAGGTGTAAAATTAACGCCTTTACCAGAACCAGGTAAACCAGCATATATTCAAGAATTAATTGATGATGCTGTTGAAAAAGGAGCAGAAATTATCAATAAAAAAGGAGGGCAAACTACTGAAAATTATATTTTTCCAGCAGTATTATATCCTGTTTCTAAAGATTCTAGAGTTTTTGAAGAAGAACAATTTGGACCAGTTACTCCAATCGTTTCATTTAAAAACATCCAAGAACCTTTGGATGATATGGCTGCATCTAATTACGGACAACAAGTAAGTGTTTTTGGAAGCGAAGTAAAAACGTTAGCGCCTTTAATTGATACTTTAGTGAATTTGGTTTGTAGAGTAAACTTAAATAGTGCTGCACAAAGAGGCCCAGATGTATATCCTTTTACAGGTAGAAAAGATTCTGCAGTAGCAACATTAAGTGTTCATGATGCTTTGCGTTCTTTTTCAATAAGAACCTTTGTAGCAGCTAAAGATACACCATACAATAATGCTATTTTACAAGAATTATTAGATAAAAAGGCATCTAATTTTATAAGTACAGATTATATTTTGTAAGCATAAAAACTTAATCAATTTAAAAATATTACCTGCAAGGTTTTAGTGCTGAAATTGTTTCAGTATCTAAAATCTTGTAGGTTTTTAGTTTAAGAAAATGATGTAAGAGAAAGTATTTTTTTTGAATTCAAAGAAAATCATCCAAAGAAAATAAAAAAACCTAGATTTTTTTTTAAAAGAATCTCCTTTTAGCTACAACTATAAGTTATATAGCTGAATTTTATAAAATTTCTCTATGCTGTTGCAGTAGGTAATCTTTGTAAATTAATAAAACAAATCACAGATAAAGATAAAGTGTTTTATATAGAGAATTAAACGTGTAAAATTATTTTCCTAAGGGGATTACAATCAGACCAGAAAACTTTTCTGAGAAATTTATAACTGCTTTATCTGCCTCTAATTTTGTTTTATAATTACCAACTTGAACTTTCCAATAAGGTTGATCATAATCAAGTTTTGTGTACACGTTTGGGAAATTAATTTTGAATTTATTTTCTATACTTCTAGCTTTAGTTTCTTCTCCATAATAAATTTGTACTCGGTAACCATAGCCATATTGCTTGTTAAAAGATCTTTTTTTATCGATCAAGTTTTTAACTTCGTTACTTGTGTTTGTTCTGTTTTGAGAATATATTGCACTAGTTCCTAGGAATATAACAAGTAAAATAAAATTTAAAAATGTCTTCTGTTTCATAAAAAAATATTTGTACAAAAGTAACGTCTATAAATAGAATATATTGAGAAAACATGTTATTTAGAATTATTATAAATTGATATTTATAATTCCTTTCCTTTTCCAAAATTTGGTAATATATAGTACTTTTGCCTGACTGTTCAAAAAGCGTTTTTTTGAGCTATTTTATACACGATACTAAAAATAGTTTGTAAATATGAAAAGTGTAGCATTACGCAGCCAACTAAAAAAAACTCTTTATAAGGGTTTTGTAATGGTGCTGTTTTTTACAATAAGTTTATCTTCTTATTCCCAAGATGTTGATGCAGCTCGTCAAAGTGAAGGTCGAAAATTGTATAAATCTCTTTGTGCTTCATGCCACAAATTAGATAGAAAATTAGTTGGGCCAGCTTTAGGGAAAGTAGAGGAAAGAAGAGAGAATTCATGGTTATTAGCTTGGATTAAGAATAATGCAGAATTAAGAGCTTCTGGAGATAGAGATGCAATTGCTATTCATGATGAATATAATGGTGCTGTAATGTCTGCTTTTCCTCAATTAAGCGATAATCAAATAAATGATATTTTATACTACACTACTGTTGGTGATCCAGTTAAAACTCCAGTTGTTGGAATTAATGGAACTGAAGGTGAAGGTGGTCAAGGAAATTCTCCTCAGTGGATTATTTATCTTTTAGCAGGTGCAATAGTTGTTGCTTTTTTAATGATTGCTAGTTTATTGAAACAAGTAAATGAATTAAAAGGAAATACAAGTCCAGAATCTAAATCTAACTTAAAAAGAGATTTACATGAACTCTGGGAAGGTGTTAAAGGAAATACTTTTTTGCATGTAGTGACTACTATTTTTGTTTTATTAATGGGGGCTTATATCGTTTTTGGAACTTTATTTAAAGTTGGTGTTAATGAAGGGTATATGCCTTTGCAGCCAATTGCTTTTTCTCATAAAATTCATGCTGGAGAAAATAAGATTGAATGTCAATATTGTCATTCATCTGCAAAGCACAGTAAACACTCAGGAATTCCGTCTGTAAATGTTTGTATGAACTGTCACATGAATATTGCTGAAGTTGCAGAAGGAACTGAAGTTGAGTGGGATGGAGTTACTTATGGTAAGGCTGAGTTAGATAAAGAGATTGCTAAAATTTACGAAGCTTCAGGTTGGGATCCAGAAGCATTAGAATATACAGGAGAAGAAAAGCCGGTTAAATGGGTTAGAATTCATAACCTGCCAGATTTTGCATATTTCAATCATTCACAACACGTAACTGCTGGTGGTGTGGCTTGTCAAAAATGTCATGGTCCTGTAGAGGAGTTTGATGAAATGCGTCAGTTCTCACCATTAACAATGGGTTGGTGTATTAATTGTCATAGAGAAACAGATGTGAATTTAAGAGATAATGGATATTATGAAAAAATTCATAAAGAATTAGCTCAGAAATATGGTATTGAACAAGTTACAATTGCGCAACTTGGTGGTTTAGAGTGTGGTAAATGTCACTATTAATTAAAGAAGAAAGATAGTTTTGTTTTAGTGTAGATTAAAACTAACAACTAACAACTAATAACAATAAAGTAAATGGCTTCAAACAAAAAATACTGGAAAAGTGTTGAGGAACTAAAAGATAGTTCTATTGTTGAAACGTTAAGTAAAAATGAGTTTGTGGAAGCAATTCCTACAGATCAGTTTTTAGGTGATAAAGAAACATTAGAGAAATCATCTACCTCACGTAGAGATTTCTTAAAATATGTTGGCTTTACTACTGCTGCAGCTTCTTTGGCTGCCTGTGAAGGACCAGTAAGAAAGTCTATTCCTTATGTAGTAAAACCAAATGATATTATTGCAGGTGTTGCAGATTGGTACGCAACTTCTATGGCAGATGGTTATGATTTTGCAAATGTTTTAGTAAAAACAAGAGAAGGTCGTCCAATTCAAATCATGCCAAATAAAGAGGCTAATGGAACTACAAGTGCAAGAGTTCAAGCTGCTGTTTTATCTTTATATGACGAAAAATTACGTTTAAAAAATCCAACGAAAGCTGGAGAATCAATTTCTTGGAACGATGCTGATAAAGAAATTGGAGCGAAATTAAATTCTCTAAATGCAGCTGGTAAACCTGTTGTTTTATTAACAGGAACATTGGCAAGTCTTTCAACAAGTAAGATTGTTGAGGAATTTATTGCTGCTTATCCAAATACAAAACATGTAGTTTATGACGCAGTTTCAGAATCTGGTGCTGCAGATGCAATGATGGCTATGTATGGTAAACGTGTTTTACCTAAATATCATTTAAATAAAGCAAAAACAATTGTTTCTTTTGGTGCTGACTTTTTGGGAGATTTCCATGGAGGATTTGAAAAAGCATATATAGAGGGTAGACAACCAAAAACGGGAAAAATGTCTTACCATGTGCAGTTTGAAAGCAATATGTCTTTAACTGGTGCAAATGCTGATAAAAGAGTTGTCGTAAAACCTTCTGATCAAGTTTTTGCATTATTAAATTTATATGCTGCTATTACTGGTTCAAGTGTTTCTTCTAAAGCGACTCCAGTTGATGCAGATGTTAAGAAAATGGCAAATGAACTTAAAAAGGCAGGTTCAAAAGGTGTTGTTTTAACAGGTATAAATGATGTAAATGCGCAACTAATTACCTTAGCAATTAATAAAGCATTAAATAGTGAAATAGTTGATACAACCAATACATTAAATATCCGTCAAGGAAATGATGCAGAAGTTGCTCAATTAATTTCGGATATGAAAGCTGGTAGAGTTGGAGGATTAATTTCTTACAATGTAAACCCTGCTTATAGTTTATCAAATGTTGCTGATTTTACTGAAGGATTAAATAAAGTAGATTTAAAAGTTGCTTTATCAACAGAAAACAGTGAAACAGTTGATGCAATGGAGTATGCATTGCCAACATCACACTTTTTAGAATCTTGGGGAGATACTCAATTCGATTCTGAAACGTATGGTTTAATGCAACCAACTATTCAGCCATTATTTGATACACGTCAAGTTCAAGACATTTTATTAAAATGGTCTGGAAATTCAACTAATTATTACGATTATTTAAAAACTTTTGCAACTTCAACTGTTTTAGGAGGAAGTTCTTGGAATACAGCTTTGCATAATGGTTTCTTTAAAAGAGAACTTGTTAGCAATGTAGAAGAAGTTGTTTTTGAAAGCACTGTTTCTTTAGGAACTGCTGCAAATAAACTTTCTAGTGAGGCTAAAAAAGCATCAGGTTTTGAATTAAATTTATATACAAAAACTGGTTTAGGGGATGGTAAACAAGCGAACAATCCTTGGTTACAAGAATTCCCTGACCCAATTACCAGAACATCTTGGGATAATTACTTAACAATGTCTATAGCAGATGCTAAAGAGTTAGGTTTTTCAAATCCAATTCAAGATAATGGTGCTATTAATGGGAATTATGCAAAAGTTTCTGTTAATGGGAAAGAAGTTACTGTTCCAGTAATGGTACAACCAGGACAAGCAAAAGGCTCTGTTGGTTTATCACTTGGTTTTGGTAGAACTTTCGGTTTAAAAGAAGAAATGCAAGTTGGTGTTAATGCATATCCTTTATATAAAGGAAGTAATAACATTCAGTATAATGTAAAAGTTGAAAAAGTATCAGGAACTCATAAGTTTGCTTGTACACAAGTTCAAAAAACAATTGCAGGTCGTCACGATATTTTAAAAGTTGCATCTCTTAAAGAATATAAGAATGTTGATCCAAAAGATCATCATCATGGTTGGAATAAACCAGCTTATGTTTCTTACGATCATCAAGAAGTAGAAGCAAACACAATTGATATTTGGGATGAACATAACAGAGAGTTAGGTCATCACTTTAATTTATCTATAGATTTAACATCTTGTACAGGTTGTGGAGCTTGTGTTGTTGCTTGTCATGCAGAAAACAATGTTCCTGTTGTTGGTAAAAATGAAGTTAGAATTGGTAGAGATATGCACTGGTTGCGTATTGATAGATATTATTCTTCTGAAGTAGAAACTAGAGAAGATGCAAGAGAACAAGGTTTAGGAATTGCTGAAACCTATGAAGGTTTAGAAACTGAAGCAGAAAATCCTGAAGTTACTTTTCAACCAATGATGTGTCAGCACTGTAATCATGCTCCTTGTGAGACTGTTTGTCCTGTTGCTGCAACAACTCATGGTCGTCAAGGACAAAACCAAATGACTTATAACAGATGTGTGGGTACTAGATATTGTGCAAACAACTGTCCATATAGAGTTCGTAGATTCAACTGGTTTGAATATGCAAACAATAATGAGTTCGATTTCAATATGAATAACGAGTATGGAAAAATGGTATTGAATCCAGATGTTGTTGTACGTGGAAGAGGAGTTATGGAAAAATGTTCTATGTGTATTCAAATGACACAAGCAACAATTTTAAAAGCGAAAAAAGAAGGTAGACCAGTAAATACAGATGAATTTGAAACAGCATGTTCATCAGCATGTACTACTGGAGCATTAGTTTTTGGTGATGTTAATAATAAAGAAGATCAAGTAGCTGCTTTGGCAGAAGATAAAAGAGCTTATAATGTATTAGATTACTTACAAACAAAACCTAATGTAATCTATCAAGTTAAAATAAGAAACACAAACGAAGCGTAATTAAATTTAAGGTATAAAATATGTCTCATTACGAAGCACCCATAAGGGAACCTTTAGTATTAGGTGATAAAACTTATCACGATATTACCGAAGACATTGCGAAACCTATAGAAGGGAAAGCAAATAAGAATTGGTACATCGCATTTTATATTTCTTTGGCAGCAATGCTTTGGGGATTTGGATGTATCTTTTACACTGTAGGAACAGGTATTGGAGTTTGGGGATTGAACAAGAACATTGGTTGGGCTTGGGATATTACTAACTTTGTTTGGTGGGTAGGTATTGGTCATGCAGGAACTTTAATTTCTGCAGTACTTTTATTATTCCGTCAAAAATGGAGAATGGCTATAAACCGTTCTGCAGAAGCAATGACAATTTTTGCCGTTTTTCAAGCAGGATTATTCCCAATTATTCACATGGGTCGTCCTTGGAACGCGTTTTGGGTTTTACCACTTCCGAATCAATTTGGTTCTTTATGGGTAAACTTTAACTCACCATTATTATGGGATGTATTTGCAATCTCAACATATTTATCTGTATCGTTAGTTTTCTGGTGGACAGGTTTATTACCAGATTTTGCAATGATTCGTGATAGAGCTGTAAAGCCTTTTCAAAAGAAAATATATGCTTTATTAAGTTTCGGTTGGTCAGGTAGAGCAAAAGATTGGCAACGTTTTGAAGAAGTATCTTTGGTTTTAGCAGGTTTAGCAACACCACTTGTACTTTCTGTACATACAATTGTATCAATGGATTTTGCTACCTCTATTAACCCAGGTTGGCACTCAACAATATTTCCACCTTACTTTGTTGCAGGAGCAATTTTCTCTGGTTTTGCAATGGTACAAACCTTATTAGGTATTATGCGTAAGGTTACCAATTTAGAAGATTATATTACACGTATGCACGTTGAGTATATGAACATTGTAATTATCTTAACTGGTGGTATTGTAGCTGTAGCTTATGCAACAGAATTTTTTATTGCATGGTACACAGGTTCGCCTTATGAAAATTACACATATTTATCAGTAGGTGCTGCAACAGGACCTTATGCTTGGGCATTTTATTCATTATTGTTCTTTAATATTTTAACACCTCAATTATTGTGGTTCAAGAAAATTAGAAGAAGTTTTATTTGGACTTTTATAATATCAATCTTTATAAACATTGGTATGTGGTTCGAACGTTTTGATATTATTGCAATTGTATTAAGTAAAGGTCACTTACCATCAACTTGGTGGCGTTTTGAGCCAACGTTTGTAGATGTTGGTATCTTTATAGGAACTATTGGATTTTTCTTTGTATTATTCTTATTGTACGCAAGAACTTTTCCAGTAATTGCACAAGCAGAAGTAAAAACAATATTAAAATCTTCTGGTGAATTTTACAAGAAGAGAAGAGAACAAGGAATTCCTACCAAACCAACTATCGTTTTGGTTGATAAAACAATAAAGGAAGTAAACCCTGATAAAAATAAAAAAGGATAATTATGGAATCATCAAAAGTTATTCACGCATTTTATAATGATGATGAGATTCTGATGGATGCAGTGAAAGCTGTAAAAGCAGAACATCATCACATAGAGGAAGTTTTTTGTCCATTTCCTGTTCATGGTTTAGATAAAGCTATGGGTTTAGCACCAACAAGATTAGCAATTACAGCTTTCTTTTATGGTATTACAGGTTTAGCATTTGCTATTTGGATGACAAATTATATGATGATTCAAGATTGGCCACAAGATATTGGTGGAAAACCAAGTTTTTCTTGGATTGAAAACATGCCAGCATTTGTACCAATCATGTTTGAATTAACAGTATTTTTTGCAGCCCATTTAATGGTAATTACTTTTTATATGAGAAGTAGAATTTGGCCATTTAAAAAAGCTGAAAATCCTGATCCAAGAACTACAGATGACCATTTTTTAATGGAAATTCCTGTACATAATAATGTGGATGAATTAACTACATTATTAACTAAAACAGGTGCTGTAGAAATTAATGTAGTAGATAAGCACTAATAAATAGATAATGAAAAATTTAAAATTAATTATCGGTTTAGCAATCTTTGCAAGTTTTATTTCTTGTAATGATAAAAGAAAGCCTCAACTTGAGTACATGCCAGATATGTATGTTTCTATCCCTTATGATACTGATGATGCTGAAGGTTTAAAAGGTGAGCCAGTAAATAGTAAGCCAGTTGCAGGAACTATTCCTAGAGGAGGACATCCTTCTTATGATATTCCTAATACAGCAGAAGGTTATGAAAAAGCTAAGGCTGAAGTAACAAATCCTATAGAAGCTACTGAAGAAAATTTATCAAACGGAAAAGCAATGTATGAAATATACTGTATTTCTTGTCATGGTAAAAAAGGAGATGGTAATGGATATTTATCTCAAGCAGAAAAGTTTGAAGGAATACCTAGTTATAAAGATAGAGATATTAATGCAGGAAGTATTTATCATGTAATAATTCATGGTAAAAACTTAATGGGTTCTCATTCAAGTCAGTTAACTTATAACGAACGTTGGCAAGTTATTCATTATGTTGAACAATTGCGTTCAGACTTATTAAAATAATTACATTAAGAAAGAATACGAAAGATATGTATCAATTCTCGGGCAAATTAAAAACATTTTCATTAGCACTAATTTTATTAGGGGTTATAGGAATCGCATACAGTTTCCTTACAGCACCTTCTAGTCTTCAGGAAGCTAAAGATATTATTGCACTCCAATCATCTCATGGAAATGATCATGGAGATTCTCATGGAGAAGAGCATCAAGATAAAGTTCATACTGAAAATCACGAAAGTACTTCTGGTGAACATACTTCAAATTCTAATATAGATAAGGAAATGAGTGCTCATGGTGCTCATAATGATGATACACATGCAGAGCATGTGTTACATCAATTACAAAATAGACCTTGGTCAGCTTTTTATGTAGCTTTATTTTTCTTTTTAGGTACTACTTTATTGGTATTAGCATTTTACGCATCTCAAAGAGTAGCGCAATCAGGTTGGTCTGTAGTTTTATTTAGAGTGATGGAAGCAATTTCTGCTAACTTAGTACCAACATCAGTAATTATGTTGATTATTGTTATTTTATCAGCAATGCATATAAACCATTTATTTCCATGGATGGCAGAAGGTACATTTGATCCTTCAAGTGAAAATTATGATGCAATTGTAGATGGTAAATCTTGGTGGATTAACATTCCAGGTTGGACAATTAGAAGTATTATTTATTTAGCATTTTGGAATGCTTACAGATTTTTTATCCGTAAAAATTCAATTAAAGAAGATACTGCTAATGATAATGGTAAAACTTATAAATTAAATTATAATGTATCTGTAGGTTTCATTTTTGTTTTCATGATTACAGAATCAATGATGTCTTGGGACTGGATTATGGGCTTAGACCCTCACTGGTTTTCAACATTATTTGGTTGGTATGTTCTTGCAAGTTTGTTAGTAAGTGCTTTAACTATAATTGCATTTGTAACTATTTATTTACGTTCAAAAGGAGCTTTACCAGCAGTTAACGATAGTCATATTCATGATTTAGCGAAATTTATGTTTGGTTTTTCAGTATTTTGGACATACTTATGGTTTGCTCAATTTATGTTAATCTGGTATGCAAACATTCCAGAAGAAACTACATATTTCGCAGCAAGATTTAATGAATATAAATTACCGTTTTTAGCAATGGTTGTTATGAATTTTGTTTTCCCAATATTGTTACTTTTAAATAGCGATTATAAGAGTATTCCTTGGTTTGTAGTTCTTGGAGGAATCGTAATTTTAGGAGGTCATTATTTAGATATATTTGTAATGGTTATGCCTGGAACTGTTGGAGGTCAATGGTTTTTCGGAATTCCAGAATTAAGTTCTCTATTGTTTTTTATAGGAATATTTATATTTACTGTATTTAGTTCATTTGCAAAAGCAAATCCAATACCAAAAGCGAATCCGTTTTTAGAAGAAAGTGAACATTTCCATTATTATAATATTGAACATAGAGGAGAAGGTTCAGACAGTCATCATTAAATAAATTAAGAATTAAATAATAAAGAAAAGATATATATGCTAGCTCTATTTTATATTTTTATAGGTGTTGCAATAGGTGTAAGTTTTTGGCAGATAACTAGAATTTTAAATTTTAGAGGTGTTATTGCTAACGATGAAGACAATGCAAAACAAGGAAAGTATTCACTATATTTCTTAGTTTACTTTTATGGAATAATGATTTACTGTCTAATTGCCATGAATGTAATTATGTTACCAGAATCGGCTTCTATTGAAGGTGAGCATGATGACAGATTATTCAATATTACATTTTGGTTAATTGGTATTGTTCAGTTTTTTATGCAATTTTTAATTTTCTATTTTACTTTTAAGTATAAAGGAAATAAAAATAACAAAGCTAAATTTTATGCAGATAGTCATAAATTAGAAATGATTTGGACTATTATACCAGCAGTTGTTTTAGTTGTTTTAATCGGTTATGGTTTATGGCAATGGAATAATGTTATGGATTTAGATGATGAAGATGCTGTTGTTATAGAAGTATATTCTTATCAATGGGGTTGGCATGCAAGATATGCAGGAGATGATAATACATTAGGTCAAGGAAACGTGAATTTTATTGAAGGTATTAATACAATGGGTGTTAATATGGATGATAAAAATTCTCAAGATGATAAACAAGTAACTGAATTATATTTACCAAAAGGGAAGAAAGTACATTTCAAGTTCCGTTCTCAAGATGTACTGCATTCTGCTTATATGCCGCATTTTAGAGCACAAATGAATTGTGTACCAGGAATGGTTACAGAATTTGGTTTTACGCCAAAATATACTACAGAGGAAATGAGAATGCAACCTGAAGTAAAAGCAAAAACAAAAGGAATAAATTTAGTTCGAGCTGCAAATGGCGAAGACTTATATGAATTTAATTACCTATTACTATGTAATAAGATTTGTGGAACTTCTCATTACAGTATGCAAATGAAAATTACAGTAGTAGAGCAAGAAGAATACGACCAATGGCTTGCAGAACAGCCTACGTTAGCAACAGTTATCAATAAATAAAACATTAAAAGACACTACAAATAAATAGATTATGTCAGAACATCATCATAAAGAAACATTTGTAACAAAATATATTTTTAGTCAAGATCATAAAATGATTTCTAAACAATTCCTTATTACTGGAATGTTTATGGGAATTATTGCAGTTCTAATGTCAATGTTATTTCGTTTACAATTAGCTTGGCCAGATACATCATTTTCTATTGTTGAAGCTTTCTTAGGAAGACATCAAACAGATGGAATTATGAGTCCAGATATATATTTGGCTTTGGTAACCATACATGGTACAATCATGGTATTTTTTGTACTAACAGCTGGTTTAAGTGGTACCTTTTCTAACTTATTAATTCCTTTGCAAATTGGAGCTAGAGATATGGCTTCTGGTTTTTTAAATATGATATCTTATTGGTTATTCTTTTTATCTAGTATAATCATGGTTATATCGCTATTTGTTGAAGCTGGACCAGCATCTGCAGGTTGGACGATTTATCCTCCATTAAGTGCTTTACCACAAGCAATTCCTGGTTCAGGAGCTGGTATGACACTTTGGTTGGTTTCTATGTCAATCTTTATTGCTTCTTCTTTAATTGGTGCACTTAACTATATTGTTACTGTACTTAATTTAAGAACTAAAGGAATGAAAATGACAAGATTGCCATTAACAATTTGGGCTTTCTTTATTACAGCAATCATTGGAGTTGTTTCTTTCCCTGTTTTATTATCAGCAGCTTTATTATTAGTTTTTGATAGAAGTTTTGGAACATCTTTCTACTTATCAGATATATTTATTTCTGGAGAAGTTTTACATTATCAAGGTGGATCTCCAGTCTTATTTGAACATTTATTCTGGTTCTTAGGACATCCAGAAGTGTACATTGTATTATTACCTGCATTAGGTATAACTTCTGAAGTTATATCTACCAACGCAAGAAAACCAATTTTTGGATATAGAGCAATGGTTATGTCAATTATGGCAATTGCATTCTTATCAACAATTGTTTGGGGTCACCACATGTTTATTTCAGGTATGAATCCATTTTTAGGTTCAGTCTTTACATTTACTACGTTGTTAATTGCAATTCCATCAGCAGTAAAAGCATTTAACTATGTTACTACTTTATGGAAAGGAAATTTACAGCTAAACCCAGCAATGTTATTTTCTATTGGTTTGGTATCTACCTTTGTTACTGGTGGTTTAACAGGTCTAGTTTTAGGAGATTCTGCATTAGATATTAATATTCATGATACGTATTTTGTGGTTGCTCACTTCCACTTAGTAATGGGTGTTTCTGCAATATTTGGTATGTTTGCAGGTGTTTATCATTGGTTTCCAAAAATGTATGGTAGATTGATGAATAAAACATTAGGTTATTGGCACTTTTGGATTACAATAGTCTGTGCGTATGGAGTATTTTGGCCAATGCATTTTATTGGTTTAGCAGGTTTACCAAGAAGATATTATTCGAATACTGCTTTTCCTATGTTCGATGATTTAGCTGACATAAATATTGTGATTACAATATTTGCTTTAGTAGGTGGTTTAGCTCAAATTATATTTATATCGAATTATTTTATATCAATTTATAGAGGAGAAAAAGCAACTCAAAATCCTTGGAAATCTAACACATTAGAATGGACAACTCCAGTAGAACATATACATGGAAACTGGCCAGGAAAATTACCTGTGGTTCATAGATGGGCTTATGATTATAGTAAGAGAGTAGATCCAAATGATGACGATAGTGATTATTTACATGGCCAAGATTTTGTATTACAAACAACTCCACTTTTAGAGGGAGAAGAAGAATCTTAACCATATTAAAATTATAAAAAAAGCCTTTCCGAATTGGAAAGGCTTTTTCATTCATAATCAATTTTTAAATTATATTTTTATATAAGGTTTTTAAAACCTTATAGGTATAAAATACAAATTCATTTATCTTTGTAAGTATGAACGAAAACTTGAATCCTGAAAATACGAATTTATCAAACGAAGATTTAGATGTAGAAAAAAAATTACGTCCACTTTCTTTTGAAGATTTTGCAGGTCAAGATCAAGCTATAGATAATCTAAAAATATTTGTTGAAGCAGCTAATCAAAGAGGAGAAGCTTTAGATCATACCTTATTTCATGGTCCTCCTGGATTAGGGAAAACAACGCTTGCGCATATTTTAGCAAACGAATTACAAGTTGGCATTAAAGTAACATCAGGTCCAGTTTTAGACAAACCAGGAGATCTTGCAGGATTATTAACAAATCTTGATGAAAGAGATGTGCTATTTATAGATGAAATTCATAGATTAAGCCCAATTGTAGAAGAGTATTTATATTCTGCAATGGAAGATTACAAGATTGATATTATGATTGAATCTGGTCCAAATGCCAGAACTGTTCAAATCAATTTAGAGCCATTTACATTAATTGGTGCAACTACAAGATCTGGTTTATTAACAGCACCAATGAGAGCTCGTTTTGGAATTAGCAGTAGATTACATTATTATACCACAGAATTACTAACAACTATTATTCAGAGAAGTTCACATATATTAGGGGTTCCTATTTCTATGGAAGCTGCTATAGAAATTGCAGGTAGAAGTAGAGGAACTCCAAGAATTGCAAACGCTTTATTAAGAAGAGTAAGAGATTTTGCTCAAATAAAAGGCGATGGAAATATTAGTATTGAAATTGCAAAATATGCTTTAAAGGCTTTAAATGTTGATGCTCATGGTTTAGATGAAATGGACAATAAAATTTTAGCCACCATTATTGATAAATTTAAAGGAGGACCAGTAGGTTTAAGTACCATTGCAACTGCAGTATCAGAAAATACAGAAACTATAGAAGAAGTATATGAACCTTTTTTAATTCAGCAAGGTTTTATTATGAGAACTCCTAGAGGAAGAGAAGTTACAGAATTAGCTTATACACATTTAGGAAGAGTAAAAGGAAGAAATCAAGGAGAACTTTTTTAAAATAGCCTTTAGCAAACAGCTAAGAATAAATGAACATAAAAAAAGTAATACCAATTTTAGAATGGTTACCAAACTACAACAAATCACTTTTTAAAGGAGATTTAGTTGCAGGGATTACTGTTGGTATTGTTTTAATTCCACAAGGAATTGCGTATGCACTTATTGCAGGTTTACCTCCTATTTATGGTTTGTATTGTGCCTTAGTTCCACAAGTTATGTATGCTATATTTGGTTCTTCTAGACAAGTGGCAATTGGGCCAGTTGCAATGGATTCCTTAATTGTGGCAACAGGAGTTTCTACATTAGCTTTAGCAGGTTCAGAAAGTTATATTTCGATTGCAATTTTATTGGCATTATTAGTAGGTTCCATTCAATTTATATTGGGTATTTTTAGTTTAGGATTTATTGTAAACTTCTTATCAAAACCAGTAATTACTGGCTTTACATCTGCAGTTGCATTAATTATTGGTGTAAATCAATTTAGAAATTTACTGGGTGTAGATTTTATGCAAAGTGATCAAATACAGTATATTATAGAAGATATTTGGTTTCAAATTACGAATTACAATATTCATACAACAGTAATTGGTTTGATATCTGTTAGTATTATTATCTTTTTTAGAAAGATAAATAAAAAAATACCAAGTGCGCTAATTGTTGTTGTACTTGGAATTTTAATAATGAAATACTTTGGAACAAGTTTTAATGATGTTTCAATTGTAAAAGATATTCCATCTGGATTGCCCTTTTTTGGAGTGCCAGAATTCGACTTAGAACAAATAAAAGAATTGTTACCAATTGCATTTACGTTAGTAATGGTTGGTTATTTAGAAACCATTTCCATAGGTAAATCTTTAGAAGCAAAACAAGACGAATATAGAATAAGACCAAACCAAGAATTAATTGCTTTAGGTTTGGCAAATATGGTTGGGTCTTTATTTAAAGCATATCCATCAACCTCTAGTTTTTCAAGATCTGCAATTAACCAAGAAAGTGGAGCAAAAACAGGAATGGCAGCTTTAATTTCTGTTGTAATGGTAATTATAACATTACTTTTTTTAACGCCATTATTTTATCATTTACCAAAAACGGTTTTAGCTGCCATTATTATTGTAGCAGTTTTTAATTTAATCAATTTTAAAGAAGCAGCTTTTTTATGGAAAGCCAATAATTTAGATTTTTGGTTGATGTTAGCAACGTTTTTGGCAACATTACTCTTAGGAATAGAATATGGAATAATGGCAGGAGTGGGTTTATCACTAATCGTTCTAATATACAGAACGTCTAAACCTTACATTACTGAATTAGGCAAAGTGCCAGACTCTAATTTTTATAGAAACAAAAACCGTTTTGAAGAAGTAATTATAGATGATGATATTTTAGTTTTCAGGTTTGATGCACAAATATTCTATGCCAATTCTAATTATTTTAGAGATCATTTAGATTTAATGGCGGATAAAAAAGGGAAAGCATTAAAATTAATTGTATTAGATGCAGAAAGCATCAATAGAGTAGATAGTACTGGAGTAGAAATGTTAAAAGAACGCATTAAGTTTTATCAAAAGAAAGGTGTAGAATTTTATTTTGCAGGTGTAAAAGGTCCTGTGAGAGACGATTTGTTTAGAAGTGGTATTTTAGATATTATCACCATCAATCATTTTTTTATGAGAGCCAATCAAGCTGTAAAATTTTATAAAACTGGCTGCAGAAAACATCAAGAAAAGTACGCAAAATACATCCACCAAGCATATAAATAATTAAGAATACAACTTAAAAATATCATTTAAGAAAAAGTTTTCAAGTGTAATTTTGATAGTTGATTAAAAGAATAAGATTATGATTATAGAACAAATTTACACAGGTTGTTTAGCACAAGGTGCTTATTATATTGAAAGTAATGGTGAAGTTGCCATTATAGATCCATTAAGAGAAGTACAAGATTATATAAATAGAGCTGCAAAAAATAATAGTAAGATCAAATATATTTTTGAAACTCATTTTCATGCAGATTTTGTGAGTGGTCATGTAACTTTAGCAGAAAAAACAGGTGCAAAAATTGTTTTTGGACCAACAGCAAAAACTAATTTTGATGCTATTATTGCAGAAGATCATCAAGTTTTTAAAGTGGGTGATCTTAAAATTACAGTGTTGCATACTCCAGGACATACTATGGAAAGTTCTTGTTATCTTTTAAAAGATAAAAACGGAAAAGACCATGCACTTTTTAGTGGAGATACGTTGTTTTTAGGTGATGTTGGTAGACCAGATTTAGCACAAAAAGGAGCTTTAACACAAGAAGATTTAGCAGGTTTATTGTTTGATAGTTTACGTAATAAAGTAATGCCTTTGGCAGATGATGTAATTGTATATCCTGCACATGGAGCTGGTTCTGCTTGTGGTAAAAACTTAAGTAAAGAAACTGTGGGTACAATTGGCAATCAAAAAGAAACCAATTATGCTTTAAGAGCAAACATGACCAAAGCTGAATTTATTAAAGAAGTTACAGAGGGTTTATTGCCTCCTCCAGCTTATTTCCCTTTAAATGTACAAATGAATAGGGAAGGTTATAAATCAATAGATGATGTGATTAAAAATAGCGCAAAACCTTTATCAGTAAAAGAATTTGAATTTATGGCAAATGATACAAATGCTGTAATCTTAGATGTTCGTCATCAAACAGAATTTATAAAAGGCTTTATTCCACAATCTATTTTTATTGGTATTGATGGTGGTTTTGCACCTTGGGTTGGTGCTTTGATTAAAGATACCAAACAGCCAATTTTATTGGTAGTTCCAGAAGGTAGGGAAGAAGATACAATTACTCGTTTGTCTAGAGTTGGTTTCGATAATGTTTTAGGATATTTAGAAGGTAGTTTTGCTTCTTGGCAGAATGCAAATAAAGAAATTGACACTTTAAGATCTGTTTCTGCAGACGTTTTAGGTGATAAAATAAAAGAAAATGCCATTGTTTTTGATGTTAGAAAACCAGGTGAATTCGAAAGTGAACATATAGAAAATGTGCCAAGTACACCTTTGTCTTTTTTAAATGATCATATAACAGAGTTCCCTAAAAAAGAAGATTTTTATGTGTATTGTGGAGGAGGCTATCGTTCAGTAATTGCATCATCAATCTTAAAAGCAAGAGGTTTCCATAACGTAATAGATGTTGCAGGTGGTTATGCAGCCATCAGAAATACAACGATTAAAAGAACGGCTACAGTTTGTCCATCAACTTTAAAATAACGTAATGAAACCTGTAATTTATTTTTTGTTGATGAGCGTTTTTTTTATCAATTGTGATAAAAAACAACAAGTAGAAAGTATTACAACTTTAGAACTTAAAGAATTATTAGCAACTAAAAATATTCAATTGATGGATGTTAGAACCCCAGAAGAAATAAAGGAAGGTTTTATAGAAACTGCAGTTTTTGCTAATTATTTTGAGGAAGATTTTAAAACGAAAGCAAGCAATCTACTAGACAAAAATAAAACAGTGTATTTGTATTGCAGGTCTGGAAATAGAAGCGAAAAAGCAGGTGTTATTTTAAAAGAAGAAGGTTTTAACGTAATTCATGTTTTAGGTGGTTTTAACCAATGGAAAAAAGAAAATTAAGAGAAAAGAAAAATTAAATTTATTAGTTGAGTATGATTAAAAGAATAATAATTGCTATGGTATTGATAGCTCAGTTTAGCTATTCACAAAAAAAAATTCCGTTCATAGATTATGCTGAGATTAAAGAACAAATCTCAGAAGCTTCTTCTAAAGGGAACTACGAAAAAACGTTAGAATTAATTGATAAAATTAATAAAAACGACTCCATTTATTATCCGCTTTTAACCTCTAAATCTTATTATTTATTACAATTAAGTAAATATGAAGAGGCAATAGAAGTTGCTAATAAAGGTATTAACGACAATCATAAAGAATCCAAAGTATTTTTTTATATAAACAAAGGTGTTGCTTTAACGAATTTAGAAAAATACGATGAAGCTATAGAAACCTATAGTAAAGGAATAAAAATGTATCCTAAGAATTACTTGTTACATTTTAATACAGGAGTTGTTCTAGAAAGTTTAGGAAAACTAAACCAAGCTTTATCTTTTTATAAAAAGAGTATTATTTTAAATCCTTTTAATAAAAAACCACATTTACAAATTGGTAATATTTATTATAAGCAAGAAAGATTAACACAAGCTTTAATGGCTTTTAATATGTATTTGTTGTTAGAACCAGATGCAGAAGGCGCTTTTAATACTTTAAAATCTTTAAATAATATTGTAGTTTCAAAAAACTCAAATGAAAGAGATATTGATGTGGAATTAGAAGATGCAGATGATTCTTACGAAGAAACAGATTTGGTTCTAAGCAGCAAAATTGCCATGAACGAGAAATATGAAACAGGCAACCCTATAAATATAGCTTTAACGAAACAAAATCATGCAATGTTGGCAAAATTGAAAGATTTTAAAGGTGAAGACAATTTTTGGTCACAAAAGTATTTACCATTGTATATATGGATTTCAGAAAATAACTATTTCGATAATTTTATTTACACCCTTTCTTATTCAATTGAAAATGAAGAGTACAAAAAAATTATAGAGAAAAAAACGGATGATATTTCTACTTTTTTAGAAGCTTTAAAAACTAAATGGGTAGCATTAGTTTCTAAAACTACTATTAATTTTAATGGAAAAGAGCAAGAGGTTTATTATGAATATGTTGGTGACGCTGTAAATGCAGTTGGAACTAAAGAAAACAATGTTTCAGTTGGACCATGGGAAATTTTTAGCAAATCAGGAAAAATAGTTGCCAAAGGAAATTTTAATGATAAAGAAGAAAGAATAGGAGAATGGAATTGGTTTGATTATAAAAATGATCTTAAAGAAACTGCATCTTACACAAATGGAAAGTTAGATGGTAAAAATGAAATGTTTTATAATAATGGCAAAAAATATATAAATGCTATTTATAAAAATGATGAATTAGATGGAGAATATGAGTATTTTGATGAAAAAGGAGCTTTAAAACAAAGAAAATATTTTAAAGAAGGAGAACTTGAAGGAATTTATAAATCGTATTTTAAAGTTGGTGAAAAAATTGTTGAGTTTATAATTCCTTATAAAAATGGATTTATTGAAGGTGAGGTTAAAGAATTTTACGCAAATGGAGATTTGTATGAAAAATCGAATTATGTAGCAGGTAAATTAGAAGGAACTGTAACAAGATATTACCATGATCATAAAATTTCTTTGGAAACTGAATATGTAAATGGCGAGCTAAAAGGGAGTTATAAAAGTTATTTTCCAACAGGTCAAATTACCGAAATTGGGCAAAGTGATAAAGCTTATTATGATGGTAATTGGAAAACCTATTATTTAGACGGAACTTTAGAAAGTGACTTTTTTTATAACGTTGGCGATTTAGATGATAGTTATAAGTATTATGATACAGATGGAAAATTGTATTATGAATACACTTACAGAAAAGGAGAAATGATTGCATATACCTTTTTTGATAAAGAAGGAGCTGTTATAAAAACAGGAAAAAAGAAAGGTGGCGAATTTTTCTACGAAGGCTATTCTCCTAAAGGGATTAAAACTTCTGAAGGTTTGTATGATATTTCTGGAGGAAAAATGGGCGAATGGAAATTTTATACAAATAATGGAGTTTTAAATGCCAAAGGTAATTTTATAGAAAATAAAACGGATGGAGATTATTTTACCTATTATAAAAATGGAAATGTGGAATCTATTTCTCCATATAAAGTAGATGTTTTAGAAGGTTATTTTGTCGATTATTATCTTAATAAACAAATAAAATCACAAGGTTGGTATAAAGAAAATGCTGCTCATGGAGAATGGAGATATTACCAAAAAGATGGTTCTTTATCATCGGTTAACTTTTTTTATAAAGGCGAATTGCATGGAGAACAACAATATTTTAATGTTGCTGGTAAATTAAATTCAACAGCTACTTATGAATTTGGCACACAACTTACAGATGTAATTTTAGATTTACAAGGGAAACCTTTACAGGAGATAAATTACATGAACAAAGAAAAAGAATATGTTGTAATTATAAATGATTTAAATGGAAATCCTAATACAAAAGCTACTTTAGTAAATGGCATAAAACATGGCGATTATTCAGAGTTTTATTACAATGGAAATAAAAAAGTTACAGGAAGTTATTTGAATGGAGAGCAAAATGGATTGTGGTCTTGGTTTTTAGAAACTGGCGAATTAGAAAGTACAACTATGTATTTACTTGGAAATATAAATGGTAAAATAACTAGATATTATAAAGATGGTAAGTTAGAGGCTCTTTATAATTATGAAAATGGTTCAGAAGTTGGCACAGATATCAATTATTATAAAAACGGAAAAACAGAAAGTACTGCAACATTTTATGGTGGCAAATTACATGGAAAAAAGGAATTTTATGCAACTTCTGGAAATTTGCAATTAACAAGATTTTACAATCATGGAGATTTAATTGGTTACAGTTATTTAGATAAAAATGGGGCAGAAGTTCCTATGATTAAATTAACAAATGAAACAGGAAAAATAAATGCTTTTTTTGATAATGGAAAGCCTTCTGTAACCATGGAATTTAAAAATGGCGATATTGTAAACAATTACAAATCTTACTATTATAATGGCAATATAGCTGATGATATTAATTATGAAGTTGATGTTTTTAATGGTGTAAGAAAATCCTATTATGAAAATGGTAAACTTAAAACAGAAGCTACTTATTTATATGGATCTTTAAATGGTATAGTAAAAACATATTATGAAAATGGAAATAAAAAAGCAGAAAGATTATTTTTAAATAACGAATTGCATGGTATTTCAAACTATTATAATAAAGCTGGGAAATTAGAAAAGAAAAAGGAATACATCAATGGAAAAATATACAAAGTCGAAACTTTTTAGAATACTTTTAGTTGTTTTACTTTTCTCAATCTCAGAAATTAGTGCTCAATTTTCTAGCGATTTTAATAAGTATAGTAAATTGTATCCTGATGCCTCAAGAGTTCGTTTGCAACAAGAAACAATTATAACAATTGAGACTGATAAGGATGACATAAAAATAACTCAAGAATTTTTAGAGGAAGATTTATTTTTGAATGAATCTGCAACTTACAACTCAAAAAATAGGTTAAGTTTTTCATCTTTTTTTGAATTAGGGAAAATAAAAGCGTCTTCTTTTTTTTATAATACAGATAAATATATTGAAACAGAAGTAAAAACATTCAAGGAAAAAGATGAGTTAAATGATTCTTTTTATGATGATACAAAAACGTTAAATTTTATTTATCCGAATTTACAAAAAGGCTCAAAATCTAGATTAGAATATTCTCAAATTATAAAAAACCCACGTTTTTTAAGCCCTTTTTACTTTGGTGATTATTTTCCAATTGTAAAAAATAAGGTAACAATTATTGTTGATAAGGAGATTACTTTAGATTTTAAGCAATTTCACGTTAAAGAAAACGACATTAAATTTACCAAAGAAGAAAAAAGAAAAACTACAGTTTATACTTGGTTACAAGAAAATAAAGCAGAATATGAAAATGAGGCTGGTACTCCAAATCACAAGACATTTTTGCCACATATTGTCCCAATAATCACTTCTTATAAATCAAAAAAAGAAACAAAAAAGATTTTAGGAGATGTCTCAGATTTGTACAATTGGTATTATTCCTTAGTAGAAAATGTTAATGTAGAACCTGCAAATGCTGAATTAGTTCAATTAGTCAACGAAATTACAGCAGATAAAAAAACAGAGTTAGAAAAAGTTAAAGCCATTTATTATTGGGCACAACAAAACATTAAATATATTGCTTTTGAATATGCACTTGGTGGTTTTATTCCAAGAGAATCTAATGAGGTTTTTAGAAAAAAATATGGTGATTGTAAAGACAATTCAAGTATTTTATATAGAATGTTAGAAATTGCTGGCATAAAAGGTAATTTAACTTGGATTGGCACAAGAAGTATTCCTTATACGTACAAAGAAGTACCAACACCAATTGTAGATAATCACATGATTCTTTCTTATGAAAACAATGGAAAAACCTATTATTTAGATGCTACAGGAAGGTATATTAAGTTTGGTATACCAACTTCATTCATCCAAGGAAAAGAGGCATTAGTTTCTTATGGAAAAGATTTTAAAATCAAAAAAGTACCTGTAATTGAAGCCAAAGAAAACGCAATTATAGATACTACTTTCCTGAAAATTGAAAATGATGTTGTTGTTGGTAATTCTAAAACATCAATAGCAGGCTATACAAAAATTGATTTTTTTAATGCTATAGAAAATGCAGATACAGATACAAAACTAAAACAATTTTACAACAGCAATTTTTTTAAAGGAAATAACAAGTTTTTAGTAAAAACTTTTAGTGAAACTAATAAGTACGATTATGATAAAGATTTTATAGTCGATTATACTTTTGAAATTAATGATTACTCGAAAAAATTGGGAGATGAAATTTACATCAATCTAAATTTAAACAAAGATATTTCTAGGTTTAAAACTGATAAAAAAAGAAAAACTGCTATAGAATATGAGTATAAAAAATACTTTAATTATATCACCAAATTAGCAATTCCAGCAGGTTATAAAGTAGATTATATTCCAGAAACAGTAGCTTTTTCGAATGAATTTTTAACAGGAACTATACAATATAGTCAAACAGATAAAGAAATTGTCTATAGCCAAACAATTACGTTAAACTTTTTAACCTTAAGTTTAGAAGAACAAAAAGAAGTAAATAAATTAATTGATAAAATTGAAAAGAACTACAAAGAAATAGTAGTTTTCAAAAAATTATAAAGACCTATGAAAAAATATCTATTAATCCTTTTTTTAGTTAGTTTTAAAGTCGCTTTTGCACAACAAGCACCTTTTTTTAAAAGCTATGATTGGGAGCAAAATCCAAGTTATAACGTTACAAACAAAGATGAAAGTTTAATCGCTTTAAAAGAAAAAGTAGTTACAGAGTTTTATTTTGAAGGCGAAAGTTTAGTAGAATATTTTTTAGAGCATAAAGTCTTGTGGTTAAATTCAGATGATGCCATTGAAGATTATAACAAGGTTTATTTACCTTTTTCATCAGAATCTGAGCTACAAATAAACAAAGCCAGAGTTATCAATCCAAAAGGAGATATTATCGACTTAGACGCTTCTAAAATCCTTACAGCACAAGATGAAGAAACTGGGAGAACTTATAAATATTTTGCTTTTGAAGGAATTACAAAAGGTAGTTTTATCGAATATATTTATGTAGCAAAAAAAAATCCCTCTTACATGGGTAAAAGATTGGATTTACAATCTTCTTATCACAAAAATAAGGTTGAGTTCGATCTATTCTCGCCAGCCAATTTAGTGTTTAAATTTAAAAATTTTAATGATTTACCAGCAGTTGTAGAAGATACAACTACAGTTAAAAAATATCACTATAAATTACACGTAAAAAACTTGCAAAAATTAGAGGATGAAACTCTTTCAGCTTATGATGCCCAAAGAGGTTTTATAGTTTATAAACTTGATAAAAACACTGCAAATAATGCAAATAATATTGTTTCTTACAATAAGGTTTCTCAAAATTTGTACAGTTTTTATTATCCAGATTACAATGAAAATACAAAAAAGTTAATTTATAAATTTATAGAAAATTTAAAGTTGCCTGAAAATGCAGATGAAGAAACAAAAGCTAGAAAAATAGATTTTGTAATTAAAACGGCTATTTTTTCTTCGGATGTAAATGGGGAAGATTTACAAAATTTAGATGAGGTGCTAACCAAAAAAGTAGCGAATGAAACTGGTGTCTTAAAACTCTATATTGCGTTATTAAGAACTCTAAATATTAAGCACGAACTTGTTTTAACAAGTGATAGAAATAATTTGAAATTCGATAAAGAGTTTGAAGCAAATAACTTTTTGACAGATTTTTTAATCTATTTTCCAAAAACAAAAAAATACCTTTCTCCTAATTCGGAAGGCACAAGATATGGTTTCCCAGATCCTTTTAAAACAGATACATATGGTTTGTTTATTAAAGAAGTAACTGTTGGCGATTTTAAATCTGCCATTGGCAAAATCAAATATATTCAGCCAGTAAAAGCTGCTGAAAATTTTGATACAATGTTAGTAGATATTAAATTTAATGAAGAAGATTTAACTGAAAATATAATTCATTTTGAAAGATCTTTTAATGGCTATTATGCTATGAATATTCAGCCTTACACCAATTTAATTGTAGGTGATAAGAGAGAAGAATTAATAGATGGTATTTTTGAAAGTGTAAGTAAAAATATAGAAATTAGTTCTCGAAAAATAGTAAATGAAGACCCAGAATTATTTGGTGTAAAACCAATAAAGTTTATTGCAGATTTTACATCCGAAGATTTTGTGGAAAAAGCAGGAAGAAAATACTTGTTTAAATTAGGGCAATTAATTGGTGGGCAAATGCAATTATATCAAGAAAAAGAAAGAGTTTTACCTTTAGAGAATGAGTTTCAAAGAAGTTATTTTAGAACCTTGAATATAGAAATTCCAGCTGGCTATAAAATAACAAATTTAGAGGATATTAATATTGATAATGTTTATTCAGAAAAAGGGAAAGAACTATTTTCTTTCAAATCTTATTACACTTTAAAAGATAATATTTTAACAATTACTGCAGATGAACATTATAGAAAAAATATTGTAAAAGTAGCTTTGTATGAAGAATACAGAAAGGTAATAAATAGTGCAGCCGATTTTAATAAGATAGTCTTATTGTTAGAAAAAGAATAATATTTGAACTCGGAATAGTTTTTGATTCAAAATAAAAAATCAACCAAACTATTTTATGAGAAAACTACTATTTAGTATTGCTCTTTTATTTGCAGTTCAACTCTCATCACAAGAAAAATTAGGAAGCCCTTTTTTTACAAGTACGTTCAATTTTACTTTAGGCATTAACGAAAATTATACGTTAGATCCAGATGATGGTGAACCTTTAATTGTACCTGCAGCAATTTTTTTAAGACTAGGTATTGGCTATGAGTTTAAAAGACGGTTGGCAGTGAGTTTGCATGCAGGCTATGATTTTCATTGGAATTATGCTGTAGATGCGTTTCCTACCTACACAACTTTAAGATATAATATTACTGAAAGAGAAGATGATGCTTTTTTTATAGAAACGAGTTATGGAAAAATGTGGCGACCAACAAATAGGTATCCAGATGGTAATTATTACGGATTTGGAATTGGTGGTCAAATTGCAGGTGGAAAAAGAGTTAACACCATTGTAAGACTAGATTTCCATAGAAAAGGGCTCTTAGGTTTTAAAAATAATAGGTTAGATAGTGTCTCTTTTGGAATCGGATTTTCTTTTTATTAATATTAGTGTTCATTTAATAGTAAATAGTATTATTCAATCGTTTGATTTTCAGGCATAATTATCAATGGACATTTTCTAATATTCTCGATAATTCTTTCTGTGTTTGTGGCATATTTGTCAAAACATTTTTCTTTTTTAGCTTTTGTAGCCATTATAATTAAATCTATTTTAAGGTTTTCAATTGTTTTTTGAATTCCTCTTATTAGGCTTTCACATTCAGATAGTGCGTAAAATTGATGTTTATGCTCTTTATAAATCGCTGAATATTTATCAACTAAAATAACTAAACCTTTTTCAGATTTTTGTTTTGGTTTTTCAAACCAATCTTTACTAGCTTTTAAAAAATTTAAAGCTTGTAAACCAGAAATATTTAAAGAATATGTATTTAAAAGATAAAAAGCACAGGCTTCATTTTTGTGTAAATGAACAGCATATTCTATAACTTTATCACTATTGTTTTTAAATTCTATAGGTATTAAAATTTTTTTCATGATATTTTACAGCTCTCTAAATACTTACATTTAGCAGTTATTATTTAAGTTTAATTGCTTATGTACATCAACATAAAATTGATCTTTTAATTTTCTATAACTATCCATATGTTGTAAATAGGTCTCTTTATGTTTTTTATGTTCATTGAGATATGTAGTGTCACATTGAGTGTCTTCACATTCTGCAATATGCTCTCTAATGCTCATATATTTATGTAAAATACTTAACAGATGATCATTTTCTTGGTTCTTCTTTTCAAATTCTAACAGTATTTCTTCATCATTTATATTTTTTTTGTTTAGAGAATTACTGCATAATTCAATTAAAATTTTTAGTTCTTCTTTTATAAATCTTAATTGCATTAACCAATTAGAAAGTTCTGTGGTGTTTAGTTTATGAGATTTATCTACATCTGTGTCGTGTTTATAAATATTGGTGTTTAGTAAGTTCATCATCTAGTTTTTAAAGTAATACTTCTATTCGTTTGTGATTTTCATCTTGATTTACAGCTACAATTTTAATTTTTCTTTGTCCTCCAGGAAAATCCCAAACTAATTCATCGTTTTCTGAATATCCAAAAAGTGCAATTCCTATTGGCGATAGCACAGATATTTTATGTTCTTTCACATTTTTTTCTGATGGAACAACAATTTTTAAAGTATTTTCCCAGCCATTTTCTGCAATTACTTTAACATTGCTATTAAAGCGAATTACATCTTCTGGCATGTTTATATCATCAACAATTTGAGCTGTTTTTAACTCTTCTATTAGCCTTTGTATTGAACTTTGAGTATTAGAGTTATTAGCGTACGTATTCAGGTTTAAAAGTCGTTTTAAATACACATATTCTTTTTTTTCAAGTATAATATTTCCGTATTTCATGTTATTGTATTTTTCTAATCTTGAGTTATGAATTTTCTTTAATGTTATTTAAATTATTGAACATATTTTTAAACAGATGTTATAGCAAAATTTGGTATGGTATTTTTATGCTTATAAACAGTTACAGATTCTTCAAAATCGCTACAAGACCAAACTTTTTCTTTTGAATGGGTAAGAACACAAGCAGTATTGTACATACAAATGCTGCATAGATTTAAAGGATTTGTTTTCATAAATATTTTTTTTAGTATTTATAATATCTATGGCAAGCTGTGTGCCAAGGCATTTTAAATATAAAAAAGATTGCTGTAAAGCCTTTGGCTGTATGGTTTTTTTTGAAAAACATAAAAAAAGGATGAAATAAAAATTGATTCCTTATTACACAATTGAGTAAAAAGTACGCTTTTAAAAAAAAACTTGAATTCGTAAAAAAACGCCTTAACAGATAAACTGTTAAGGCGCTACCAATTAAAAAATAATACTAAACTACTAACTTAACTAACTATCTTCTTTAACTCTTATTTCTCCAGATTTTATAGCTTCTTCAAAATTTATAGAAACACTTTTTATTACTTTATAAAACCCAGTTCCATCAGTTGGTTTTACTTTTATTTTTGTGGAACCATTATTTTTCTTGGTAACTTTAGTAACAATTACCTCTTTACCATTTACAGTTTGGTTGGTTAAAACACCACCTTTTTTAAGTATAATATTTTTTCTAGGAAAATTTATGTGCTTGTAATTGTTTCCAGAAGGTTTAACAATTTCAAAAATATCTCCTTTTTTTACTTCGATTTTTGTTTCTTGTGCATTTAAACTCAAACTTCCTAAAACAATTAAAACTGTAATTAAATAGCTTTTCATCTAACAAAATTTAAATTATATTTTTATCTCTATTAATTGTACAATCTACATGCCAAAAAAAACGATTTTAGTTTGCGTATTTTTTAATGTATTGATATTTAGATAGATGTTAAAGTTAAATAAATTTAGTTGCATACAAATATTGTGTAATAATTACTCGCTAGTGTAAGATGTATCCAACTAATTATCTAATTTATGACTCAGCGTTTTTCGCGTAATTCCTAAAATTTCTGCAGCTTTCGTCTTGTTATTATTGGTAGCATTTAAAACTTTCTGAATGTATTTTTTTTCAAACTCTTTTAATGAAACTAATCTTTCATCAGGAAAATTAATATTATGCTTTAAAGTGTCTGGTAAATGCTGAACTTCAATTGTTTTATCGCACATAATTACTGCACGTTGAATTATATTTTCTAATTCTCGGATGTTTCCAGGCCAATTATAACGTTCTAAAATATTTAAAACAGCTGGTTCAATTTTAATGAATCTGTCTTTATATTCAAGTCCATATTTAAATAAAAATTTATCTACTAAAGGTTTAATATCTTCTTTACGATCTCTTAAAGGAGCAATATTTATTTCAACAACTGTTAATCTGTAAAATAAATCTTCTCTAAAAGTTTGTTTTGCAATCATTGCTTTTAAATCGCTATTGGTTGCTGCAATAATTCGCACATCAATTTTTTTTGGTTTTTGTGCACCAATTTTTACAACTTCTTTTTCTTGTAAAACACGTAATAATCTAGCCTGCACATTTAAAGGAGCATTGCCAATTTCATCTAAAAAAATAGTTCCTCCATTTGCTGCTTGAAAAAAACCATCTCGATCTTTATCTGCGCCAGTAAAAGCCCCTTTTGTGTAGCCAAATAATTCTGCTTCTAGCAGGTTTTCTGGAATGCCACCACAATTTACAGCAATAAATGGAGCTTTGGCAAACTTACCTTTATAATGTATAGCTCTTGCAACGAGTTCTTTACCTGTGCCACTTTCGCCTTTAATAAATATGGTTGCTTTGTTATTTTTTACACGCTCAATAATTTGAATTACGTTATTTATTTTTTCTGAATTACCTATAATTTCACCATAACTTTTACTGTTATTTTCTTCGGATGAATTTACATCAGTTTCAGACAAAAGTTGATTTTTTAAAGAAGTAGTTACAGCAGTTTCTAACTCATTTTTGGTAAATGGTTTTGTTAAGTAATCTACAACACCCGCTTTTATTGCAGCTAAAGAATCTTGCACAGAAGGATAGCCTGTAACTACTAATTTGGGTAAATTAGGATAATGTTCGGAAACAAATTTAATCAACTCAAAACCATCTATTTCTGGCATTTTTAAATCTGTAATTAGCAAATCTATTTGTGTATCTTTTAAAATACTAACAGCTTCTTTTACAGAAATTGCTTTGTAGGTATGATAATTCCAAGAATGTAAATGACGTTGTAATAATTCTAAAATATGTACATCATCATCTACAATTAAAATATTTTCTTTTCTTAATTGCATACTTTTAAGATTTTGGTAATTTAACAGTAAAACAAGCACCTTTTAATTTATTATTCTTTGCTTTAATAGTTCCATGATGGCTGGCAACAATTCCATGAACTACGCTTAAACCCAATCCAGTTCCATCTCCAGGAGATTTTGTAGAAAAAAATGGTTGAAAAATTTTATCTAAATTCTCTTCTAAAATTCCTTCTCCCTCATCAAAAATTTCTAAAACTATATCTGTTTTTGTTTGATGAGCTTTAATAGTAACCAAGCCATTTTTAGGTGAAAAATAAATAGCATTGATTATTAAGTTGAATAAAATTTGTGTAATTTGAACAGTATCTGCTTTTAAATTTAATTCTGATTCATCAATAATAATTGTATGTTTTACCTGTTCTTTTCTAAAGGTTGCCTCTAATAAATTAAGGGCATTTTTTATATTCGGTACTATATTTATTTCTTTTTTTTCTTGTGGCATTTCACAAGCAAAAAACATTAATTTTTTAACAACTTCTCTTGCAAAAATAGCATTGCTTATAATTTTATCTACATCTTGAGTAGTTTGATTAACATTTTTAAAATCGTCTTTTAAAAGCTCTGCAAATCCTAAAATATTGGCTAAAGGTGTATTTAATTCGTGCGCAATTCCTGCAGTTAATTCTCCTAATATTTTTAAACGATCTGCACGTTCCATTTGTCTTTTAAGAGAAATTTCATTTTGTTGAATTTCTATTCTTTCTAATAAATTCCCTAATTTTAAAGCTACATTATCCAACAAAGGTTGCTCTTCATCTAAAAATAAAAGAGATTTTTTTTTGATTGATGCTACAATTCTCCCTTTAATTTTATTGAATAGAATTACATCAGCAGAAATTTGATGTTCTTGATTTAAAGGTCCAGTTTTGTAAGTGTGTAAAGGAATTTCAATTAAAATATTTGTTTGTTCAGGAAACTGAAATCCTTTTTTTAAGCTCTTACCAATGGCCTTTAGCGTTTCTGAAATTTCAACAGCATCTGCATTTACGATGATAGAAGATACTTCATACAAACAGGTAAGTTCCTTAATTCTTTCTTCTAAAGCTGTATTTTTGATGCTCATCTTTTGTGCTTAAACTTTTTTTAATGTTGATTTATTTTTCAACACTGTATTCTAAAATTTTTATAGTTAATTAACAATTCTCAATCCTTTTTTTAAAAATACATTTTTTTTGGTGCTAAACCTTAAAATTAAATAGCCAATAATTGCAGAAATAAGTGATCCCAGTAAAATACCAATTTTTGCTGAACTTATATATTCTGGACTAGATGTAAATGCTAAACTTGCCACAAAAATTGCCATTGTAAAACCTATACCAGCAATAAATGAAACGCCTATAATTTGTTTAAAATTTATATTTGCAGGAATTTGCAACAGGTTTAATTTTTCAGCAATAAATATTACAATTGGTATGCCTAAACCTTTTCCTAAAACCAAACAAATTACAATATTTACAACCAATGCAACTTCTATACCTGCAGAACTATCTATAAGCACACCAGCATTTGCAAGCGCGAAAACAGGAATTATAAAATAAGCAACCCAACCATGTAAATTATGTTCTAAATGCTGCAAAGGAGATTGAAATTTATTACTCCAGCTCTCTAAATCGTCCATAGATTCTATTTGCTCATTAGATAAAATAGGCTTCCTTGAAATGCTTGCTTTTTTAATATTATTATAAACATTTTCTAGTTGTGTAACAAATGTATAACTATTTATTCTTTGCCTTATAGGTACAGAAAAAGCTAGTAAAATTCCTGCCACAGTTGGGTGAACACCAGATTTTAAAAATAAGATCCAAACAACAACTCCTGTAAAAAATAAAATGAATTTTGAGTAATAGCCTTTATAAGATAAAAAGTATAAGATTGCTAATAAACCTAAAGCAATTAAAAGTAACGTTGTTTTTATGGTGCCACTATAAAAAATAGCGATTACTAAAACAGCTTCAATATCATCTACAATTGCAAAAGCGATTAAAAATATTTTTAAACTTAATGGCACTCTTTTTCCTAAAGCATTTAAAACTGCTAAGGAAAATGCTATATCTGTAGCCATAGGAATTCCCCAACCTTTAAATGTTTCTGGATTTTGATTTAAAAGAATGTATAAACCCACTGGAATTAAAGCTCCACCAATGGCGCCAAATAAGGGGAATGCTAATTTCTTTACAGAATTTAATTCACCAATTAACACTTCTCTTTTTATTTCTAAACCAATTAAAAAGAAGAAAATTGCCATTAAGCCATCATTAATCCAAAGTAATAAAGGTTTTTTAAGTTCAAAACCTTCGCCAGAAATTCCTATTTTATAATCCCAAAGTTCAGCATATGTATTTCCAAAACTAGAATTAGCCCAGATTAATGCAATTATTGTACTCAACAATAATAAAATCCCGCTAAAACCTTCAATTTTTATAAATTTTTGAAATGGTGTAAGAAATACTTTTCTAATCATATTTTATTTTTTTGATAAGTTTGCTTTTATTGATGCCTTATTTTCAAAAAATATACCTCTAATCCAATTATTTATATAATGTAATGGAAATTAGTTGATTAGTTAATTAGCGAATTTAAAAAAGCGAGTAATAATTACTCAATCGTATCAGAACTACTCGAATTATTCAATTTCTTTTTTTTGGGATATTTAATTTAGCTACTTTATAAAAACGAAAAAACCTCGCAAAAATGCGAGGTTTTAAATTATATGAATAAAGTTCTGAAATAAATTCAGTGTAAATTATCCTAAAGTAACTCTTTTAAAAGTAGATACTTCTACATCACCATAAGTCTTTACATATTCTGCAACGTTCTTTTTATCATCTTTAATAAAAGCTTGATCTAAAAGACATTGTTCCATATCTAAAGTTGTGTTATCAGCAACGAATCTATCAATTTTTCCTGGTAAAATTCTGTCCCAGATTTTTTCTGGTTTCCCTTCTGCAGCTAATTCAGCTTTTGCATCAGCTTCAGCTTTCGCTAAAACTTCTGGAGTTAATTGAGACATAGAAATATATTGAGGAACATTTTTCAACGTTTTCCCTAATCTACCTAATTCGATATTATCTTTTTCGATAACTGCAATTCTAGCTTCTGTTTCAGCAGCAACAAATGCAGGATCAAAATCTTTGTAAGATAAAGTAGTTGCACCCATTGAAGCAACTTGCATTGCAACATCTTTTGCTAATTCTTCAGCATTCTCTACAACAGCAGATAAACCAACTAAAGCAGCAATTTTACCAATGTGTGTATAAGCACCAACATAGGCAGCTTCTACTTTTTCGAAAGCAGTAATTTCTAATTTTTCACCAATTACACCAGTTTGTTCAACCAATTTATCAGCAACAGTCATTCCACCAAAATCAGCAGCTAAAAACTCTTCTTTACTATTTGTATTCAAAGCGATATCAGCAAACTGACCACCTAAAGCTACAAAAGAATCGTTTTTACCAACAAAATCAGTTTCACAAGCTAAAACGATAGCAACACCAACTGTATTGTCATCATTAATTTTAGTTACTGCAACACCTTCTGTAGAATCTCTATCAGCTCTTTTTGCAGCAATTTTCTGACCTTTTTTACGTAAAACATCTATTGCTTTGTCAAAATCGTTACCAGCTTCAACTAATGCCTTTTTACAGTCCATCATTCCAGCTCCAGTAGCTTCTCTTAACTTTTTAACATCAGCAGCACTTACTTTTACTGTTTCCATGTTATTTATTTTTAAATTATCGATTAAAACTAATTTTATTCTTCTTCGTCTGTTGCTTTAGCAGCTTTTGCTTTCTCGTCTTTTTTAGGAGCTTTTGGCTCTTTAGGACTTTTAGCTTCTTTTACTTTATCTTTATCTGCTTTTCTGTCAGATAAACCTTCAGCAATTGCATCTGTTAAAAAAGATAAAACTTTATCTACAGATTTAGAAGCATCATCATTTGCAGGAATTACAAAATCTACCTCTCTTGGATCAGAGTTTGTATCTACCATTGCAAAAATTGGGATGTTTAATTTTTGAGCTTCTGCTACTGCAATGTGCTCTTTTTTAATATCCACAATAAATAAAGCACCAGGCAAACGAGTCATATCAGAAATAGAACCTAAATTCTTTTCTAATTTTTCTCTCTGACGATTAATTTGTAATTTTTCTCTTTTTGATAAGGCATCAAAAGAACCATCTTGCTTCATTCTATCAATATGAGCCATTTTTTTAACAGCTTTTCTAATAGTAACAAAGTTCGTTAACATTCCACCTGGCCATCTTTCTGTAATGTAAGGCATGCTAACAGCTTTCGCTTTTTCAGATACGATATCTTTTGCTTGTTTTTTTGTAGCAACAAATAAAATTTTACGTCCAGAGTTTGCAATCTTTTTTAAAGCTTCTGAAGTTTCTTCTATTTTTGCTGCAGTTTTATACAAATCAATGATGTGTACACCATTTCTTTCAGTATAAATATATGGAGCCATGTTTGGGTTCCATTTTCTAGTTAAATGTCCAAAATGAACACCACTATCTAATAATTCTTGAATATTTATATTTGCCATTTTTTAAAATGTGTTTACTTTCTGTTTGTTAAATCAATACTTAGGTAGTCTTTCGAGTCCCAACTATTTAGATACTAAACTGTTTAATATTATTTTTTTTGTAATAATAACAGTTCTCGTAAAAAAAATACAGAATTGTTTCAGTAAATACCGAAACAAGTTCAATATTAACGTTTCGAGAATTGGAATTTTTTACGTGCTTTTTTCTGACCGAATTTCTTACGTTCAACCATTCTTGGATCACGAGTTAATAAACCTTCTGGCTTTAAAATTAATCTGTGTTCTGCATTAATAAATACTAATGCTCTTGTAATTGCTAAACGAATTGCTTCTGCTTGACCAGTAACTCCACCACCGTAAACATTAACTTTAATGTCATAAGACTCTAAGTTTTCTGTTAACATTAAAGGTTGTTGTACTTTATATTGTAAAGTTCCTGTTGTAAAGTAGTTTTTATAATCTTTATTATTAACTACAATTTCTCCTTTTCCTTCAGAAAGATAAATACGAGCAACAGCCGTTTTTCTTCTACCTATTTTATGTACTATATCCATTATTTAAGATCGTTAAGGTTAATAGCTTTAGGTGCTTGACCTGCATGTTTGTGCTCAGTACCTGCATAAACATACAAGTTTCTGTAAAGTGCTGCTCCTAAAATATTTTTAGGTAACATTCCTTTTACTGCTTTTTCGATTAATCTTGTAGGATCTTTCTCAAACATTTCTGTTGCAGTTAATGATCTTTGTCCTCCTGGATATCCTGTATGACGAATGTAAGATTTCTCTTTCCATTTGTTACCCGTTAAAACAATTTTTTCTGCGTTGATAATAACCACGTTGTCTCCACAATCTACGTGAGGAGTAAAGTTTGGCTTATATTTACCTCTAATTAGCTTTGCTACTTTAGAAGCTAGACGACCCAACGTTTGACCGTCAGCATCAACTAAAACCCACTCCTTGTTTACGGTAGCGCTGTTTGCTGATACTGTTTTGTAACTTAATGTGTTCATAATTACACTATTAGTTTTTGTTTATTAATAAATTATGTTTTCCTTAAAAAAGGAGTGCAAATGTAGTGCTATTTATTTGATTGACAAATAGTGTTTTAGAAAATTTTAAGTACAATTTGTCAACAAAAAAATGAAGACCGTTTTTTAAGCAGTCTTCATTTAGTAAAATGTACTATTTAATTGAAGAAATAAGACCTATTGCCAACCTCCACCTAAAGTTTGGTATAATTTTACATTTGCCAAAAGTTGATCTCTTTTTGTTTCAACAATTTCTAATTTAGAATCTAAAGCTTCTCTTTGTACAAATAAAACTTCTGTATATTCTACTCTTGCAGATCTAAACAATTGAAGTGATAAATTAATCGATTCTTTAAGCGCATTTACTTGTTGTTCTTTTAAATCATAACTTTTTTTAAGATTGCTGATGTTCGAAAGCTCATTAGAAACCTCCATAAATCCATTTAAAATAGATTTTTCATATTCAAATACAGCTTGTAATTGTTTTGCATTTGCGCTTTTATATGTTGCTTTTATAGCATTTCTATTTATTAAAGGACCAACAACATCACCAACTAAAGAGTATAATAATGACTCTGGAGTATGGGTTAAGAATTTTGGTTGAAAAGCCTCCAAACCAACACCAGCTTTTATACCTATTGATGGATAAAAATTAGCTTTTGCAATGGCAACATTTAATTTTGATGCTTGTAACTCATATTCAGCTTGTCTAATATCTGGTCTGTTTGCTAATAATTGCGATGGAATTCCTGTAAAAATTGTATCTATTTTTTTACTGATAAAATTTTCTGAATCTCTTGGTATTTTCTTTGGATAATGGCCAATCAAAAAGTTAATCTTATTTTCTGTTTCTACAATTTGTTGTTGAATTCTAAACTGATTGCTTTGGTTTTTAAAAACTTCTGCTTCAAAACGTCTAACTGCTAATTGGGTTGCTCTTGCTGCTTCCTTTTGCAATTTCACCATTTTTAACGCATTTTGTTGAAGCTCTAAATTTTCATTTATAATTAACAATTGGTTGTCCAAAGCCTGCAATTCATAATAAGAACTAGCAATTTCTGCAACCAAATTTGTGACCATAAAATTTTTACCTTCTATAGATGATAAATATTCTAAAGTTGCTGCTTTTTTGCCATTTCGTAATTTTTTCCAAACATCCAATTCCCAAGAAGCAGCTAAACCAACTGAGAAATTCGGTAAAGGTTCAGGAAACTCTTCGTTTTCGCGAATATTTAGGTTTCTTTCAACAGCGCCATTTCTGGTAAACTCACCTACTTTTTCAAATTCAGAGCCTGCATAAATATTTACGAAAGGCAAATATTCTCCTTTTCTTATTCCGATTTCATTTTTTGCTCTATTTATTTGTTGCGAAATAATATTTAACTCTTGGTTATTTACCAAAGCAGTATCAATTAAAGCAACCAAATTGGCATCAGAAAAGAAATTTTTCCAGTTAATTTTTGCTGAATTTAAAGAGTCCGAAATTTTACTATTAAAATTTTTAGGAACAATTTTATTTTCATTTCTAATTAATTGTTGTGAAGGAACACAAGAATAAAAAGAAATAAACAAAATGCTAAACGCTAAAATAAAATAACTCTTTTTTGTTATTTTTTGAATTAATTTATTCATCATTTTTGTTTTTAGTGAGTTTTTTTAATATTTTTTTAATCCTTTTTAGTGTTTTTTCAGTATTACTTTTTCTTTCAGATGTTCGCATAAACTCTTCGGAAATTGGCTCAAAATTTTCATCCATAATTAAACCTCTTCCTTTTGCTAAACTTGCAAAAATATAATACAAGCCAGGTATAATTAAAACGCCAAACATTGTGCCTATAAACATACCACCAAGCGCAGAACCACCAATGGTTTTATTACCAATTGCACCTGCTCCAGTTGCTAAAACTAAAGGGATTAAACCTGCAATAAATGCAAAAGAAGTCATTAAAATTGGACGAAATCTTGCTTTTGCACCTTCAATAGCAGCTTCTAATATTGTTGCACCTTGTAATTGTTTTTGAACTGCAAATTCTACAATTAAAACGGCATTTTTTCCCAATAAACCAACCAACATGATCAAACCAATTTGTGCATATACATCATTGGCTAACCCCATCATTTTTAATAAAAGAAAAGATCCAAAAACCCCAACAGGTAAAGATAAAATAACAACAAGTGGTAATAGAAAACTTTCATATTGAGCAGCCAATACAAAGTACACAAATATTAAAACGATGATAAAAATGTAGATGGATTCACTTCCTCTTTTTGCTTCATCAAAAGATAAATCTTCCCAAGCAATGTCATAATCTCTTGGTAATTCTTTTGCTGCAACTTCTTTAATAGCAGCAATGGCATCTCCACTTGTAAAACCAACTGCTGGCAAACCTCTAATAGAAGCAGAATTGTATAAATTGTAACGTGTAATTTCGTTTGGACCTAACTTTTTTTCGATGGTCATAAAAGCTGAATAAGGCACCATTTCTCCTTGTTCGTTTTTTACAAAAAGTTTTTCTAAATCAGATGGCAATCGTCTATATTCTGGAGCAGCTTGTGTATATACTTTAAAAAACCTTCCAAAACGAATAAATCCTTGTTCGTAGGTACTACCAATTAAAATATTCAAATTTTCCATTGCTTTGCTAATAGTAACGCCTTTTTGCATCGCAATTTTATTATTAATTTTTAATTCGTATTGAGGATAATTTGCAGAGTAAAATGTAAATAAGCCTTTTAATTCTGGACGTTTTTCTAAAGCTTCCATAAAATTATTATTAACTTTTTCAAATTCGTGGTAATCTGTAGAGTTTGTCTTGTCTAACAATCGCAAAGAAAATCCGCCAGAAGAACCAAATCCAGGTACTGCAGGTGGTTCGAAATATTCTATAATGGCACCTAAATCTTTGGTTTCTTCTTCTAGTTCTTCCATGATTTCGTGCACAGATTGATGACGATCATGCCAAGGTTTTAAATTGATTAAACACGTTCCAGCATTAGATCCTCTACCTTCTGTCATAATTTCATAACCCGCTAAAGATGTTACAGATTCTACACCTTCATTTTCTTCACATATTTTCTGCAATTTTTTAGCAACTTCATTTGTGCGTTCTAAAGTAGAACCTGGAGGAGTTTGAATAATGGCATAAATCATTCCTTGGTCTTCGTTTGGAATAAAACCAGCAGGTAAAGATTCATTTGTAACATAAATTCCTACACAAAATATCGCCAAAATTCCGAAGGTTACAATACGTCTTGCCACAATTTTATTTAAGATGGCAACATATTTTCCAGTTAATTTTTCAAAACCTTTATTAAACCAATTTATAAATTTATCAACAGGAGATTTTTTTACTTTTCCATGATTATTTTTAAGCAACATTGCACACAAAACTGGTGTTAATGTTAAAGCAACCAAGGCAGAAATTATAATAGAACCAGCCATTGTTATTGAAAACTGTCTGTAGAAAACACCAACAGGTCCAGTCATAAAAGAAATTGGAATAAATACAGAAACCATTACTAATGTTATGGCTACAATTGCCCCACCAATTTCGCCTAAAACAGCATACGATGCTTGGTAAGGAGATAAATTTTCCTCTTCCATTTTTGCATGCACAGCCTCAACCACAACAATGGCATCATCTACCACAATTCCAATTGCTAAAACCAATGCAAAAAGTGTAATTAAGTTGATAGATAAACCAAACATTTGCATCACAAAGAATGCTCCAATTAAAGAAACAGGTACAGCAATAATTGGAATTAATGTTGAGCGCCAATCGCCTAAAAATAAGAAAACTACAATAGCAACTAAAATAAACGCATCCCTTAATGTATGAATAACTTGCTCTATGGAAGCGTTTAAAAAGTTAGAAACATCATAAGAAATATTAAAATCTACATTGGGTGGTAAATCTATTTTTAGTTCGTCTAATTTTGCTTTAACGTCTTTAATAACATCACTACCATTACTACCAACAGTTTGCTTTAAAACAATTGATGCAGAAGGTTTGCCATCTAAATTAGAATAAATATCAAAAAATTCGCTTCCTAATTTTACATCAGCAATATCTGCTAATTTTATTATTTCACCTTCTTCATTGGCACGAATTATAATCTCTTTATATTGTTCTGGCTCATTATATCTATCTTGATATGTTAACACATATTCTAAAGATTGTGATGCAATTCCAGAGCTTTGTCCTAATCTTCCTGGCCTTGCCAAAATACTTTGCTCTTGCATGGCTTCCATAACTTCTTCTGCAGAAATATTGTAAGCACGCATTCTATCTGGTTTTAACCAAACACGAATTGCATATTTTCTACTTCCTAAAATTTGGGCATTTGCAATTCCGTTAATTCGTTGAATATCTGGAATTACTTTTGTGTACGCATAATTGTATAAAAACTTTTCGTCGATATTTTTATCGGTGCTAGATAGGTTTACATACATTAACATACTTGGCTGAATTGGTGTAATAATTACACCTTCTCTTTGTACCAATTCTGGTAACAATGGCATTACTTGATCTACCCTTGTTTTTACACGAACAACTGCTTGGTCTGGGTCCGTACCAGGTTCAAAAATAATTCTGATGGTTGCTTCTCCTGCACTTGTAGCATCTGAAGCGATGTAACGCATTCCTTGCACACCATTAATGGCAGTTTCTAAAGGAATTAACGTTGAGTTTACTAAAACTTCTGCGTTAGAACCTGGATAGGCAATAAATATATTTACAGTAGTTGGCGCAATTTCTGGAAACTGAGAAATTGGTAATTGCTTAATGGAAAGCGAACCAATAAATAGAATCATTATAGAAATAACGATTGCTAAAACAGGTCTTTTTATAAATTTTTTAAACATTTTTTTTGTAGATTTTAGTGAAACTAAATTTTTAAAAATTGCAGAGCAATACATTAAAAATTAATAGTTGAACTAATCCCGATTTTTTTCAGGATCTTTTGTGATTATCTTAAACCTTATATATTATTCAGCATACATATCTAGTTCAGACAAAATTTTCTCTGGAGCTTCATACTTTGTATGAATTTTCTCGTTGTTTTTTACAACTCTAATCCCTTCCAATAAAACAATATCTTTTTCAGACAATCCTTTAGAGACTATAAATAAATGAGGCAGTTCTGCACCTACAGTAATTTCACGTTGTTTGGCAACGTTGTTTTTATCAATTACAAAAACATAACGTTTGTCTAAGATTTCGAAAGTTGCTTTTTGTGGAATAATAATTACATCTTTAAAAGGTACTTTCATTAAAATGCTTCCAGTTTCTCCATGTCTTAAAATTCCATCAGGATTTGGGAACATGGCTCTAAAAGCTATGTTACCAGTATTGCTGTTAAATTCACCCTCAATAACTTCTACAATTCCTTTTTGATTAAATTCTTTGTTATTTGCCATTAAAAGTGACACTTCTTTCTTCTTATCTTTATTTTTACTAATTATATAGTCTAAATATTCTGCTTCTGGAACGTTAAAATAAACTCGCATTTTGCTATTGTCAGAAAGTGTGGTAAGTAATTCGCCTTCGTCTAAAAGGCTGCCTTCTCTAACATGAAGATGATCCATAATTCCATCAAAAGGAGCTGTAATTCTTGTAAAACCTAAATGCGTTTGTGCTAAAGAAACTTCGGCATTTGCTTTTGCTAATTTTGCTTTAGACATTGCCAATTCGTTTTGAGAAACTACATTGCCATCTGCCAGTAATTTGGTGTTTTGTAACTCAATCTCTGCTACTTTAGATTCTGCTTTTGCTTTGTCTAAATCTGCTTGATAAATATTTGGCATAATTTGGAACATTGCTTGTCCTTTTGTTACGTTCTGCCCTTCATCTACAGAAATATTTTTTAAATAGCCTCTTTCTAAAGCTCTTAATTCTATATGTTTAAAAGAGTGGATTTGGCTCACATAATCTTTTGTGATAGAGGTGTCTTTTTTGATAGGGTTTGTTACTAAAAATTTTACTTCTTTCTCTTTGTGTTGTTTTTTTGATTCGCAACTTGTGTATAATAATACAGTTAACAAGCTAACGAAAAGAATATTTTTTTTCATTATTGTAATTGTGTGAATAGTACCAAACACTGTAATGTTGTTTTGGCATCCGAATGTTGATATTTAGAAAATCAGTTTTTAGAAATGGCTGATTTTCCTAAAATTTATTAAATTTAGGTAGTTTAATAATGAGCAGATTTATAGTAATCTACTTTAAGAGAGTTGTAAAATCAGATGATAAAAACCTGAAACTTGATATGTAGTTTTAAAGAAGTATTTTTAAAACTAAAAGGGTATACGCTGTTTTTTTGTTGATATCTGTAAGCTAATTTTAGTAAAGAGCTTTTATAAAAAACACTAGCTAAAAAATTATCAGCAGTTATTTTGTAGTTTTCTTTGGATGAAATCTCCTCATTTTCCTCAATATTTTCAATATCTACAATATTAGGAACAGGAATATTTCTATGTTCTTTTTGATAAGGAGAAAAACGTACGTGTATATTTTCTTCTGATGAACTACTAGAAATTGAAACATCAAAATTTGATGAAAAAGAAACATGCTTATCGTTATTATTTGCAAAAGCATTTGCAAAATTAGTTAACAATAAGGGAATTAAAAGAAATAAATAGCTTCTAAAAACTCGGTTTATTTTCATATCACAAAATTATATCAAAATAAATGAATTGATCCTATGAGAAAGTCTGTTTTTTTGAAAAGTCTTGATTTTTATCATACTTTAAATTAAGAGTGTTTCATTTTAAATTATTATTTAAATTATATTTATTTTTTTGATAAATTCTTAATGTTTTAGTAAAAACCTAATCGTTTTGTGAAAAAACCATTTTTGTTTTGCTGTTTTTTTTTAAAATTTCTTCTTAAAGTTAATTAACATATCATTAAGAAGATAGAAAGTTACTTTTACGATATGATTAGAGCATCGTTCTAAAAGATGCTTATTTTGCCTTATTTAATCAACAAAACTAAATGAAATACCTGTTAACTTTATTTCTTTGTAGTGCTTTTTTAGCTACAAATATCGTTGCTCAAGAAACATCAGAAACAAAGATTCCTAAAAGAATTTATACTACAAAAAGATTAAAAAAAGTCCCAGTTATTGATGGATTTATTGCTGATGACGCTTGGAACGAAGTAGAATGGTCTACAGATTTTACTGAAAAAAATCCTGATGAAGGCACAGCACCTGCTTATCAAACAATGTTTAAAGTATTGTATGATGCTAAATATTTATACATTGCTTTACGTGCTTTTGATGAGGAGCCAGAAAAAATTCAACAAAGATTAAGTAGAAGAGATGGTTTTGCAGGCGATAGAATAAATGTAATTATTGATAGTTATCATGATAAAAGAACCGCCTTTGTTTTTACAACAACTGCAGCAGGCGTTAAAGGCGAAGAAATAGTTTCGCAAAATGGAAATAATTGGGATGAAAGTTACAACCCAATTTGGTACACAAATGCAAAAGTAGATGATAAAGGTTGGACAGCAGAAATGAAAATTCCTTTTAGTCAATTGCGTTTTGGCAAAGATAAAGAGCAAATTTGGGGTTTTAACATCAACAGAACTATTTTTAGATTTCAAGAACGTTCTTTATGGCAAAGAATACCCAATAGCCAAGCTGGTTTTATTAGTGAAGCAGGAGAATTACATGGCTTAAAAGATTTAGTAGCACAAAAACAATTAGAGATTCAACCTTTTACAGTGCTGCAATATGATAATTATCCATCAGAAGCTGGCAATCCTTTTAGAACTGGAAGCGATTTTAAATTAAATGCTGGTTTAGATGCGAAAATTGGAATTACGAATGATTTAACGTTAGATTTAACTGTAAATCCAGATTTTGGACAAGTAGAAGCAGATCCTGGAACCATTGCATTAGATGGCTTTCAAATATTTTTCAAAGAACAAAGGCCTTTTTTTGTAGAAAACTTTAATATTTTCGATTTCGAATTTGCAAACGGAAGTGATAATCTTTTTTATAGCAGAAGAATTGGTAGAAATCCTCATAGAGATGCAAATCTAGAAAATGGTGAATTTGCTCAAACTCCACAAAACTCCACAATTTTAGGAGCCGCAAAATTTTCTGGAAAAACTAGAGATGGTTGGTCAATTGGTGTTTTAGAGAGTGTAACTGCCAATGAATTTGCAAATATTAGGCAAATTGATGGTTCTGAAAGAGAAGAAATTGTAGAGCCATTAACGAACTATTTTGTAGCAAGAGCGCAAAAAGATTTTAATGAACGTAATTCTTTTATTGGCGGAATTTTTACAGCAACCAACAGAAATTTAAACGGTAATTTTAGTGAATTACACAAAGCAGCATACACAGCTGGAGTAGATTTTCAGCATAACTGGAAAAATAGAGAATATTATGTGGAGGGAAATGCAATTTTTAGCCACGTTTTAGGAAGTACAGAAGCAATTACAAGAACACAGAGAGCTTTACGTCATAACTTTCAAAGAGTAGATGCAACACATATTTTTGTTGATGAAAATAAAACATCTTTAACTGGAACAGGAGGAAGAGTAGAGGTTGGTAAAAATGGTGGAGGAAATTGGAGATATAATGGAGGTTTTATCTGGCGTTCTCCAGAATTAGAGTTAAATGATGTTGGTTTTTTAAGAAGAACTGATGAAATGATTCAGTATGCGAATGTTAATTATTTGTGGCTAGTTCCAACCGAAGTTTATAGAAATATAAATGCAGGTTTTGACCAAGGTTCTGTGTACGATTTTAATGGCAATTTAAACAATATTAACTACGAATTAGCAGGAGAAATTAGTTGGATAAATAATTGGTGGTCTGAGGCTGGTTATAGTTTAACCACTAATTTTTATGATAATTTCTTTTTGAGAGGTGGTCCAAGATGGCAAAGACCAGATACTTCTTCTAAATACATTTTTATAGGCTCTGATAATAGTAAGTTGTTTAGTTTTACTTTAGGATATTCCAATAACGATAGTGATGAAAATGTTGTTGGTCGAGATCGTTTTGTGATTAGAACAAATTATCAACCATCAGATGCGTTTAGCATGTCTTTTAATATAGAATATGAAAATGAATTTGATAGAACTCAGTTTATTCCTGAAGCAAGAGGAATATCGTTTAATAATGATGCAAGATATATTTTAGGACGAATTCAAAATGAAACCCTAACAACTACTTTGCGTTTAAATTATAGTTTTTCGCCAGATATTTCTCTACAATTTTATGGACAACCTTTTATTAGTAGAGGTATATTTACCGATTTTAATTATGTTATAAATCCTGTAGGAGAAAGTATTAAGGGTAGAATTTCCGTTTATAATGATACTCAAATAAGTTTTGAAAATGATCGTTACATAATTGATGAAAATAGAGATGGTACAACAGATTACGGTTTTGAAAATCCTGATTTTTCTTTTGTACAACTACAAACAAACTTGGTTGCAAGATGGGAATATATTCCTGGATCTGAATTGTTTTTAGTTTGGTCTAGAGGTTCTGTTGGCAATGCAGATGTTACCAGCGATTTAGCAAATAGTGTTTCAGAGCAAGTTTTTGAAGCACCAGCTAATGATACTTTTTTAGTAAAGTTTACCTATCGATTTGCAAGATAGATTTCAATTACGGAAACAACTTATAAATGTTATTTCTCTTTAGGAAACGAGCAATGGTAATAATTTCATTTGAATAGAGAATTCCTAATCTATAATCGACAACTCTAATTTTGTAAGCTTTTGAATGACCAGATTTTATAAAGGTGTGAGTATTTTGTAGAGTGTATAAAAAAATCCGAAGTAAAATATTTTACTTCGGATTTTTTATTTTGATTTCTATTTCTATAATTTTTATTCTATTTCATCAACCAACTCAATAGAACTGGCAACAAATTTATCATCGATAAATTTACCTGTAACTTCTGCTTTTCTAATTACATTACAAAAACCAGTATGTTCATCATGAGCATCACCAAAATCATCAATTTTAAAACCTTCAACAAAATAGGCTTTCTTATTAATTCTAACTGCTAAGCTGCAACCTTCATCAGAATCTAATTCGAATTTACATTGTCCACAAGAAACTTCTGCAACTTGTTTAATTTCTTTGCTATTTGAACAAGAAATTGCAATCATAAAGATTGATAAAAAAAGTATTTTTTTCATGATAATAAATTTTACTTAATTAAAATAAACTAAGGATTCATATTCTTTGTAATTGAATCTTGTTACAACAATAAACAATAAATACTGCCTACTTTTTAGACCAAGAATCTCTCAAACCAACAATTTTGTTAAAGACTAAATTCTCTTTTGTAGAATCATCATCAACATTAAAATAACCCATTCTTTGAAACTGAAAACGCTCCCCAATTTCTGCAGATTGTAAACTTGGTTCTAAAAAAGCAGTAATAATTTCTAAAGAATTTGGGTTGATGAATTCCATAAAATCTTTGTCTTTATGTGCATCTGGAGCTTCATCTAAAAACAACCTGTCATAAGCTCTAACTTCTGCTTTGATGGCATGTTTTGCAGAAACCCAATGCAAAGTTCCTTTCACTTTACGTTTGCTTTCTTCAGTGTCCATTCCAGATTTTGTTAATGGATCATAAGTACATTGAATCTCAATGACATTTCCATCAGCATCTTTTGTACAGCTATTTGCTTTTATAAAATAAGCATTTTTTAAACGAACTTCGCTACCCAACTTCAACCTAAAAAACTTCTTATTTGCTTCTTCTCTAAAATCCTCTTTTTCAATATAAATTTCTCTTGAAAAAGGAACTTCTCTACTGCCAAAACCATCTTCGTAATCATTATAATTGGCATCTAACATTTCCTCTTTATCCTCAGGATAATTGGTAATTACCACTTTTACAGGATCTAAAACACCCATTACTCTTTTAGCAGTTTTGTTTAAATCTTCTCTGATTTTAAACTCTAATAAAGCTACATCAATTACATTTTCACGTTTAGAAACTCCAACAGTTTCAATAAAACTTTTTATAGATTCTGGAGTGTAACCACGTCTTCTTAAACCAGAAATTGTTGGCATTCTTGGATCATCCCAACCAGCTACAATTCCATTTTCAACTAAAGTTAACAATTTACGTTTACTCATAATTGTGTAACTCAAATTCAAACGAGAAAACTCACGTTGTTTTGGCGGATTTGGATATTCAGATTTGCTATATTCTAAAACATTCTCTTTAAACCAATCATACAATTCTCTGTGGGGTTTAAACTCTAAAGAACATAAAGAATGTGAAATTTGTTCAATATAATCGCTTTCTCCATGCGTCCAATCGTACATTGGGTAAATGCACCAATCATCTCCAGTTCTATGATGAGATTTGTACATAATTCTATACATTAAAGGATCACGCATCAACATATTTGGAGATTCCATGTCAATTTTTGCACGCAAAGTGTGTTCACCTTCCTTAAATTTTCCATCTTTCATTCCTTGAAATAATTCCAAGTTTTCTTCCACAGATCTATTTCTAAAAGGACTGTTTGTACCTACTTGAGTTGGCGTTCCTTTTTGAGCTCTCATTTCTTCTGACGATTGCGAATCTACATATGCTTTTCCGTCTTTTATCAACAAAACAGCCCAATCATAAAGTTGCTGAAAGTAATCAGAAGAATAACATTCATTTGCCCAAGAATACCCCAACCAAGAAATATCTTTCTTAATAGCATCTACATATTCTTGCTCCTCTTTTGCAGGGTTTGTATCATCAAAACGCAAATTTACAGGGGCATTATATTTTTGCCCTAAACCAAAACTAATTCCAATAGCTTTTGTATGACCAATGTGCAAATACCCATTTGGTTCTGGTGGAAAACGAAAACGTAAATCCTCTTTTGGCATTCCATTTGCCAAATCTTCTTCTATAATATGCTCTAAAAAATTGAGCGAATTCTTCTCTTCAGACATCCTTTTCTATAAATAAATTGAGGTGCAAAATTACGTAAAATACTTTTTAGACTTTTAGCATTCGTAACAAAATTGTAAATTCAGCAACTAATAGATAAACACCATAAATTATGAGCGATAAAATTAGGAATTACACCTGTCCAAAATGCAACAATAAAACATATAAATTAGGGGAAATGAGAGCAACTGGAGGTACTTTGTCAAAAATTTTCGATATTCAAAATCAGAAATTTACCAGTGTAACTTGCGAAAAATGTACATACACCGAATTTTATAAAACCAAAACAAGTGCAATAAGTAACGTTTTCGACTTTTTTACAAGTTAAAATAAATTGATATTGAGCTTTATGAAATATGGGCGTTCCCAAGCAAAAAAGCTTGGTCAGGCTTTCCACTATAGTTTTTTATTTTAGAATAACAAATGTTTTATTTAAATTCATATTTAAGGAATTCTAAATAATTGTCATTTCTGTTAGTGTAGTAAATTAAATAAAAAAGCTGTCGTTTCAATCCTTAACGCAGGCACATTTATCAGTTAAAGTTTTAATAAAAGACAATTCAGTACTTATATTTTATTGTAATTTTGTTATAAATAAAGATTTTACCCAATAAAATTATGTTTTCTTTTTCCTTAAATCATATTGCACTTTCTGTAAAAAATGTTGATTCATCTATAGATTTTTATCAAAAAGTATTGCAATTAGAAGAAATAGAAAACACTGCGTCAAATTCTAAAACAAGATGGTTGCAGTTAAGTAAATCAGTACAATTGCATTTAATTCCACGTCCAAATTTAACAGTAACCATAAATAAAGCTGTTCATTTTGCAGTTTCTATAAACGACATAAAACCTTTTATAAAGCACCTGTTAGAGTTAGATATAGAATATTCAGACTGGACTGATACACTTGCTAAAGATTATGTTAGAAAAGACGGTATTCAACAAATCTATTTTCAAGATATAGATGGTTATTGGATAGAAGTAAATAATGATGTGTAACTTAATTTTCACCTTGTTTTTATTGTAAATTTGTACCTATGAAGAATGATGCAGAAAAAAAGCCAGATTTAGTTGTTTTTAATGAAGAAACACAACAATATGATGCTGCTTTAAAACCTTATGGCACATCAGCAAGTTCACCAGTAATTAAGCCATTAAATACAGCAAGTTGGAAAAACGATGGAATTACACGTGTAAACAAACAACTAAAATCTAAGTTTGATGAGGTTAAAAAAGAATACGAAAACTTAATGCAAAAGTTTCAGTATAATGATTTAATCTACAATGCAAAGTTCAGTTTCGAGCCAATATTTGGCGAAAACTATCATTTATACAATAATAGAAATGGAGAGCCATTTTTGTCGATCATAGAACCAGCACAATGCAATTTTGAGTACATTGGTTCTTTCAGATTAAACACAGACAAAATGTGGGAAAAAATAGACTAACAACAAGATATTTAAGTGGGAATAATAAAAGTAAAAAACATTAAACTCTATGCTTTTCATGGTTGTTTAGATGAAGAAGCAAAAATAGGTTCAGAATACAGAGTTGATGTAAAGGTAAAAGCAGATTTAAAAAAATCATCAAAAACCGATGAACTTTCTGATACTGTAGATTATGTGCATTTAAATCACATTGTAAAAGAAGAAATGGCAATTCGTTCTAAATTATTAGAAGAAGTTGCGCAACGTATTTTAAATCGCTTTTTTAAAGAATTAAGAATGGTACAAAAAGCTACAGTTTCTGTTTCAAAAATTAATCCACCAATTGGTGGAAATGTAGAGGAAGTTGTAATTGTTCTTTCAAAAAAACGATAAGTATAAAAAAGGCTTGTAGAAATTATAAATTTATGTAAATTTGCAATCCGAAATATAAAAGGTGTCTTGGCCGAGTGGCTAGGCAATGGTTTGCAAAACCATGTACAGCGGTTCGAATCCGCTAGACACCTCGAAAAACCTTGATAAATTTTATCAAGGTTTTTTTATGCGCTAATTTTAAGATTGTAGATTAACAAAATTTTGTTTTTAATAAATTCTTTGTATTTTAAACGTAAACTATTTTTGTAATTAATTTAAAAAAAAACATGAAAATTAAAATATTCGTAATAACAGTATTATCAATTTTTGTAATGAGTTGTAACTCAAAAAAAGAACAGAAAGTAGATTCGTTTGATGAGTCTATAACAGGAAAATATTGGAAACTAAAAATCCTTAAGGGAAAAGATATAAAAATGGAAGAGAATCAAAAAAGAGAAATCTTTTTTACATTAAAAGCAAATGATAGCACTGTATCTGGTTTTGCAGGTTGTAATTCTCTTGTTGGTCAGTTTTCAATAGAAAAAGGAAATAGAATTCGTTTTAAAAGCATGAGTACAACATTAATGGCTTGTCAAGGTATTTCTTTTAACGAATCTGAATTTTTAAAGGTTTTTGAATTAGCAGATAACTATACAATTAAAGACGATATTTTATCCCTAAATATTGGTAGAAGAGCTCCTTTAGCTGTTTTTGAAGCTGTTTATTTGAAATAAGCAAAACTCAAATTTAATATTTATTAATCTAAATAAATTATCGATTACGTTAAAAAATAATTTAATAGGGCAAATAAAATACTGCTTAAAGCTATAAATTGCAACAGATTTTAGAAGTACTAATTATTCTAAATTTTAAAACGAATCACTAATTAAAAAATATATAGATGAAAACAAATATTGGAATATCGGAAAAAAACAGAAAAGAAGTCTCAGACATATTAGGAAAGTTATTAGCAGATGAATTTGTATTGTATACAAAAACATTAAGAGCTCATTGGAATTTAGAAGGACACGATTTCCATACAAAACATGTGTTTTTTGAGGAACATTATGATGCGATTAAACTATTTACAGATAGTGTTGCAGAGAGAATTAGAAAAATTGGTCATTACGCTCCAGGAACTTTAAAAGAGTTTTTAAATTTAACAAATTTATCTGAAAAGTATGATGGAGATAACACAAGTCACGATTATACAGTAGCTTTATTAAAAGATCACGATTCAATTATACAGTATATTCGAGAAAATTTATCGAAAGTTGGTGAAGATTGTAAAGATGTTGGGTCAGAAGATTTCTTAACAGGATTAATGCAAGAACATGAAGAAATGGCTTGGATGTTAAGAGCAACAGTTGCTAAATAATTATCATAAATATTAAAATATTTAAAAAGCTAAATTCAATTTGAATTTAGCTTTTTTTGTGCTAAAAAAATAATTTTATTTCAAGAGTTATCAAATTCTAACTAAAAAGTTACGAATTCTAATTCTTCTGATTTTTCCATACTTAAATCCGTATTTTTGAGTTGTGCTTATAAACTTCACGACTATGAAAACCAAAAATCTACTTTTTACATTTGCTTTTTTTCTCTTGATTCTTTCTTGTAAAAAAGAGAAAGTTAAAACTGATAGTATTTATAAGTTCAAAGAATATATCAGTTACACAACTTCTGGAGTTGTTTCAAAAACGGCAAACATCAATATAAATTTAAGGAAAGAAATTAATGGTTGGGAAGCAAATCAAGAAATTTCTACAGATATTTTATCCATAGAACCTTTTGTGCAAGGAACATTAAAAACGTTAAATAATCACGCTTTTACGTTTATTCCTGATGAAGATTTAGCAACAGATACAGAATATACAGTTATTTTAAAACTGAGTGAAATTTATAAAAACATTGATGAAGCCTTCAAAAATTACACGTTTCAATTTAAAACAATTACACCTAATTTTAATGTGCAAACAAAAACTTTGCAATCCTATTCAAAGGAATATCAATATCTAGAAGGTGTTTTAAAATCTGCGGATATCATCACTTTAGAAAACGCAAAACAATTAGTTGAAGCATCACAAAATGGTACTCAAAAAAATGTAGTTTGGAACGAATCTTTTGCAAAAGGAAAGGTTTTTGAGTTTAAAATTGATAGCATTCAGCGTTTTGTAGAAGATTCAAAATTAACTGTTTCTTGGGATGGAAATATTATAAAAGCAGACTCTAAAGGAGAAAGTGACGTTTTAATTCCTGGTAAAAATAATTTTAAAATTGTTGATATAAGTGTCAATAATTTAGCGGAACAATATATTTCGATTAATTTTTCTGATGCGTTAAAAAAGCAACAAAATTTTGATGGTTTAGTTACAATTAAAAATGTAGACAACCCAAGATTTATTGTAAATGGGAATGAGTTAAAAGTATATGCTGATCATAAATTTGAAGATAATATTTTGGTTTCTGTTTTTGAAGGAATTAAAAATTCTGATGATTATAAATTGAAAACTGCTTTTTCTGAATCAATTACTTTCGAACAGAAAAAACCACAAATTAGAGCAATTTCAAACGGAACAATTTTACCAAATTCAGACGATTTAAAATTTAATTTTGAAGCCATAAATGTCAAAGAAGTAGAGGTTAGAATCATCAAAATTTATGAAGATAATGTGTTGCAATTTTTGCAGGAAAATAACATCAACAGTAATGAAGATTATCAAATAAAAAAAGTTGGGAGAAGCGTTGCTAAAAAAACCATCACTTTAATAGATGACGAAAAAAATAACACACAAAAATGGAAAGCTTATAGTGTAGATATTGCTGAAATGGTAAAAACGGAACCTGGAGCTATTTATAGAGTTGAGTTAAGTTTTAACAAAAATCAGGTTTTTTATGATTGTTCAGAAGGTACTTCATCAGTCGAAAAAAATGATGATTATCAGGAAGAATATTATGAGGAAGAATATAATTTAAGCGATCTTGAAGAGGATGAAAGAGAAGAATTATATTGGGATAATGAGTTGTATAGTTACAAAAATTACAGCTATAATTGGCGAGAAAGAGAAAACCCATGCAATGCTGCGTATTATAGTGATGATAAAATAGTTGCGCAAAATTTATTGGCTTCCAATTTAGGAATCATCGCAAAAAAAGGAGAAAATAACTCGTATTTTTTCGCAATTACAAACATTTTAAACACAACATCAATTATTGAGGCTACTGTTAAATTGTATAATTTTCAGCAACAAGAAATTGCAAAAGGTACTACAAATGCTGAAGGTTTTGTAACGATTGAATCTACAAAAAATGCGGCTTTTGCAATTGCATCCAAAGGAAAAAATAGAGGTTATATAAAATTGTTTGATGGTAATTCTTTGTCTTTAAGTAAGTTTGATGTTTCTGGGAGCAAAACCCAAAAAGGCTTAAAAGGTTACATTTATGGAGAGCGTGGAGTTTGGAGACCTGGAGATTCACTTCATTTAACTTTTGTGCTGAATGATGCTGATAATAAACTGCCCAAAAATCATCCTGTAAAAATGGAAATTACAGATCCAAGTGGAAAACTGATGTACAAAAAAATAACAGCAGAAAACTTGAATAATTTTTTCAAATTTCCAGTAACAACTTCACAAGAAGCAAAAACAGGAAATTACACAGCAAAAGTTTCTGTTGGTGGTGCAAAGTTTTACAAGAATTTAAAAATTGAAACTGTTAAACCAAATCGTTTGAAAATTAAGATTGATTTTGGTGATGAAATTTTAACCAGCAAAAAACCAATTAAAGGAACTTTAGATGTAAAATGGCTTTTTGGAACGCCAGCAAAAAACTTAAAAGCAGAAGTGAAAGCTAAAATTTCTACCACAAATTATAGTTTTGAAGGGTATAATGATTATGTTTTTTCAGATCCATCAAGAACTTTTTCATCCGAAGAAACAACTATTTTTGATGGTAAATTAGATGAAAATGGTTTAGCAAAAATAAACAGTAAATTAACGGTTGGCGAAAATGCGCCAGGAATGTTAAACGTTCAGTTTTTAGTGAGAGCTTTCGAAAATGGAGGTGATTTTTCTATGGATGCTTTCACAAAAAAATATGCACCTTTTTCTTCTTTTGTAGGTTTAAAATCTCCTGAAGGCAATAGATATGGTTCTTTTTTTACAGATGAAAACCAAAACTTTTCTGTGGTTTCTGTAGATGAAAATGGAAAACCAACACCAAATAGAGCTTTAGAAATAGCAATTTATCAAATAAATTGGCGTTGGTGGTGGAGTTCTTCTGATGATAATTTATCTAAATATTCGTCAAGCACTTATCATAAATCGTATCAAACTATTAAAGTAAATACGAATGCTGAAGGAAAGGGAAGTTTTAATTTGAACATTCCAGAAAGAGATAATGGGCGTTTTTTAATACGAGTTTTAGATAAAAAAAGTGGGCATTCTACAGGAAGAACATCTTATTTTTATAGAAATTGGTGGCGCAATTCAAGTTCTAATGATAAAGATGCTGCAAAAATGTTGGTTTTTTCTGCGGATAAAGAAACGTATACTATTGGTGAAACTGCAAAAATTACATTTCCTTCTGGAAGTGAAGGAAGAGCGCTCATCAGTATAGAAAATGGTACAAAAGTGTTGGACACTAAATGGATTAAAACTACAAAAGGAACCACAACTGCAGAACTTGTCATCACTAAAAATATGACGCCAAATGTGTTTGTAAATATTTCTTTATTACAACCACACAAAGCTACAGAAAACGATTTGCCAATCAGATTATTTGGAATAATTCCGATTTTGGTGGAAGACGTTTCCACAAAATTATCACCACAAATCGAAATGCCAGCAGAACTAAAACCAGAAAAAGAATTTACAGTTAAAGTATCAGAAAAAAACAACAAACCAATGACCTACACTTTGGCAGTTGTAGAAGAAGGTTTGTTAGATTTAACACGATATAGAACCCCAAATGCGTACAACGATTTTTATGCAAGAGAAGCTTTAGGTGTAAAAACTTGGGATATTTTTGATGATGTAATTGGAGCTTATTCTGGAAGTGTAGATCAAGTTTTTGCCATTGGTGGAGATGGAAATTTAGCCAAAGGTAAAAACCAAAAAGCAAATAGATTTAAACCAGTTGTCAAATTTTTAGGACCTTTTCAGTTGGAGAAAGGAGCAGAAAAATCGCATAAAATTACGTTGCCAAATTATATTGGATCTGTGAGAACAATGGTTATTGCTGGAGATGTAGAAACTGAAGCTTTTGGAAATGCAGAGAAAGTTGTGGCTGTTAAAAAGCCTTTAATGGTTTTAGCTACTTTGCCAAGAAAATTATCGCCAAAAGAAAAAGTTACGCTGCCAATTACCATTTTTGCGATGGATGAAAAAGTGAAAAACGTACAAATTGAAGTGAAAACGTCCAATGGAATTGCAGTTTTAGGAAACAAAACACAAAGGATCAGTTTTGAAAAACCAGATGAAAAAATGCTGTATTTTGAGTTGGATGTTTTAAAAGCAAATGGTATAAATACTGTTGAAATTATTGCGACTGGAAATGGAGAGAAATCGACTTATAAAGTGGAATTAGATGTTGTAAATCCAAACCCAATTACATCCAAAGTTATTGACAAGGATATTGAAGGAAATAAATCTCAAACTATTGATTTTGAAACTTTTGGAATTGAGGGAACAAATACTGCAATTTTGGAGTTGTCAACAATTCCGCCAATCAATTTTTCTGGAAGATTAGCGTATTTAATTCAATATCCACATGGTTGTGTAGAGCAAACAACATCAAGCGTTTTTCCACAATTATTTTTAACAGATTTGTTCGATTTAACTTCGGTTAAAAAACTGGAAATTCAAAAAAATATAGAAAACGGAATTGCACGTTTAGGGAATTTCCAAAAAGCAAATGGAGGTTTGAGTTATTGGATGGGAGAAAGTTACATTAGTGATTGGGGAACCACATATGCAGGTCATTTTATGTTAGAAGCAGAGAAAAAAGGCTTTGTTTTACCATTTACTTTTAAGAGTAATTTTATCAAATTTCAAAAAGAAGCCGTTAGGAATTGGCGACCAAAATACAATCAAAATTCAAGAGATTTGAGTCAAGCATATGCATTATATACATTGGCTTTAGCTGGCAGTCCAGATTTATCTGCCATGAATAGATTACGAGAATTTAAGCAAATTTCTAACGAAGCAAAATGGAGATTAGCTGCAACCTATGCTTTGGTTGGGCAAAAAGAAGCCGCTGATGAAATTATGCAAAAAGCCGATTTAAATTTCGCTGGATATAATTATTACAATTATGGTTCTGAGACTAGAAATAGAGCTATGGCTTTAGAAACGATGTTGTTAACGAACGATAAAAACACCAAAGATGTTGCCAAAACAATTGCAAAAGAATTGTCGAGTAATTCTTGGATGAGCACACAAACTACAGCTTTTAGTTTGTTGTCAATTGGAAAAATGGTGGTGAAAAACGGAGGTAAATCTATGAATTTGTCTTACACAAATAATGGGAAATCCGAAGTTGTAAAAACAGCGAGTTCTATGGTTCAGAGAACTTTAGAAATCAAGAAAGGAACGAATAAAATCACTTTTAAAAATAATGATAACAATATTGTATTTGTAAGAATTGTAAATTCTGGAAAATTGCCTTTAGGTGATGAAATTGCAGAAAGTAGAGGTTTAAATGTTTCTCTGAATTATAAAGATTTGAGTGGTAGTAAGATTGATATAAAAAGTTTAAAACAAGGTCAAGATTTTGTGGCAGAAATTACAGTAAGTAATCCAAAAAATGTGGCTGTAAAAGATATTGCTTTAACGCAAATTTTTCCTTCAGGTTGGGAAATTGTAAACACACGTTTTACCGATTTTGGTACCACAGCAAAAAGCGAAGCACGTTACACAGATATTAGAGATGATCGTGTTAATTTTTATTTTGATTTAGATCGAAAAAGAAATACATCAGAAACAAAAGCTTTTACAGTTTTATTAAATGCGTCGTATTTAGGAACTTATTATTTGCCAGGAATTCAAGTAGAAGCCATGTATGACAATGATTATTTAGTGAGAACTAAAGGGGCTTGGATTGAGGTTGTGAAGTAAAAACTGAATTAACCTGCAAGGTGTCTTTTGAACCTTGTAGGTTTTTAATAATTCTAAAATTAAAACTAAAAAGCACGAATTGTCATTTCGACGATAGGAGAAATCTCACACGATTAGAAAACGTTATGAGATTTCTCACTCGCCTAAAAAGGCTCATTTCGAAATGACAAAGTGGATGTTTCAATCAAATTTCAAAGTGATATGAAAAAGAATAAAGGATTAAAATATTTTTTAATTTCATTTGGCGCATTTGGTCTATTTCTTTTAAGTTTTACAATTATTTATGATTTATTAATTCCTGATGTTTGTTTTTATCATGTGAACGAAATGAATGCTTTTATGAAACTTTTTTATAGTGCAGGAGGAGCTGATAATGGACATCCTGGACCGAATTTTTTAAATTTTATACTATCATCCTTTATTGGAGGTTTGGTAGGATATAAATTTTATTTGCTAATTATAAGATCAAACAAAAAGTAAAATTGTCATTTCGATGATAGGAGAAATCTCACACGATTAGAAAACGTTATGAGATTTCTTAATCGCCTAGAAAGGCTCATTTCGAAATGACAATTAAACTTTAAAAAAAAGAAAATACCTACAAGGTTTTTGAAACCTTACAGGGAGAAAAATATCAAAAGTGAACATCAAAAACTACATATTAAAACATAAAAAGAAAACAATATTCCTTGTTATTCTGTTGATTTTCTATGCGTTTTGTTTGCCAAAAGAATTATTTACAAAACCAACATCTACAGTAATTACGAGTAAAAATGATGAACTTTTAGGTGCTTTAATTGCAAAAGATGGTCAATGGCGATTTCCTCATAATGATGCTGTTCCAGAGAAATTTAAAATCTGTTTAATTCAGTTTGAAGATGAGTATTTTTATAGTCATCCAGGATTTAATCCGATTTCAATTTTTAATGCTTTAAAGCAAAATTTAAAAGCAGGAAGTGTAAAAAGAGGAGGAAGTACAATTACGCAACAAGTAATTCGATTGAGCAGAGATAATAAATCTAGAACGTATTTTGAAAAACTCAAAGAACTTATTTTAGCAACACGTTTGGAGTTTAGGGCATCCAAAGAAAAAATAATTACGTATTGGAGTTCAAATGCGCCTTTTGGTGGAAATGTGGTTGGTTTAGATGCTGCTTCTTGGCGTTATTTTAATCGAAGTTCATCAGATTTATCTTGGTCTGAAGCTGCAACTTTAGCATTGTTACCAAATGCACCAAATTTAATTTATCCAGGGAAAAATCAACAGAAATTATTGGTGAAAAGAAACCGATTATTAAAAAAATTATTAACTAAAAATGTTATTGATTCGTTGACGTATGAATTATCAATATTAGAAGAAATCCCACAAAAAGCATATCGAATTCCGCAAATAACAACGCATTTATTACAGAAAGTAAATCAACAGAAAAAAGGACAATTTGTAAAAACTACGATTGATAAAAAACTACAAACTCAAACAAATACAATAGTAAAAAACCACTATAATCAGCTATCAAAAAACGGAATTAATAATATTGCTGTATTGGTTTTAGATGTAAAAACAAGGCAAGTTTTAACGTATGTTGGGAATTCGCCAACCACAAATAAAAATCAGAAATATGTGGATATTATTACAAAACCAAGAAGTACAGGAAGCATTTTAAAACCGTTTTTATATGCAGCAATGTTAGATGCTGGAGAGTTGTTACCAAATATGTTGGTTCCAGATATTCCAACAAATTATGGAAGTTATCAACCAGAAAATTTTGATAAAAAATATGCTGGAGCAGTTTCTGCAAAATTAGCGTTGTCAAAATCTTTAAACGTGCCAACTGTTAGAATGTTGCAGGGTTTTGGTTTGGAGAAATTTCATCATTATTTGCAAAAATTGAAGCTAAAGGATTTACAAAAAAATGCAAATCATTATGGATTGACTTTGGCTTTAGGAGGTGCAGAAAGTAACTTGTGGGATTTATGCAAAAGTTACGCATCAATGGCATCCACAGTAAATCATTTTTCAGAAAATTCGAGTAGATATTTTACCAATGAGTTTACAGAGCCAACGTTTTATGATTACAAAAAAGTTGATTTCGGAAAAAAATCAAAAGAAAAAATAATTTTTGATGCAGCTTCCATTTACTTAACTTTTGAAAGTTTAAAAGACGTAAACAGACCCAATGCAGAAGAAAACTGGGAGTTTTTTGATTCCTCCAAACAAATTGCTTGGAAAACAGGTACAAGTTTTGGGTTTAGAGATGCTTGGGCAATTGGTACTACCAAAGATTATGTAGTTGGGGTTTGGATTGGCAATGCAGATGGAGAAGGAAGACCTGGTTTGGTGGGTGTGCAAACTGCTGCTCCAATTTTGTTTGATATTTTTGATAAATTGCCAAAATCAGATTGGTTTGAGAATCCTTTTGATGAAATGTCAGAAATTGAAATTTGTACAAAAAGTGGTTTTAGAGCTACACAAATTTGCGAAGAAAAAAAGCTGGAATATGTCCAGAATTCAGGTTTAAAAACAGCACCTTGTCCTTTTCATATGTTGGTAAATGTTGATAAATCAGAAAATTACCAAGTAAATACATCTTGCGAAAATTTGGAGAACATTAAACAGAAATCTTGGTTTGTTTTGCCACCATTATTAGAGTATTATTATAAAGATAAAAATCCGTTTTATAAATCGTTACCAAAGTTTAGAGAAGATTGTTTGGGGGAAAATAAAAACGTCATGAAATTTTTATATCCCACAGAAAAAAGCACCATTTTTTTACCCAAAAATTTTGATGGGAAACAGAATGAATTGATTCTAAAAGTAGCACATTCTAACAAAGATGCTATTTTGTATTGGTATTCAAATACTACTTTTTTAGGCACTACAAAAGAAATGCATCAATTTGCTGTGAAACCAACAGTTGGCGAATATCAATTTACAGTAATGGATCATTTAGGAAATGAGATTCAGCAAATAGTAATTATTAAAGAGTAAACCTTTAGATTTTCTTAACGAAAAATCGTCTTTTTTTTAACATCTTTGTAACATTCAAAAAGTTGTTTTAAGATGAAAATATATCCTATAGAAACTGGCAATTTTAAGTTAGATGGTGGTGCAATGTTTGGTGTTGTACCAAAAACTATTTGGCAAAAAACAAATCCTGCAGACGATAATAACTTGATTGACATGAGTATGCGTTGTTTGTTGATTGAAGATGGCAATCGTTTAATTTTAGTTGATACAGGTTTGGGCGCAAAACAATCAGACAAGTTTTACGGTTATTACTATTTATTTGGCGATTTTTCTTTAGATGCTTCACTTAAAAAATTAGGTTTTCATAAAGATGATATCACAGATGTTTTTTTAACACATTTACATTTCGATCATTGTGGAGGTGTTATTGAAAGAACTAAAGATGGATTGCTAATTCCCGCTTTTAAAAACGCAAAAGTTTGGAGTAATGACAAACATTGGAAATGGGCAACTGAACCAAATCCAAGGGAAAAAGCATCATTCTTAAAAGAGAATATCAACCCCATAAAAGAAAGTGGACAGTTGGAATTTATTCATAGAAATTACAAAGAACAAATTGGTTTTGATGTGTTGTTTATGGATGGGCATACAGAAAAACAAATGTTGCCAAAAATAGCATATCAAGGAAAAACAATTGTTTTTATGGCAGATTTATTACCTACAATCGGGCATATTCCATTGCCTTACGTAATGGGTTATGATACAAGACCTTTATTAACTATTAAAGAAAAAGCAGCTTTTTTAGACTTGGCTGCAGATGAAAATTTTTATTTGTTTTTAGAGCATGATGCACATACTGAAATTTGCACAGTAAAACATACAGAAAAAGGAGTACGATTAAACGAAACATTTACATTTAACGAATTATTTAATTAAGAGAATTTATTATGAGAATTTTAAAACCAGTTTTATATACGGCATTTGCTGGACTTTTTTTAGCAAGTTGTAAAACAATACCTAATCTTCCTGTCCCTAATGGAAGTAATAATGCTATAAACATTCCTGCTAAAAAAGTAGCGTTAACAGATGTTGAAAAAGATAATTGGCAACATTTAGATTTAGCAACAGACACCATTCCAGGAATGAGTGTAGATAAAGCATACAAATTTTTAAAGGGAAAAACGAGTGTAACTGTAGTTGTTGGAGTTGTAGATTCTGGAACAGATTTAAAACACGAAGATTTAGTAGACGTTGCTTGGGTAAACACAAAAGAAACTGCTGGTAATGGAATTGATGACGATAAAAATGGCTATATAGATGATATTAATGGATGGAATTTTTTAGGAAAATCTTACAAAGAGCATTTAGAATATGAGCGTATTTTAATGAATCCATCAGTAGCTGATTCAGAAACATTAGCTGAAGTAAAAGCTTATTACCAAGAAAAATTGGATGCTGCAAAAAAAGCAAATGAAACGTTGTTGCAAAACAAAACAAGATATGAGCAATTATTACAAGGTGTAAAAACTGCAAATGAAGCTTTTGTAAAACATTTCGGAAAAGAAGATTATACAAAAGAAGAAGTTTTAGCAATTTCTACAACTGATGAAAATTTATCAAATCAAGTTGCTTTTGCAAAACAAATGTATGCTTTTGGTTTACCATCTATGGCAGCAGCAAAAACAGAAATAGAAGGTGGTGTAAATTATTTTATTGATCAATTAGCAGCCAATAAAAAATTAATAAGTGGCGATAATTTAAAAACGGATTACAGAACAGTTGTTGGTGATAATCCTTATGATATTAATGACAAACCTGGTTATGGAGATGGAAATCCTGGGCATTCTGAAATTGATGAAGCTCATGGATCTCACGTTTCAGGAATTATTGGAGCTACAAGAAATAATGGAATAGGAATGAATGGAGTTGCAAATAATGTAAAAATTATGGCAGTTCGTTCAGTTTCTGGTGGAGATGAATATGATAAAGATGTTGCTTTAGGAATTAGATATGCAGTAGATAATGGAGCAAAAGTGATTAATACTAGTTTTGGTAAACCATTTTCGCCAAATAAAGAATGGGTTTATGATGCTATTAAATACGCAGCAGAAAAGGATGTTTTAATTGTAAATGCAGCAGGAAATGATGGTAAAAATATTGATATTGAAAGAACTTATCCAAATGATTCTGAAGATTTAAAAATGGAGTTTTCAAATAATTTATTATCAATAGGAGCAATGAGTGCTAGTTATGATGAAAATTTACCAGCATCATTTTCTAATTATGGAAAAATAAATGTTGATATTTTTGCTCCTGGAGTTCAAATACATTCTACGACTCCAGAAAATGGGTATGCAAAATTTAGTGGAACATCTATGGCAGCACCTTCAACTTCTGGAGTTGCAGCTTTAATACGTTCTTACTATCCAGAATTATCTGCAAATCAAGTGAAGATGATTATTATGAATTCTGGAACAAAAATAGATTTACAAGTTGTAAAACCAGGTTCACAATCTCAAGAAAATCCTAAAGGAGAAATGGTTCCTTTTTCAGATTTATCTGTAACTGGTAGAGTTGTAAATGCAAATAATGCTTTGCAAATGGCAGACAGAATTGTTAACGGAAAATAATATTTCTGTTTACCAGTTAATTTTATATTTTTATATCGAACTTAAACAATCAAAATGAGAAAAATACTTTTTATAATATTATCTACAGCAATTTTAATTTCTTGCGCGCAAACAAAGGAAGTTACTTATGCTCAGAATAAAGCTGCTGAAAATAATCCTGGTTATTGGCAACAGCAAGTAGATTATACTATGGATATTGATATGGACGTAAACAACTATCAATATAAAGGAGCGCAAAAATTAGTGTATACAAATAATTCTCCTGATGATTTAGACAGAGTTTTTTATCACTTATATTTTAATGCGTTTCAGCCAGGTTCTCAAATGGATTTGAGATCTTTAAATATTTCAGATCCTGACAGAAGAGTTCGTGATAGAATTAGCAAATTGAATGCAGATGAAATTGGGTATATAAAAGTAAATTCTTTACTACAAAATGGAGTAGCAGTAAAGCATGAAACTGTTGGTACAATTTTAGAAGTGCAATTAAATACACCCATAAAAGCTGGTGAAAGTGTAACTTTTGATATGCTTTTTGATGCACAAGTTCCTGTTCAAATTCGTAGATCTGGAAGAAATAGCTCAGAAGATGTAGCACTTTCTATGGCTCAATGGTATCCAAAAATGGCAGAATACGATTTTCAAGGATGGCATACACCACCTTATATTGCAAGAGAATTTCATGGAGTTTGGGGAGATTTTGATGTAACACTTCATATTGATAAAAGTTATGTAGTTGGTGGAACAGGTTATTTACAAAATCCGCAAGAAGTTGGGCATAATTATGCTGATAAGAATTTGCCTTTAAATTTACCTGCTGGTGATAAATTAACATGGCATTTTAAAGCACCCAATGTGCACGATTTTATGTGGGCTGCAGATCCTGATTACAATCACGATATTGTAAAAATGAAAAATGGTATTGATTTACACTTTTTCTATAAGAAAACATTAGAAGCTGAATTTTTACAAAATTGGAAAAATTTGCAACCAAAAACAGCAGAGCTAATGACCTATTTCTCTGAAAATGTTGGTCAATATCCATACAAACAATACTCTGTAATTCAAGGTGGAGATGGAGGAATGGAATATGCAATGTCTACCTTAATTACTGGGAAACGTAAATTTGGAAGTTTAGTTGGTGTAACAGCACATGAAATGGCACATACTTGGTTTCAGTTTTTATTAGCAACGAATGAAAGTTTACATCCTTGGATGGATGAAGGTTTTACAAGCTACATTTCTAACAAAGCAGAAAATGAAGTTTTAAACGAAGGGAAAGAAAACCCACATGCAGGTTCTTACAGAGGTTACAGAACAATTGTTGCAAGAGGTTATGAAGAAAATCTTGCTACACATGCAGACAGATATGAAACGAATTGGGCTTATGGAACTGCAAGTTACTCGAAAGGAAATATTTTCTTATCGCAATTAGAATATGTAATTGGTGCAGAAAATGTTGCTAAAGGTTTAAAGAAATACTTTACTGATTTTAGTTTTAAACACCCAACTCCAAATGATATTAAACGTTCTATGGAAAAAGTTTCTGGGATTCATTTAGATTGGTATTTAAACGAATGGTCACAAACTTTACATACTATAGATTATGGAATTAAAGCTGTTGATGGAAAAAAAATAACGTTAGAAAGAATTGGTAAAATGCCAATGCCAATCGATTTAGAAGTTACGTATACAGATGGAAGCACAGAAAATTTTAATATTCCTTTGAGAATAATGAGAGGAGCAAAACCAACATCAGCAAAAATAATTGAAGATTGGGCTTGGGCAAATCCTGTGTATTCTTTTGATGCTGCTAAAACTGTAAAATCTGTACTAATTGATAAAAGTGGTTTAATGGCAGATATCAACTTAGAAAATAATTCTTTTTCTGTTGATTAAAGAATAGAAGAGAATTAAATAAATTAAAAGGAGTAGGAATGTTTATCATTTTTACTCCTTTTTTGGTTAAATATTTATTGTCTTAATAAGCTAAAATTACCTTTTCTGTTTTTTACATTATCTTTTTGATCTATTAAAATCGCTTGAAACCAATAATCGTTAGCAATCATTTGTTTTCCATTATAAGTGCCATCCCAACCTACATCATCAATTGTAAAAGTGGTTATTTGTTTTCCATATCTGTTGAAAATACTAATGTTTCCACTTTTATAATAGCTTTTATCAATCCCTTTTATTTGCCAAAAATCATTATTTCCATCGCCATTTGGTGTAAAAAAGTTAGGAAAACTAATCAAGGCAATTTCAAAAGGAATTGAACCACAATTGTTTTTATCATTAACTTCTAAATTATAAACACCTCCTTCTAAGTTTTCGAAATAAGGCTCATTTTGATAATCAAATAAAATAGTTCCATTCGTGTCTAAAAGTCTAAACTCATAATCTCCTAAACCTAAATTATCAGTATTTATTTTGATGAAATTATTATCTGAATCGTCTTGAACTTCAATATCATTTATGGTGATAGAAGAAATTGAAGATTCACTTATTGTAATTTGTTCTTCCTCTGAATTACAACCATAATGAGATGTTGCTATCACTTTATAAACACCACCTTTTTGAATATTTGCAGTTGCTGAATTACCTATAATAATTCCATTTTCATCTCTCCAAGTATAAGAGAAATTAGCGTTAGGATTATCAACTTTAATTTCTAGGTTAGAGTTGTTTGTCATACAAATAATATCTTCTGAAATTAAATTGACAGTTGGTTTTTCTCTCACAATAAAATCGACTGTGGTTTCTTCAAAACAAACATCGTAAATCGGGTTTTCTAAACGAACCTTAACCGTTTGTGAAGCAGAATAAAACGGATTTGGAAGAGGACTAGATAACTCCACATTATTTTCATCAAAATACCTAACAATCAAGTTTGTTTGACTGCCAATAATTTCGCTTTCAATAGTTGTTGTATTAAAACCAACAAGTCCATCAAAATCAGTATCACATTCTTCTTGAGCAGCAATTGTATTTGCAATTGGCACTGCATTTACAATAAATTCAATAACAGTTGTATCACTACATTTTCCATCAAGATCGTTAGAGTTTATAGCCTCTATTTTAGCAGTAATGTTTTTAGAAGCTGTAATAAAAGGATTTGGAAGAGGGCTTGAAAGTTCTACATTATTTTCATCAAAATAAGTAACAATAACATTTGTTTGGGTTCCAATTATGGTGCTTTGTATAGCTGATGTATCAAAAGAATAGACTCCATCTCTATCATTATCACATTCAGGATTCACAATTACAGGGTTTGCAACTGGCATTTTTTCGACGTTTAAAGAAATATGTTCACCTAAACCCAAACAATCATTATCAACTTTACTATCAACTCTAATATAAATATTTTGCTGATTTGGATAGCCAATATTTTGATAATTGGTAATATCTGCAATGGCATTTTCTTCAGCTAAAGCATCCTCTTCATTTCTATAATAAGTAATTTCTAGTTGTTGATTTAATGGAAATATATTGATAATATCGTTTGTTATATCACTAAAATCGAACGTTGCAATTCCATCAGTTGTGTTTGTTCCATCATCACATTGATAATATTCTTTTAATAGAATAGCTGGTATTTCTGTAGTAGAGACAAAAAGATTCACTTCACTAACTTCAAAACAACCATTAGTATTTTCTACTCTTGCCCAAATTTTATCAATACTTACTTGTTCGTTTTTATAGTTTGTAATGTTCGTTATTTCTGAACTTCCATTTTTAGCATCAACGTTATCTTCGTGAAAAGAGATGGAATAATCATCGGGATTTGCAATTATTTTTTCTTTTACCTCGTTTAAATTGAAGAAACTAAAACCATCAATATCACTATTATCACATTGTTTTAGAGAAACAATAGGGTTGATGTTTGGCATTTCAAAAATTTCTATTTCTTGAGGAATTGTATAACTGGTGTTATCAATATGAATAACTGTTGCAGTAACATTATAAATCCCTGGAGATGAAAATTGATGAGAAATATTATTAGAAGTTGATATGTTATTTACACCAGAACTAGGGTCGTCAAAATTCCAAACCACAGATTTTATTTCTGCTTGATTTGTTAAACTAAAATTGTTGATTTTATTTTCGCAGTTGTTATCATTTGTAATTGTAAAAGGAAAAATTGTTCTTGCTTTTCCGTTTACAGTGATATAGTAATTAAAATCCTTCTTCCAATACGCTATTCCTCGTTCTGCTAAATTATCTGTTGTGTTATATTCTCCAGAAGGATCTCCATTACAACCTCTATACCAAGAATCATCATTGTCATTTTCTGTTCCTGCTATAAATGCAAGGCCATCTCCATAAACAATTCCTTTTTTTACTTCAACTAGTATAATTTCTACATCAGCAGGAACAGTTATAGGTGTTTCAAATTCAACCAAAGTTATTTTTGCAGTAAGTCCTACTTTGCTAAAAGCAGGAACTGTTTGAGCTTGACTACTTCCAATCAAATCACTTTCAGAAAAAGAAGCAGGAAAATCTGCGTCTATTTTATAAATATTAAATTGAACAGAAGACAACCATCCAGTTTCACTAAACGCTATTTGACCTTGATCTATAATAAGTTCTTCATTATCATTTATATCAAAATCTTTTAAAACAAATTTTCTTGCCCAAAAATGAGAAGAACTACTACATGAAAACATCTGTGTTTTTATAACATTATCCCCAATATTATGAGTTAAGTTAATATTTTCATCAGAATTAATTGTGTTTATTTTCTCACCTGTTACATTTATAAAAAAATTTGCATTTGGTTTAGGGTCTTCTAAATTTTCAGTTTTAATATAAGTATAATGTTTTCTACAACCATAAAACCAAGACACATCGTTATCATCTTTTGTCCCAGCAATAAGAAAAGGAGTTTGACTTGTACTTGTAACCCTTGATTGATTTACAGTTACAAGAATTTTTTTAACACCTGCAGGAATAACTACAGGACTTGAAAATTGAAAAGTTAATATTTCTGGAGTATCACCAATTTCTGGAGTTTCTCTATAACTTCCATTATTGTGCAAAATATTTGAATTAGGAAAATTCTCGTCTATTATGGATATAGTCATTTGTATACCAGAACCTAATTTTGCATTACTAATTGCTGTTTGTCCTGATTTTATAACAAATTGTTCATCTGTGGATATTCCGAAATCTTCTAAATTGAAAACTCTACTCCAACTTTGTTCTTCGTCACAATTTACCCAATCTGTTTTTATGGGAATATTACCAACATTATGAGATAACGTAATTTGTGCATTAATAGTTGACCAAAAAAAGAAAATAAAAAGTAGAGGTAAAAGTTTTTTCATAGAGCGTAAAAATATAAAATTTAACCCAACCAACCATCTCTATCTAAACTTCTATATTGAATAGCTTCTGCAATATGATCTGGAGAAATATCTGTAACATCTGCTAAATCTGCAATGGTTCTAGATACTTTTAAAATTCGGTCATAAGCTCTTGCAGAAAGGTTTAATTTTTCCATAGCAGTTTTTAAAAGTGATAAACTTTCAGGAGATAATTTACAGAATTTTCTGATTTGTTTTACAGTCATTTGAGCATTATAATGCACGTTTTCAAATTCCTCAAAACGTGCAGATTGTATTTCTCTAGATGCTGTAACACGTTTTCTAATAGCTACAGAAGATTCGCCTTTTCTTTCTTCGGATAATTTTTCAAAAGGCACTGGAGTAACCTCAATATGAATATCGATTCTGTCTAGTAAAGGTCCAGAAATTTTACTTAAATAACGCTGCATTTCTTGTGGAGAAGAGGTCATTGGAGAGTTTGGATCGTTAAAAAAACCACTTGGACTTGGATTCATACTTGCCACCAACATAAAAGAACAAGGATAAGTTACTGTGAATTTTGCTCTAGAAATGGTAACATCTCTATCTTCTAAAGGCTGTCTCATCACTTCTAAAACTTCACGTTTAAATTCTGGTAATTCATCTAAAAACAAAACGCCATTATGAGATAAGGAAATTTCTCCAGGTCTTGGATATTGTCCTCCACCAACCAAAGCAACATTCGAGATTGTATGATGTGGACTTCTAAATGGACGTTGATACAACAATCCATTATTTTTTGTTTTACCAACTACAGAATGAATTTTTGTAGTTTCCAAAGCTTCGTGCAAAGTCATAGGTGGTAAAATACTTGGTAGTCTTTTTGCTAACATGGTTTTTCCAGAACCTGGAGGTCCAATTAAAATAATGTTATGACCACCAGCAGCTGCAATTTCCATACAACGTTTTATAGATTCTTGTCCTTTTACATCCGAAAAATCGAATTCTGGGAAATCGATATTTTTATAAAATTCGGCTCTTGTATCTACAATTGTCGGTTCAATTTTTTTATCACCATTAAAATGATTGATAACTTCTAAAATATTTTCTACTCCTAAAACCGTTAAATTATCAACAATTGCAGCTTCTTTAGCATTTTCTTTTGGAAGAATAAAGTACTTAAAACCTTCTTCTCTGGCTTTGATTGCCATTGGCAAAACACCTCTTATGGGTTGCAAACTTCCATCTAAAGAAAGTTCTCCCATAATAATATATTCGTTTATAGTTTCTGATTTTATTTGATTGGATGCTGCCAAAATACCCATTGCTAAAGATAAATCATAAGAAGCACCTTCTTTTCGAATATCTGCAGGAGCCATATTTATGATTATTTTTTTTCCAGGAAGTTTGTAAGCATTGTTATTTAAAGCTGCCGAAATTCGGTAAGAACTTTCACTTACAGCTTTGTCAGGCAAACCCACTAAATGATACCCAATTCCTTTATCAATATTAACTTCAATTGTAATAGTAGTGGCTTCTATACCAAAAACTGCAGAACCGTAAACTTTAACAAGCATTTTTTTTCTTTAAAGATAGGAAAAAAATAAACCAACAAAAAAATGCAACCTAAATTTAGGTTGCATTTTATATTTTTTATGCTGATGAAAATTCTAAGCAGAATTCCTACTAGCATTAATATTCCCAAATAAAGAACGCATTACCATTTTTTCAAAGATTTCAATTTCAGCTTCATTTCCTTCTGATTTTTGCAATTCTTGAATTTTCTTTAAAGCATATTGCTGAATAGTTAACAATGGCAAAACAATACTTTCTCTAATTTCAATAGATGCTTTTCCAACAGGATGATTTTCCATCAACACTGTATGTCCTGCTAGTTTTAATAACAAACGTTTTGTAGTTTTATATTCTTCGTAAATTAGTGTCCAGAATTCTCCAAAAACTTCGTCATCAGCCATGTAAGCAGTTAAACCAAAGAAAGATTTTGTTAAACTCATCATACTGTTTTCTAACAGTGTTTTTAAGAAATCTGAAGCATTGTAAAACTCTACAATTTCATCAAATCTGTTAGCATCTTCATACTTTTTTAAAGCAGTTCCAACTCCATAAAAACCAGGAACGTTTTGTTTTAATTGACTCCAACTACCGACAAAAGGAATGGCTCTTAAAGCTGAAAAATCTAACGTATCAGAATTTGAACGCTTGCTTGGTCTACTTCCAATATTAGTTTTTGCATAGTATTTTAAGGTACTCATTTGCTCTAAATAAGGTAAAAACTGCGGATGATTTTTAAAATCAACGTAGGTTTTATAACTCGTTTTTGCTAAATCATCAATAATAGTTCTATGAGCATCATTTAATTGATCTTTTGTAAAAACTTCGTTTTTAATACCTGAACTTATTAATTGTTCTAAATTATATTGAGAAGAATTTAAGGTTCCAAAATTAGAACTAATCGTTTGTCCTTGAATGGTTAATTGAATTTCCTTATCTTCAATTGTTGGGCCTAAAGAAGCATAAAATTGATGCGTTTTTCCTCCTCCTCTTGCAGGTGGTCCTCCTCGTCCATCAAAGAAAATTACTTCAATATCAAATTCTCTAGAAATTTTTGTTAAGGCTTCTTTGGCTTTAAAAATTCCCCAATTTGCCATTAAATAACCACCATCTTTTGTTCCATCAGAAAAACCTAACATAATAGTTTGTTTATTTTTCCTTTTCGATAAATGATATCTGTATGTATTATTGGTGTATAAAGTGCGCATTACATCACTTGCATTTTCTAAATCGTCAACTGTTTCAAAAAGCGGAATTACATCAACTGGCAATTCGTTTTCAAAACCACATAAATTTAGCATTGCAAAAGTTTGCATCACATTTAAAGTAGTTTGGTTGTTGCTAATAATATACCTATTTGCACCTCTTTCTCCATTTCTTTGCTGAATAGTTTTTAAAGCATAAATAGATTCTATCGTTTTTACAGACATTTCATCAGACAAAATTGCAGGATCTATAGTTCCTTTAATTTCTGCTAAAACTTTAATTTGATCATCTTCTGATAATTGATGATAATTTTTAGGAAATGTTGCATCTCCAGAAGCTAATAAATCTTCTACAATTTGCGTAAATGCTTTGTGATGTACTCTACTATCTTGACGAATATCTAACGTTGCAAAGTGAAAACCGAAGATTCTAACTTTGTTTATAAAATCGTTTAATTCTTCAATAAATAAGGAATTATGGTTTTCGGTAATGATATCTCTAGCTGCATATAATTCCTCTAATAATATTTTTTGAGAGAAATTTACCTTAGAATAACTTCTAATAACGTGCTTGTATAAACGTTTTTCTATTTTGCTTAAAATTTCATGAACGCCATCAAAAGTAAAACGTCTTTTTAAACGTCTTACATCTCTATAATAATTTCTTAAAATCGATTGACGCAATCTTTCTGCAACATCTAACGTAATTTGTGTGGTTACAAATGGGTTTCCATCTCTATCTCCTCCAGGCCAAAAACCAAGGTCGATAATTTCATTATCAATAGGATGTCCATCATAAACATTATGCTGAATATAGTTGTAAATTTTTGGTACAGAATGATAAAATACATTCTCTAAATACCAAATTAAACTAATAGCTTCATCATAAGGAGTTGGTTTTGTCTTCTTATAAAAAGGCGTTTTCCCTAATTGAGCTAATAGCTTTTTTATCAATAATAAATCGTCATTTTGAATAGCTTGATCCAAATCTGTGATAATTCCTAAAACAGAACCAGGATAAAATTGTGTAGGATGTGCCGTTAAAACAACACGTACTTTAAAATCTTCTAAATGCTTTTTAAGTTCCTCTTTTTTATCATTTAAAATGGCAATTTCTTTCGAGTTTCTTAAGGTTCCAATTCCATCCATATTATTTACAATAGGAAAAGCAGCATCTTCAATAGCATCAAATAAAACTACTTGACGTTCTATATATTGTATAAATTGAAAAAGTAAATCGGTCTTATTTTTTCCTTCTGATGAATCTTGATATTTAGAAAAAAACTCTTCTACAATTTCTGTAGGATTTTTTCCTTGTTCAAATCCTTTTTCACAAATTTTATGAAAAAGTGGTAATAAAACACCTGTGTTATCAATCGTATCGAAAGGAAGTGTAATAAATATGCTGTTATAAATTTGATATTTAGACAACACATTGTCATTAAATCTTGTTAATTCGGGTAATGCAGACATATTTTTTAAATTTTTATAGTGTGAAATTACAAAAAACAAAAAATAAAGCAGCTAGGTTTATACGAATAATCATGTAAAAAATTACGAAATCGATATAAATCGATGATGTTTTTTTGCAAATGTTTAATTTCTGATAAAAAGTATTGAAATTGTTATTTTTTTATTCTGTTGGTTCTACAGAAAGTGGGCTTGGGCACCACAAATTCCAACGAGTTGGGTCGTTTTTTAATAGAAAACCTTTTAGTAAATTTTCGTCTCTATAAGCGATGTAATCATCATAAATAAATGCAGTAGGATTTTTACCTAAATCTTTAAATTGAAATGAAAATTGGTTTAAATCTAAATCCATTTGATCTACATAAACAAAATCAAAATTATTTAATTTTAGTTTTTTATTGATGGCAGAAAAATTATTACTAGCATTAAACAAACCAGAAACTGCATAAATACTTGCAGATTTTTTTAAGGTTGATGTAGTTGTCTTTTGAGCATTGATAGAAAAACTTAAAAGAAAAATAAGCATTAAAAATAAGTAGTTATTTTTCATAACGTTATCCTTTAGATGAGAATTCTAAAGATACTAATTTTTTTCTTCAAAATTTTGCAAACCTTCTTTTAACCAAGCATAATACGTATCTCTATCTGTATATTGTTGGGCTTTGTTTAAAATTTCCAAATCTGGACTTAATAAAACATAATAAGGTTGTGAAGTATTATTAAAGTTGACATACTGAAAAGTTGCCCATTTATTTCCGTAAGTTTTTATCTTTTTAATTTTTCCATTGGCTTTTAAAAAATCGAATTGTTGTGCTTCAGGTAACTCTTTTTCATTGTCATCAACATACAAAGAAATTAAAATATAATCGTTTTTTAACGTTTGATAAATATCCAATTCGCTCCAAACATTTTCTTCCATTTTTCTACAATTTACACAAGCCCAACCTGTAAAATCTAATAAAATTGGTTTGTTAACTTCTTTAGCTTTCGCTAAGCCCTCTTCAAAATCTTTGTAGCAATCTAAACCTAAAGGACATTCGCTTTCTTGCTCGTAAATACTATAAAATTGTGGAGGAGGAAAGCCACTTAACAATCCTAAATTCCAGGTAGGGTTTTTCAAAACTCCAGGAGCCATATAAATAACAAAAGAAACGACTAAAATGCCAAAAGAAATCCTTGAAAATGATAATTTTTTGATGGGCGAATCGTGAGGGAATTTAATTTTAGCAAATAAATATAAAGCTAAACCACTAAAAATTACAATCCAAATTCCGATAAAAACTTCACGTTTTAGCAAATCCCAATGTGCAACTAAATCTGCATTTGATAAGAATTTAAAAGCCAACGCCAATTCTAAAAATCCTAAAACTACTTTGGTTGTATTTAACCATCCACCAGATTTTGGTAGCGAATTTAACCAGTTTGGAAACAATGCAAACAATGCAAAAGGCAAAGCCAAAGCCAAGCCAAATCCTGTCATTCCTGCTGTTAATTGTGTTGCTCCACCATCCGAAGTTAAAGAACCAGCCAATAAAGAACCTAAAATGGGTCCTGTACAAGAAAAGGAAACAATTGCTAAGGTTAATGCCATAAAAAAGATGCCAATAATTCCGCCAACTGACGAAGCATCATCCATTTTATTTCCCCAAGAACTTGGTAAGGTTATCTCAAAAAAACCAAAAAATGAGAACGCAAAAACTACTAAAACCACAAAAAAGAAAATATTTAACCAAACATTTGTAGAAATTGTGTTTAAAATTTCAGGATCTAAATTATCTAAAAAGTGAAAAGGTAAACTCAGTAAAATGTAGATAATTACAATAAAAAACCCGTATAAAATTGCATTAAAAATTCCTTTCTTTTTGTTTTTAGATTGTTTCGTAAAAAATGAGACTGTTAAAGGAATCATTGGGAAAACACAAGGTGTTAAAAGTGCTAAGAAACCACCAACAAAACCAAGAATAAAGATGCTAAATAAACCATCTGAACTCTCTGAATTTGAATCTGAACCATTTTTTAAAAGTGCTGTGTTTTTTAAATCTAATTGTAATTGTTGGGTTAATTTTTTACTTTTTTCATCGATAGAAACTGTTTCTTCAATTAAATTTCCTGCTAAAGAAAGCGTAAAATTTTCATCGATGTTAATACAAGCAGTTTCACAAACTTGACCAAAGAAATTTAGTTTTATTTGTGTAATTTTTTTGTTGGTTAATTGAATTCTTTGGGTAATAATTGCTTTATCTTTAAATACAATTTCTTCAAGTTCCCAAATATCAGAATATTTTTTGAACGTATCTTTTTCATCTGCTTTACCAACTAATTTATAACCACTTTCATTTTCTAAAATGGTAATTTCTAAAGGTAAAGAAGCGTTTTCTGGATTGTATTGCGAATATAAATACCAACCTTTATAAAGTGTTGCACTAAAAATAATATCGTACTCAGTTTCTGATATTTTAGTTACAGAAGTTTCTAATTTTATAGGTTCATCTTCAGTTTGTGCGTTTAAAAATAGGGTAAACAAAAAGATGAAAAGTGTGATGAATTTCTTCATTATAAAGTTGTAATTTTTAAGGTTTTTCTGGTTGATGATGTTGTTGAAAAACGCCTGTCTTGTCTGTGATTTATCACCCAGATAATTTCGTTATCAGCATTGCAAAGTAACCAAGTATTTTCTTTTTCTAAAACTGAAAATTTATCATCTTTAAAAAATTTACTCAACTTTTTTTTGCCTTGCATTTTTGTAGGATAAAGATACTCTCCATTTTGCCATTTTCTAACAAGTAAAGGGTACTTTAACAAATCTTTATCAACGTAAATAGTTTGCTTATTTTCTGTTGATATTTGCTTAACTGTTTCAAAAGTTAAATGAATAGGATTCTTGATTTCTAATTCATCTTTGTTTATATTAAAAGATCTTTCGACTTTGTCTAAGTTAACATCTGTCTTTCTAGATAAAATTAAAAAATCTCTGTCTTTTAACAAACGATGTGTTTTAGAAAAAACTTGTTTACCAGATTGTGCAGAAAGTAAATCGTAAACATCATTCCATTCTGTAAAACTATGGTTTTTTAAAAGTTGATATAAATATGCTTTCGGATTTGAAAGTTGCTGTATTTTATCGATATTTATTTTTGTGATAGCTTCTTTTGTCTCAATAATTTCTGATGAAACTTCCTCAATTCTATCCTCAAGTATTTGCTGACTTTCTTGTAAATTTTCAAGCGTTTTTTCAAATGACGAAAGTAAACTTGGATTGATCTCTTTTAAAACAGGAATCACTTGATGTCTTAATTTATTTCTAGTGTATTTTGTAGATGCATTACTGGCATCTTCTCGCCATTCAATCTTGTTTTCTTTGGCATATTTTAGTATTTCTTCTCTAGAAAAAGGCAAAAGTGGACGAACAATATTTCCATTTATTTTTGGAATTCCTGTAAAACCCTCCAAACCAGTTCCTCTTGTTAAATTGATCAAAAAAGTTTCTAAATTATCATCTGCATGATGAGCTGTTAAAATATAATCGAATTTGTGCTTTTCTACCAGTTCTTGAAACCAAGTATAACGCAATTCTCTTGCTGCAATTTGTGTAGAAAGTTTATTGTCTTTGGAGTATTTTTCTGTATTAAATGATTTTATAAAAATCTGATTAGACGTTTTTTGTGACAAATTATTTACAAATTCTTCATCTAAATCACTTTCTTTTCCACGCAAATTAAAATTACAATGAGCTAAAGAAATATCAAAATTTAAAGTTGCTAAAAGGTGATGCAGAACAACAGAATCTAAGCCACCAGAAATGGCAATTAGTAATTTTTTATCCTTTAAAAAAGGAACATTTATGTTGATATGTGCTGTGAGTTTTTGTATCATTTTAAGGCTCAAAAATACGAAAATTAAAGATGATAAAACTATAATTGAGCGTTCAACCAATCAACAATATCTTGTAACATTTCTTCTTTGCATAAATCGTTATGCAATTCGTGGAAACCACCTTTGTATAGTTTTAAAGTGGCATTTTTTGAATTATTTGCAAATTTCTCTGTTCCTTTATAATCGATGATGCTGTCAGCAGTTCCATGTAATAAGAACATAGGCGTTTTTAATTTATCAGCATTTTCGATTGCCCATTCTCCAGTCTCAATAAATTTAATGGAATAATTTGGACTAATTTTAGCATGAATTAAAGGATCATTCATATATTTTTTCACTTCCTCTTTATCTCTTGAAATTGCATTCACATCCAATTCATTTCCCATGGTTAAAGAAGGTGCAATATTTTGGAGCATTTTCCCAACAAATAATTTTATAGCTGATGGTTTAAAAGCCAATTTTAAAAACGGACTTGTTGCAATAATTCCTTTTAATTGATGTTCTTTTCTGATACTATAATTTACAACAGCATTTCCACCCATGGAATGTCCGTATAAAAAAACTGGTTTTTCTGGAAAGAGTTTTCTTGCTTTTTCAATCACTTTAGAAATGCTCTCTAAAACAGCTTCAAAATTAGGATTATGACCACGTTTCCCTTCAGTTTTTCCATGTCCAAAATGATCAAAAGCAACTACAGAAAAATTGTTGTCAGTTAGTTTTTTAGCCACATGTTCGTAACGTGAAGAATGTTCGCCCATTCCATGAGCCAAAACAACAACAGCTTTCGTGTTTTCTGCTTCCCAAGATTGTCCGTAAAATTTGGTATTATAAAAGTCGAAATTAAATTCTTTGTGTGTCATAATTAGCTCTAGTTTGTTACGCTAATATCATCAGAAGTATTTAATTTACCATCTTTTCCTAAAGAAATTAGTTCGTAATTTAAGGAATCTTTAGAAATCTTGTAAATAAATTCGTTTTTCCAAGCATCTAAAGTGATGTTTTTACGCAAAGGATTATTTCTAATAATCGTTTTTAGTTCTTTTGGATAATAGTCAAATTGCTTTTTTTCTGACTCTAATAGCAATTTTATTTCAATAATTTTGTCTAAAGTCGATGCAAAGTTTTGATTTCGAAATCTATTAAATCTCAAAAAGAGAAAAGGGATTGAAATGATAAGAATTACAATTCCAATTTTATTCATTGGACTTATCATTCTTTTTTTAGGTAGCTTATTTTCTTTCTCGAACTTTCTTCTTTTCCTTACTTTAAACCAATGTTTAATGTCTGAATAAAGCTCTAAAACATCTACAATTAAACTATGCACTTTTATTGTTTTTCAACCAAACTCTAAGTTCTTTTCTTAAAGATTGCTCAGGTTTTGGCAAAGGAATTGTATTTCCAAATTTTTTGCTTCTATTAAATTTAGAGAAGGTAATTTTTAGCTGTTTCCATTCCTCAGGATACAATTCTAAAAATTTATTGAACATCGATTGTTCTGTTTGTTTCTCTTTAAGTGTATCAAAAATAAGTTTGAATTTTTCTTCTTTTTCTAAGATCATGCTGCTAATAATTTATGTTTTAATTAATAATGTTTCTGCTAAAATTAAAAAGTATTGATTTGTTTTTTACTCAGAATTCAGTAAGACAAATTTCATAGCTTTTGCTTTTAACAAGCATTCTTCATATTCTTTTTCAGGAATAGATTTTGCAGTAATTGCGCCACCAACTGAATACGAAATATACTTTTTTTCTTCATTATACAAAATACTTCTTATCACAACATTAAAATCGAAATCGCCTGTTGGTGTAAAATAACCTACAGTTCCAGAATACAAACCACGTTTTGTTTCTTCTAAATTTTCAATGATTTTCATGGCAGAAACTTTTGGAGCTCCAGTCATACTTCCCATAGGGAAAGTACTTTGTAAAACATTAATTGGATGCGTTTTCTCATCAATTTCAGAAACTACAGTCGATATCATTTGATGCACTTGTTTAAAAGAATACACCTTGCACAATTCCTCTACTTTAACAGAACCAATTTTTGCAGTTTTTGATAAATCGTTTCTTACCAAATCTACAATCATTACATTTTCAGAACGTTCTTTTTGATCTCTTTCTAAATCTGAAGCAATTTTGGCATCATCAATTTTACTAATTAAGCGTTTTGCAGTACCTTTTATAGGTTGAGAAATAATTTTAGTTCCTTCTTTTTTAATGTATCTTTCAGGAGAAGCACTCAATAAATATTGATGTTCCATTTTTAGAAAAGTAGCAAAAGGAGGTGTAGAAATTTCATTTAAATGATTGTAAACTTTCAACGGATTTATGGTTGAATTTTCAGCATAAAATTCTTGACAAAAATTAGCTTCATAAATATCGCCTCTTTTAATATGCTCTAAAACTTTGTTTACTTTAGAATGATATTCATCTTTATGAATTCGAAGTTTTATTTTGATGTCATTTTTTGAATTCACTTCATCAAGCTCAGTGTGACAATTAATTTTATTAATTTCATCAAAATCTCCATCAATTTCATCATCAACCATTTTTAAATACTGAAACTCAATAGTATTTTGGTTGATGAAAAATAATTTTTGTGGCTGAAAAAAGTACAAATCAGCAAAATCTAAACCATCAAAATTATTCGAAGAAAGGCGTTCTACATCATTTTTTACATCATAAGAAATATACCCGAAAATATAGTCTTTTGTAATGGTTTGATATTCCTTTAGTTTCTCAAAACCGTTCAGATAATCGGTTTTTATAGAAGTAAATTCTTCAACAGCCAAACAACCATCAAAACTAGAATATTGCTGTTTGTAATTGTTAGAATCTAACCACAAAATAGTTTCAAATTGTTGTGCCCAAAAGAGTAAATTCTCTTTAAATTTTGAGATATTATCAACAGAAAAAGTTTTTGTAGTTCTTTGCATATTTAAATGACAAGACCTCACAGGTTCAGATACTGAATCAAGTTCAGCACAAGAAACCTGTGAGGTCTGATTATTAGTTTTATTTTATATTAAGCATTCAATGGTTTTCCATCCCAAGCAGCTTTTGCAGCTTCTTTAACAGCTTCAGAATAGGTTGGGTGACCATGACAAATTCTTGCTAAATCTTCTGCTGATGCTCTATATTCCATAGCAACTGCAGCTTCCATAATTAAATCTGCAACTCTTGCGCCAACCATATGAACTCCTAAAATTTCATCTGTTTTTTTATCAGCTAAAACTTTTACAAAACCATCTAAATCTCCACTTGCTCTAGATCTTCCTAAAGCACGCATCGAAAATTTACCAGCTTTATAATCAATTTTTGCTTCTTTTAATTCCTCTTCAGTTTTACCAACTGCAGCAGCTTCTGGCCATGTATACACAATTCCAGGAATCAAATTATAATTGATATGTGGTTTTTCACCAGCTAAATATTCTGCTACTACAACACCTTCTTCTTCAGCTTTATGAGCCAACATTGCACCTTTTACAACATCACCAATTGCATAAATATTTTTTACGTTAGTTTGTAAATGGTCGTTTATGGTTACTTGTCCACGTTCGTTTACTTCCACACCAACTTTTTCTAAACCTAAACCTTCTGTATATGCTTTTCTTCCTACAGAAACCAAGCAATAATCTCCAGAAAATTCAATTTCTCTATCTTTTTTATCAGTAGCTTTTACAACAATAGTATCGCCATTTCTTTCAACAGAATTCACTTTATGACTTGTTGCAAACTTAATGCCTTGCTTTTTGAAAACTTTTTGTAATTCTTTAGAAACATCAGCATCCATTCCTGGAACAATCTTGTCCATATATTCAATTACAGTAACATCTGCACCTAATCTTTTATATACAGAACCTAACTCTAAACCAATTACTCCACCACCAATTACTAATAAATGTTTTGGTACTTCTTTTAATTTTAAAGCTTCAGTAGATGTTATCACTCGCTCTTTATCAATGTTGATAAAAGGTAAGTTTGATGGTTTTGAACCAGTTGCTATAATAATATCAGTTCCTTCAATTACTTCTGATGAACCATCATTTTTAGCTATTTTTACATGTGTTGCATCTTCAAAAGAACCTAAACCTTCAAAAACATCAATATTATTTTTGTCCATTAAATATTTAATTCCACCAGTTGTAGTTTCTACAACACTGGCTTTTCTTGCAACCATTTTTGTAAAATCGAAGCTTGGCTTTTCAACCGAAATTCCATGTTCTTCAAAATGATGAACAGCATCGTAAAAATGATGAGAAGAATCTAATAATGCTTTAGACGGAATACAACCAACATTTAAACAAGTTCCTCCTAAAGTGCTGTATTTTTCAATAATTGCCACTTTTTTTCCTAATTGTGATGCTCTAATTGCAGCAATATATCCTCCAGGTCCAGAACCAATAACAATAATATCGTATTTCATGTGATGTTTTTTAATTGACATTTAAACAACAAAAATAAGGATATTTTAGAGAATACTATTCAAATTATGTAGATTTACCTTTTGTTAATCTATAAATTTTATCTCATGAAAATTTTAAAGAAAATAGGAATTGCATTATTGTTGATATTAATAATTGCTCAGTTTTTTGGACCTGAAAAAAACGATGGAAATATTGATACTGTAAATGCATTTGTAGCAGAAACAAATCCTACAGAAGAAGTGTTGACTATTATGAAAACAAGTTGTTTTGATTGCCACTCTGCAAAAACAAATTATCCTTGGTATAACTCAATTACACCTGTTAATTATTGGTTGGATGAGCATATAAAAGACGGAAAAAAGCATCTTGATTTTTCTAAATGGAGTGAATATTCTTTAAAGAAAAAAGAACATAAAATGGATGAATTGCATGAAGAAGTAGAAAAAGGCGAAATGCCATTAGATTCTTATACTTGGACTCATGATGAAGCAAATTTAACACAAGAACAAGTGGATGCCATTGTAACTTGGGGCAAAAAAGTGCAAGCAGAATATAAGCAACAAATGAGCGCAGAATAAGTGAAACAACATATTTTAATACTTGGAACAGTTTGGGTTGAGCCCAATTCTTCTGCTGCTGGCAGTAGAATGTTGCAGTTGATTGAATTGTTCTTAAATGAAAATTATAAAGTAACTTTTGCATCTACTGCACAAAAATCAGAAAAAGCTACAAACTTAACTTCTTTACATGTAGATGAAGTTACTATCGAATTAAATTCGACTTCTTTTGATGATTTTATCATTGAGCTAAAACCAACAATCGTTCTTTTTGATCGATTTATGACTGAGGAACAATTTGGTTGGCGAGTTGCAGAAAATTGCTCAAATGCACTAAGAATTTTAGATACAGAAGATTTACATTTTTTACGCAAAGTTCGTCATCAACAATTAAAAAAAGGAGAAGATTTTACCAACGAAGCTTTATTAAAATCTAATGATACAAAAAGAGAAATCGCCTCCATTTTAAGATGCGATTTATCTTTAATTATTTCAACTTATGAAATGGATTTGCTAAAATCGGTTTTTAAGATTGATGCAAATATTCTCTATTATTTACCTTTTTTGTTGGATAAGATTGATGAACATCAATCTAAAAAATGGAAAACTTTTGAGCAAAGAGAACATTTTGTTTTTATTGGTAACTTTTTTCATAAACCAAATGTTGATGCAGTTATTACTTTAAAAAATGCAATTTGGAGTGAAATAAGAGAATATCTTCCAAAAGCAGAAGTTCATATTTATGGTGCTTATGTAAATCAGCAAATACAAGAATTGCACAATAAAAAAGAAGGTTTTATTGTAAAAGGTTTTGCAGAAAACTCAACAGAAGTTATTGAAAATGCTAGAGTTCTTTTAGCGCCTTTACGTTTTGGAGCAGGCATCAAAGGAAAATTAACAGAAGCAATGGTTTGTGGAACCCCAAGTGTAACCACAACTATTGGTGCAGAAGGAATGTGTGATCGATTTCCTTGGCCAGGTTTTGTAAATGATAAGTTTTCTGATTTTGCATTGATGGCAGCTGAATTGTATAGAAATAAAGAAATGTGGCAAGTTTCGCAAGAAACAGGAATAAATATTATCAATTATGTATTCGATAAAGAAAAGTTAAGTCCGGTTTTTATCAATAGAATTATAGAAATTCAAGATAATTTAGAAAATCATAGAACACAAAACTTTTTGGGAAGTTTGTTACAGCATCAAACTTTACAAGCTACTAAGTTTATGAGTAAATGGATTGAGGTTAAAAATAGTCATCAGTAAAAACAGTCTTTAGTTTGCAGTTATTAACAGTTTTTCATTTCACAGTCGCAGTTTCCAGTAGAAAACTGACTGCCAACAGAATTACTGCTTACTGAAAGTTGGGTCATAATTTAAAGGCAAAGAATTTGCAAATTTTTCATAAGACCAATAACCAAAATACATAACATTTAATGGGTTTTTTAAAGTTCCATTATCATTAAGAATTACTGGTTTTTTAATGGGTATTACTAAAGAAGGTTGAAAAATCGATAACTCTTTTTCTTCAAATGTTTGTGTTTCTAAAAATGCTTGTTCTTTTTCTTCTCTTATATAATATACAAGCATATTATCTTCAAATAAAAGGTAATTTGTATTTTTATAAAATCCTATGATTCTACTTCTTTCAATATTAAAATCATAGGTTGTATGTTCATATAATGGTAGGTTATTATTATTTAAAACAATCATTGCTGAATCTTTAGCTGTGAGAATCTTTTTATCCTCAATATACCAATTTCTTGGAATTTTTATATTTTCTCCTAAAATTTCCTTGGCTTTCTCTACCTCTTCTTCTGAGGGTCTTTTTGGGTTTGGAATTCTTTCAAATAAATCAACTCTAAATCCATCTTCCATTAAGTTGTTTTCTAACAAAGATTTGTAAAAATGTCTAGGAGAACCATTATATGCCTCTAGTCTTTTTCTTTCCCAATATTTGATTTTTCGTTTATTTCCTTCTAATTCTTGATATTTAGAATAGCCCAAATAAGAGGTGTACTCTTCGCTTCTATAAAAATAAACCAATTCGTAAACTATAGAGTACCCTAAACCTTTATTCTCAATTATTATAGGTTTTCTAGCAAATGCTTGTAATATTTTTTTATTTTCATCATATTTAAAATATATATCCTTAGGGTTTACAATTTTACAATGTTTTGCTAACTTACTTTCACCAATGAAATTCTTTTCAAAAATTTTCAAATTTTTTCTCCATGCTCTATCATAGATGGATTTTCTTATAATCACTTCACCTAAAACACTTTCTTCTTCTTCTAAATAAAACTTCAATGGTTTTTTATAATCTTGAGTATTTAAAGTGTAATTAATTTTTTTAAAACCCAAATAAGACACAATCAATTCATAATGCCCCTCTTTAACAGGAAGAGAAAATTCACCTTTTCCGTTTGTTGTTGTTCCAAGCATTGTACTATTTAAATACACAGCAACATTTTCCAAGGGCTCATTATTTTGATAAACAGTACCTTTAATAACAATTTGCGATGAAATTGAAACAGAAAATAAAAGATATAAAAGTAAAATTTTATTTTTCATTTGATAATAAAAATACAAATTTATGTAACTTTTTACTAAATCAATCCAGCTCTTTTTAAAAGTGCATCTGGTTTTGGCTCTTGACCTCTAAAACGTTTGTACAATTCCATTGGTTTTTCTGTGCCACCTTTCGATAAAATGTTTTCTTTGAATTTAGTAGCAACTTCTTTGTTAAAAATTCCTTTTTCTAGGAAATATTCAAAAGCATCAGCATCTAAAACTTCAGCCCATTTGTAAGAATAATATCCAGCAGAATAACCTCCTTGAAAAATGTGCGAAAATGATGTGCTCATTGCATTTTCTGCAACATCAGGATATAGTTTTGTATCAGCAAAAGCATCATTTTCAAACTCTTTTATACTTTTTATTGCTGATGGATTTTCAGAATGCCATTTCATATCTAACAACCCAAAACTTAATTGACGTAAAGTTTGCATTCCTTCATGAAAACTTGCAGATTCTTTTATTTTCTCCACATATTTCATTGGGATAATTTCGCCAGTTTCATAATGTTTTGCAAACAACTCTAAAGCTTCTTTTTCATAACACCAGTTCTCAAAAATCTGACTTGGTAATTCAACAAAATCCCAAGAAACAGACGTTCCAGATAAACTATTATAAGTCGTGTTTGCTAACATGCCATGCAAAGCGTGTCCAAATTCATGGAACAACGTAGTAACTTCATTAAAAGTTAATAAAGAAGGTTTTGTAGCTGTTGGTTTTGTGAAATTACAAACAATAGAAACATGAGGTCTTTCATTTACACCATCTTTTACATATTGAGATTTGTAACTCGTCATCCAAGCACCATTTCGTTTTCCTTTCCTTGGATGATAATCAGCATAAAAAACGGAAATAAAATTACCCTTTGAATCAGTAACATTATACGTTTTTACTTCAGGATGATATTTGTCGATGTTAAAAACTTCTTCAAAATTTAAATCATATAAACGATTTGCGATTTCAAAAACACCATCAATTACATTTTCTAATTTAAAATAAGGTTTTAAAATTTCTTGATCTAAATCGAATAATTCTTTCTTCAGCTTTTCTGAATAATAAGCACCATCCCATTTTTGAAGTTGATCAATTCCATCTAAATTTTTGGCGAATTTTTCTAAGTTTTCGAATTCTTTTTTAGCAGCAGGTTTTGCTTTTGTCAATAAGTTATTAGAAAAAGCGATTACTTTTTCTGGTGAAACAGCCATTCTTTCTTCTAAAACAAAATGAGCATGCGTTTTATACCCTAATAAATTTGCTCTTTGCTGACGAAGATTTACAATTTCTAAAACGTTTTTTTCGTTATTGAATTTGTTGTCTTGAAACGCTTTTTTACCAGCAGCAATTGCCATTTCTTTTCGCAATTCTCTATTATCTGCATACGTTAAAAACGGAATGTAGCTTGGGTATTGCAACGTAAAAATATAACCTTCTTTTTCTTGCTCTTTAGCTAATTGATGAGCTGCTTCTTTTACACTTTCAGGTAAGCCAGAAACATCTTTTTCGTCAGTTAAATGCATTTCAAAAGCATTAGTTTCTGCCAACACATTTTCACCAAATTGTAAAGATAATTTAGATAGTTTAGCATCAATTTCACGAAGCTTTGTTTTATCAGCATTGTTTAAATTGGCTCCATTTCTTGCAAAACCTTTGTATTGTTTATCCAACAACATTTTTTGTTCTGGTGATAAATCTAAATTTTCTTTATCATCAAAAACCGATTTTACTCTTTTAAATAACTCTTCATTTAAAGTGATGTCGTTACTAAACTCACTCAACCAAGGAGAAACTTCTTGTGCAATTTTCTGAATTTCATCATTAGTTTCTGCCGAATTTAAATTGAAAAAAATACTGGTAATTCTGCTTAATTTATCCCCAGAAAAATCTAAAGCAACTGTGGTGTTTTCAAAAGTTGGAGCATCAGTATTATTTACAATGGCATCAATTTCTGCTTTGGCAATTTCGATACCTTTTTTAATGGCTGGTTTATAGTGTTCGGCTTTAATTTTAGAAAATGGAGCTGTATTAAAATCTTGTAAAAGTGGATTCATGTTTTTGTGTTCAAGGTTTAATATTTAAAATTCAAGATTAAATTCTGAATCTTAAACAATAATTTTAAATTTTTCATTAAATGAAATATGCCATAATTTCACAAATAAATAGTAGTGAATTTATGGCATAAAAATAAGAATAAGTAGTTGATTAACTTTAAATTTTAAACTAAGAATTTTGAATTCTTTTCGCTGCTTGTTCAACCTTTAATTTTAAACCTTCTTTGTAGGTAATAATTTTATCTAACACACATTTATCTGAAGTTCCGATAATTTGTGCAGCTAAAATACCTGCATTTTTTGCGCCATCTAAAGCTACTGTTGCAACAGGAACACCTCCAGGCATTTGTAAAATCGATAAAACAGAATCCCAACCATCAATAGAATTTCTGCTTTTTACAGGAACTCCAATTACAGGCAAAGGACTCATACTTGCCACCATTCCTGGTAAATGAGCTGCACCTCCAGCACCAGCAATAATTACTTTTATTCCACGTAAATGAGCATTTTTAGAATACTCAACTAATTTTTCTGGAGTTCTGTGAGCAGACACAATATCTACTTCAATAGCGATATCAAAACTCTCTAAAATATCAATTGCTTCTTGCATTATTGGAAGATCTGAATCGCTTCCCATTATTATTCCTATCATATTTACTTACTTATAACCCTAATTGTTTCTTTTACTTTCTGTGCAATTTCTCTGGCTTTATCAATATCAGCATTTACAATCGTTACATGACCCATTTTTCTAAAAGGACGTGTTTCTTTTTTCCCATAAATATGAGGTGTAACTCCATCAATCTTTAAAATTTCTTCGATGTTTTCGTAAATTACATCACCAGAAAAACCTTCTTCACCAACAAGATTTACCATAATTCCTGCAACTTTGCTGGCTGTATTTCCTAGAGGAAGGTTTAAAACAGCACGTAAATGTTGCTCAAATTGATTGGTATAACTCGCTTCAATTGAATAGTGGCCAGAATTATGTGGTCTTGGAGCAACTTCGTTTACCAAAATTTTATCATCTGCAGTTTGAAACATTTCAACCGCTAATAAACCAACAAAATCTAATTTACTAACCACATTTAAAGCGACTTCTCTAGCTTTTTCTGCCACTTTAAAATCGATTCTTGCTGGACAAATTACATATTCTACTTGGTTTGCTTCAGGATGAAATTCCATTTCCACAACAGGATATGTTTTTGTTTCTCCAGCCGCATTTCTTGCCACAATTACAGCCAATTCGTTTTTAAACGGAATTAATTTTTCTGTAATACATTCTACTTTTGGTAGGCTTTGTAAATCTGTAATGTTCCTAACAATTTTAACGCCATTTCCATCATAACCAAATCGTGCAGCTTTCCAAACAAAAGGAAAATCGATAATATCATTTTCGTAAGAATGTATTAATTCTTGCAAATATGCGTAATGAGAAAACTCAGCTGTTGGAATTTGATGATCAACATAAAAGTTTTTTTGCCTTGCTTTACTTTGAATAATTCGTAAATCTCTAGGTTTTGGATAAATGGTTAAACCTTCATCCTCTAGTTTGTCAAGGGCATCTAAATTTACGTTTTCAATCTCTATGGTTAGTACATCAACAGTTTTACCAAAATTGTAAACAGCCTCAAAATCTAGCAAATCTCCAACTACAAAAGTGTTGCAAATTTCTGCACAAGGCGCATTTTTATTACTTTCTAAAATGGATGTATGGATATCGAATTTTTGAGTTTCTGCCAACAGCATTCTACCTAATTGTCCACCACCTAAAATACCTAATTTAAAATTTGAAGAAAAATAGTTTTTCACGTTTGTTATTGTTGTGTTTCAGCAAAAATAAGCATCTAAAAAGTAAGAAACTATTAAAAATTACTGATTCGAATTGTACTTCCGTTTTTTGTAACTTTATATTCAATTGCTGGGCACTCAAAACCATCAGTTTGTGGAGCACCACCAAAATCTACGCTATATTTACTTTCATGGCAAGAACATGTTAAAACTCTGCCTTCAAGAACCATTGGAGTAGTACACTCGTTTTTTGGGCATAATTTATCGAAAGCTACAAAATCAGTACCATTTTTATTAAATAATAAAATGCCTTTTACACCTCCAGGAAGTTCTGCAAAACCTCCAGGAGTTTGCGCATTTATCATACTAGGGTTGTTTAAATCTGTTACTGTACTTAAATTAATAGATCTTATACAGTTTGTTAAATTGGTTGTGTCAGAGCAATTTACAAACAGGGTTATACAAACTAAAAGTATTATTTTTTTATACATATTAAATGTGTGTTTTTACAAAAACGATTGCAAGTTACAAATATTTTGTACATTTGTAATCAAATCTCATTCCTGTGAAGGCAATGGGATTTTTTAAATTAAAAAACTATGAGTGACGTATCTTATTATTCAGAAGAAGGATTAAAGAAATTAAAAGACGAATTGTTGCAATTGGAGCAAGTTGAGCGTCCAAGAGTAACTCAAGAAATTGCAGATGCAAGAGATAAAGGCGATTTGAGTGAAAACGCAGAATATCATGCAGCAAAAGAGGAGCAATCTCATTTAGAATTTAAAATCGCCAAACTAAAAAATGTAGTTTCAAATGCGCGTATTTTAGATGAAAGTCAGTTAGATACCTCTAAAATATTAATACATTCTAACGTGAAAATTAAAAATACTACAAACGGAATGGAGTTTAGCTACAGATTGGTGGCAGATTCTGAGACCGATGTTAGAAACGGAAAATTATCTGTAAACTCGCCAATTGGTAAAGGTTTATTAGGTAAGAAAGTTGGTGATATTGCAGAAATTCAAGTTCCAAATGGAATTATGAAATTCGAGATAATAGAGATTTCTAGATAATTTTATTTGAAGCTATTTCCTGCTTTCAGCACTCGCTTTTTTTGCCTGAAAAAGGCAAAAAAGAGCTCAAACAAATGCTTCAATCAGGGCTACACTTGTTTGCAAACTTTTTGAATTAACTTATAAGGAAGTAATAACTTAAAAAAAAACTATTATAATTCGGGTTTTGGCTTTGCTAAAACCCGAATTCTTTTTTATATTTAACAACGAACAACAAACCATAAAATGAGCATATTTACAAAAATAATTACAGGAGAAATACCAAGTTACAAAGTTGCAGAAAATGAAGATTTTATTGCGTTTCTAGACATTAACCCAAATGCAAAAGGACATACTTTGGTTGTGCCAAAAAAAGAAGAAAACAAAATTTTCGATTTATCAAAAGAAGCTTATAGCAACTTAATGGATTTTTCTTACAGAGTTGCAAAAGCATTAGAAAAAGCTGTGCCTTGTAAAAGAATAGGAATGAGTGTAATTGGTTTAGAAGTGCCTCATGTGCATGTTCATTTAGTGCCAACAAATGTTATGAGTGATATGCAGTTTACACACAAAGTAAATTTAAGCAGCGAAGAATTTGTTGCTTTGGCTGAACAGATTTCTAAAGAGTTTGAATAGTTTTTTTGTTTTCCAACCAGTTTTGTCATTTCGACCTTTCGTCTTCGCTCAAGATAAACTTTAGGAGAAATCTCATTACAGTGAGAATAAAAGTTCAGATTTTTAGCTAAATATTTACTAATTTTTTAATTATTCCAATAGTTTACAAATAATTCTAGCCCTGATTGAACGACCTGTTTGAGCTCTTTTTTGCTTTTTTTAAGCAAAAAAAGCGAGTAGTGAAAGCAGGAAATAGCTCCAAAAACTAAACCTTATTCAACAAAATCTGAAATGTAGTTCCTTTATCAATTTCTGACTTTTTAACGAAAATTTTTCCATTATGATAATCTTCTACAATACGTTTAGAAAGTGATAAACCCAAGCCCCAACCACGTTTTTTAGTGGTAAAACCAGGTTTAAAAATCTGCTTGAATAATTTTTTAGGCATTCCTTTTCCAGTGTCAGAAAGCGTGATTTTTACTTTCTTTTGTTCGCTTTCAATCTGTAGGTTTAAATTTCCTTTTCCTAACATAGCATCAATACCATTTTTGATGAGGTTTTCAATCACCCAACCAAATAATTCGGTATTTAAATTTGTGTAAATTTCTTTGTCTGTAGACGAAAATGAAAACGTTATTTGTTTAGAACTTCGAGATTCTAAATAATCGAAAGCTTGTTTTGTAATGTCTACAATATTTTCTTTTTTGAGTTCTGGTTTTGAACCAATTTTAGAAAAACGATTGGCAATTGTGTTTAATCTGTGAACATCTTTTTCGATTTCATGAATATAAGTTTCATCAACTTTTTCCATTTTTAAAATGGCAATCCAACCTAATAGAGAAGATAAAGGTGTGCCAATTTGATGTGCAGTTTCCTTAGCCATTCCTGTCCACAATTTATTAGTTTCTGCAGCTTTGTTAGAACTATAGAACAAATAAATTACAGCTAAGAATAAAACTAAAATCAACAATAAAGCTAAAGGATAATAGGTGAGTTTGTCTAATAAAGCTGAATCTCTGTAATAAATATAATCTGTTTTGCCTAAATAATCTACTTCAATAGGTTTGTTTTGTTTCTTCATAATGGCTAACTGATTAGCCAAATATGTAGAGTCGTTTTCTTTTTTAGGATCTAAGTTGTTTGAGCCTTTTATTGCTCCATCAGCATCCACCAAAATAAACGGAATATCTTTTGTTCTGCTGATAATATTTAAAGGAAGTCCAGAGATATTTTTATCTAAATCTGCTAAATTATCGGTCCTTAATTCTTTAATGGCTTCTCCATGAATTTCCATTTTTGCTCTTTCAGCTTGTTTAAATTTCTGAAAAAATGTATAGGTATTCCAAAGAATTAAAGTAACAATTACAAAAGAAACAAGAATTGTAATTCGTTTGAATAATAAGGTGTTTGAGAAAATTTTCATTAAAAACAAATATAAAGATTTCTTGTATATAACTCATTTCAAGTTTTGATAGTATCTTTACAAGTATAAAATTTTTATTTCAATGTCTCCTTGAGCGCAGTCGAAAGGTTTTTAATTATTTAACTATTTTTAGTTATTTGCTGCAATTAAATAGATATATAAACAACTTATTTATGCTTTCTATAGATCCAAAAGAAATATCAACAGGAAAATTACATGGTTATTTATTAGGCGCAATTGCTCCAAGACCCATTGCGTTTGCAAGTACGATAGATGAAGATGGAAACCCGAATTTATCTCCATTTTCGTTTTTTAATGTGTTTGGTTCAAATCCGCCAACATTAATATTTTCACCAGCAAGAAGAGTAAGAGATAATACTATAAAACACACGTTAGAAAATGCTTTGGCAACAAAAGAAGTAGTTATAAATGTGGTAAATTATGATATTGTTCAGCAAATGTCTTTAAGTTCTACAGAATATGCAAAAGGGGTAAATGAGTTTGAAAAAGCAGGTTTTACGATGTTAAAATCCGACAAAATAAAACCTTTTAGAGTAGCAGAATCTCCTGTGCAATTTGAGTGTAAAGTAAAAGATGTTATTTTTACAGGTGATGAAGGTGGAGCAGGGAATTTAATTATTTGTGAAGTGGTTAAAATGCATGTTTCTGAGGCTGTTTTGGATGACAATGGAGCTATAGATCAACATAAAATAGATTTGGTTGCTAGAGCAGGAGGTAGTTATTATACAAGAGCTAGAGATGGTTTTTTTGAAATTGATAAACCAATCTCAACTTTAGGAATGGGAGTTGATCAAATTCCTACTGAAATTAGAAATAGTACAATACTTACAGGTAATAATTTGGGTATGTTAGGAAACGTAGAACAATTGCCTTCTGATGAAACTGTTAATAACTTTGCGAAAGAACATCCGCAATTTATTGGGTTAGAAACTACAAAAAAACATACATTTGCCCAAGATTTTTTAAGTAAGAACGATGTAGAAAGTGCTTGGAAAGTGCTTTTATTAAAATAAATATTATGGAAGTTATTGGTAAAGTAAAATTAATTGGAGAAGTACAAACGTTTGGTGCAAACGGATTTAGAAAAAGAGAATTGGTTGTAACTACAGACGATCAATATCCACAGATGATTATGATTGAATTTGTACAGGATAAGACAGATTTATTAAATAATTATAAAGTTGGTCAAGATGTAAAAGTTTCGATTAATTTAAGAGGTAGAGAATGGATTAACCCACAAGGAGAAGCTAAATATTTTAACTCTATTCAGGGTTGGAGAATTGAAGGTATTTCTGGAGGGGCTTCAGCACAAAACCTGCCACCTGTAGATCAGTTTGAGCCAGCATCTAACGTATCTGATGATGAACCAGATGATTTACCTTTCTAAATTTTAGATTTTAGAAACAAGATAAAAAAAGAGTGCAAATTTTAAAATTTGCACTCTTTTTTTTATGAATTTTATTTTCTGCTTCTTTTTATTTAGTATTGATTCTTGCATCCAAAAGCGAAGCGAAGTCTATTCGTCAAAAAAAAAGAATTTTATTTCTTTTCTTCTTTTTTCTTTGGCATTGGTCCACGTAAATGAACAACCAAACCATTCAAAAAGTTACGTAAAAATTGGTCTCCACATTCTATATATTTAGGATGTTCTTCAGCTCTAAAAATGGCACCTAGTTCAGCTTTAGAAACTTTAAAATCTACCAAAGCACAAATTTCTATAATATCTGTATCACGTAATTTGTGAGCGACTCTTAATTTTTTGAAAATATCATTATTACTTAATCCCATACTATAAATATACGTTTATTAGTGATACTATTAAAGTTGATAACTTATATAAAGTTAATCTACTACTTGAAAAATTGCCCAAGCATAAGCAGCGAATCTTGCAAAACGAAAAAGTCCAAAAAACACTACGTTTCTAAAAGGATATTTTATCATTCCTGCAGCTAAACAAGCAATTGAAAAAGGAAGAGGTAATAAAGCACCAACTAAAATTAAAAAACCTCCCCATTTTCGAGTGTTTTTTAAATTTGCTGCCATTTTTACTTCTAAATATTCTTTAAGCGATTTTATTTTTAAAGCCGTTTTTCCAATAAAATAAGAAACTAAACCACCTAAATAAGATAAAGTAGCTAAAATGGATAAGTTAATTATAGGACTTTCTGTTTTTCCAGACCAAGCAATAAAAATTTCTGGCGGAATTAATCCTAATAATGTTTCTGAAATAAAAAATGTAATTAAGATACCTGTTTTAGAAAATGTTTCTGTAATTGTTTCTAATCCTTCATTAATATCATAGACATATTTGTTAAAAAGAAACACACCAATAACAACTAATACTATTGGTAAAAATGCTTTTTTTACGCTTTCCCACACAAATAAATAAAAGCCAGTTCTGCCATAATAATTATGGAGTCTTTTACCTATGAATGCAGTATTTTTCTTTCTTTTTTTGCGCTTTTTTTCCAAGAAACTTTTTGTTTTTGTTAATTTACAAAAATAGTAACAATATTCTTATCTTTTTAAATAAAAGATAGTTTAACGCATTTTTAATAAATTGGTACATTCGCATAAAAATTTTACTAAAAAGTGATTTGGCTCTCAGAAAAAATAGAATTCCCTGCTTATAAATTTACAACTAAAGATGGTATTTTGGCTTTGGGTGGAGATTTATCGTCAGAAAGATTAATTCATGCTTATAAAAACGGCATTTTTCCTTGGTTTTCTGAAGATGATCCAATTGTTTGGTATTGTCCATATGAAAGAATGGTGTTATTTCCAGAGGATTTAAAAGTTTCAAAATCGATGCGAAAAATCATCAATAAAAAAGAATTTAAAATTACAGAAAATACTGCTTTTGAAGAGGTAATCTATAATTGTAAAAATACCTACAGGAAAGATGGTTTTGGCACTTGGATTACAGATGAAATGGAACAAGCATACATCAACCTTTATAAAATTGGAGTTGCAAAATCTATAGAAGTTTGGCTAGATAATGTATTAGTTGGTGGTTTATATGGACTGGAAATTAACAATATTTTCTGTGGAGAAAGTATGTTTAGTAAAGTCTCTAACGCATCAAAATTGGCGTTTATTCATCTCTCAAAAAACAAAGATTACAAATTGATAGATTGCCAAATATATAACGAACATTTGGCAAGTTTAGGAGCTAAAGAAATTGATAGAAATTTATTTTTGGAGATCTTGAAAAGTTAATTATCTAAATTATTTTTTTATTAAAAGAACCAACCATAAATTTAAAATAAGACCAAAAAAAAAGACTTTCCTATGGAAAGTCTTTTTTAATAATATTGAAACTAAAAACTAGTTAGCATCTTGCTCTAATAAATCAAAAAACTGATTTAATTTAGGCATGATGATAATTTTTGTTCTTCTGTTTATAGATTTGTTTGCTGCAGAATCATTTGGTGCTAATGGCACATATTGACTTCTACCAGCTGCAATTAATCTTTCTGGAGTTACCCCAAATTTATATTGTAAAATTCTTGTAATAGAAGTTGCTCTTAAAGCAGATAAATCCCAGTTATCCTGAATTAAATTTCTCTTAATAGGAGTAGAATCTGTATGACCTTCAATCATCACATCCATTTTAGGTTGATCGTTAATTACCTTTGCAATCTTCTCTAAAACAGTATACGCTTTATCAGTTACGCTATAACTACCGCTTTTAAATAATAATTTATCAGAAATAGAGATAAAAACAACTGTTTTTTCCACATTTACAGTAATATCTTCATCTTGAATACCATCTGTTAAGTTTTTAGTTAAGTGATATTTTATAGCAAGATTAATAGAATCTTTCTGCGTCATTGCTTTTCTAATTCCATTAATATACTTGTCTTTTTCACTTAACTGAGTAATTACAGTTTTAATGTTATCAGAAGAAGATTGAGTTAAAACTGTTAAGTTTTCAACTTGCTTTAACGCTGTTTTTTTATCTTCTTTTAAAGAATTAATTTGTTCTCCTAGAGTATTTAATTTAGCTTCTTGCTTCTCTTTTTCAATTAAATATTTTTGCAAAGTAGTTTCTACCGCTAATAATTCTTCTTTAGTTTGAGAGTTATTAGCTTCTAATTCTGCATATTTCTTTTTAGAAACACAAGAAGTTACAATAATTAAAGAAAACAATAATAATATCGATGCTTTTTTCATTTTTTTTATAATTAAATTCGAACTACAAATTTAACAAAATAGACATAGAATAAGCAGAATAAATAGGATTTTATGAAAACTTTATATGCTATTTTTGTAAAAAACTATCATAATTATGAAATTCATAAAAACTATCCTCTTTTATTCATTTTTATTGAGCTTTATAGCTTGTAAGCAATCAACTATTAAGAAAGATTTTGTTTTAAAAGGCTTTGTTTTTGGCACCTCTTATAAAATAACATATTTAAATGCTGATGAAAATTACAAAAAAAGCTTAGACAGTCTTTTCTTACTGGTTAATAATTCTGTGTCTACGTATATCGAAACTTCAGATATTTCGCAAATAAACCAAGGAAATACCAATATTTCTGTTGATGAAATATTCTCTGAAGTGTTTAAAAAATCAAAAAAAATACACAAAGAAACTGATGGGTTTTTCGATCCAACAGTTGGTAATTTAGTAAATGCGTATGGTTTTGGTCCAAAAGACGAGAAAATTAATCTGACAGATATTCAAATATTAGAACAAATGCAATTTGTTGGTTTGGATAAAATAAAACTCATCGATAATAAAATTGTAAAAGAATATCCTGAGGTTTATTTAGATTTTAATTCGATTGCCAAAGGTTTTGGAATCGATGTTGTTGCTCGTTTTTTTAATGATAAAAATATAGCTAATTATTTGATAGAAATTGGTGGAGAAATTAGAGCGAAAGGAACCAAGAAAAATGACGAACCTTGGATTATTAAACTAGTAAATCCTGTAGATGTAGAAAATGGTTTTAAAGTGATTAATCTTTCTGATAAATCTATGGCAACTTCTGGTAATTATAGGAAATTTAGAATTTCTGAAGATGGGAAAAAATATGTACATACCATCAATCCAAAAACAGGTTTTGCAACAGAGAGTAATTTGTTAAGTGTTTCTGTTATTGGTGCTGTAGATTGTGCAGATGTAGATGCGTACGCAACTGCATTTATGGCAATGGGTTTAGAAAAAACCAAAGAGTTTTTAAAAAATAACAACGAATTAAAAGTGATTCTTATCTATCTGAATAAAAATGGAGATTTAGAAGAATATACTACTTATAAGTAATGTTTTTAAGGTGATAAAAGTTTAAAAGAAAACAATTTAAAGTTTGTAACAAACAGGTAAAATTTCTCCTTTCATCAAACAAAAACGTTTTAATTTTTCTTCGGATATTTTTTTGGTATACTCAATTTCATCTACTTTAAAACCTACAGAACGTAACTTATCAAAATAATCGAGACCATAAACTCTTACATGATCATATTGTCCGAAAATTTTTGCGCGTTCTTTTTTGTCTGTTATAGAATCGTCTTCAAAAGTTGTTTTTCTTGAAATATCTTGTGGAATCTGAAAAATACCAAATCCGCCTTTTTTCATCACTCTAAAAAGCTCTTGCATGGCTTTTGTATCATCTGAAATATGTTCTAAAACATGATTACAAAAAATAACATCGTAAGAATTATCTTCAAAAGGTAAATTGCAAATATCTGCTTTAACATCTGCAATCGGACTTTCTAAATCGGATGTTGTGTACTCTAAATTTTTCTGATTTCTAAAAATGTCTAAAAAACATTGTTCAGGTGCAATGTGTAATACTTTTAGTTTTTCTTTGGATGTAAAAAAATCAGTTTCATCCTTTAAAAATAACCACATTAATCTGTGTCTTTCTAATGATAATGTTGATGGAGAAAGTGCGTTTTCACGTTGTTTTCCATAACCATAAGGTAAAAATTTACGAAAAGATTTTCCATCAATAGGATCTGTAAATTTATTCCCTTTTAAAGATAAAGCAATTATTGGACGCACCAAATAGCTTGCTTTAATTAATAAAGGCCTTGGAATGGTATTAAGGATGGATTTAAATAATTTCATAATTGTTACACAGAGATTCACAGAGTTTTTTAGCAGAGTTTCACAGAGAAATTTTTAATAATTTTAAAATATTTTCTATGATAAAAATAGATTGAGTCTAATAGGTATTTATAAATCTCTTAATTCCGTTTTTTAACAGTTTTGTTTTAAAATTAATGAGTAAACCTAAAGGATAATTACCTAATTTCATATAAGTTAAGATTTGTGCTGAATGAACTTCTGTAAATTTATCGACTGTTTTTAATTCCAAAACTATTTTATTTTCAACAAGCAAATCAATTCTATATCCATGCTCTAAAATTAAATCTTTATAAATAATTGGAAGAATCAGTTCTTTTTTAACTTTTAATCCAAGTGATTTCAATTCATAAATTAAACATTCTTGATATGCAGATTCCAACAAACCAGGTCCTAATGTTCGATGAACTTCAATTGCAGCTCCTATAATTTTTTCAGTAATTTCATTATCTCCCATAATTTGTAATAATTAACTTATTTCGAGTAATAACTAAATTCTCTGTGAATCTCTATTTAAAGCAAACAAAATAAACTCTGTGAATCTCTGTGTTAAAAAATATTACTGTCTAAATTCATCCTCTTCATTAGTAACAATACCTAAAGCCTCATTTACATATTTAAAAGTAGAAAGTAATTCTGGTTTTCCGTTTACGATAGCAACATCATGCTCAAAATGCGCAGAAGGTTTATTGTCTAAAGTTGTAATTGTCCAACCATCTGAATGTTGTCTTATTTTTTCAGTTCCCATATTTGTCATAGGTTCTATGGCAACAACCATTCCTTCCACAAACTTTTTTCCTCTTCCTCTTCTTCCATAATTTGGCATTTCTGGATCTTCGTGCATTTCGCGTCCTAAACCATGTCCAACCAATTCTCTTACAACTCCATAACCATGTTTTTCTGTAAAATTCTGAATGGCAAAACCAACATCACCAACTCTATTGCCAGCTTTAAATTCGCGAATTCCAACATATAAACTTTCTTTGGTAACCTCTAATAATTTTTTAGTTTCAGCATCAATTTCGCCAACAGCAAAAGTATAGGCATGATCTCCATAAAAACCATTTTTTAAGGCACCACAATCAATAGAAATAATATCGCCTTCTTTTAAAGGTTCGTTTGTAGGGAAACCATGTACAACTTGCGAGTTTGGACTCATGCAAAGTGTGTTTGGAAAATCGTATAAGCCTAAAAAGCCAGGAATTGCTCCTTGTTCTCTAATAAAATCTTCAGCAAGTTTATCTAAATATAAAGTAGTTACACCAGGTTTTACTTCTTTAGCAAGCATTCCCAATGTTTTAGAAACGATTAATGCACTTTCACGCATAATTTCTATTTCTTCTTTTGTTTTAATTTTAATCATTTTAAAAAAATTGAGCTACAAAGTTACTATATTTATTAGGAATTATATGTTTGAGGAATACAAAGGATGTTAAAAAAGCAGATACGAATTACATAAATTATACAAACTTTAGTTTTATATCTATTTATGAAACTTATCAAAAAAAACACCAAACTTTTAAGTGTATACCTTAATGTTTGGTGTTCTTCGAAAAATTAATGTCTAAAATATTTAATCTTCACTCTTATCGTAAGAATGTTTGTAAGGTTTTCCGTACACAATTTTTAAAATATCTTTCTCGATAGTTTCTCTTGGATACTCTACATAACGTCCTACTTCTTTACCATTTTTAAAGAAAATAAAAGTTGGTACTCTTAAAATATCATAACCTTCTTGTAAATTATCTGGAGTTTTTTTATTTCTGCCTACAGTAATTAATTCAAAATAATCTTGGTTAAAACCAGTTTCATCTAGAATTTTATAAAAACGAGGTGTTTCTCTTTTACTATCTCCACACCAAGTGCCCATAAAACCTTTAATTGTAAAGTTGTTTATTTCGCCTTTTAATTGCTCTATAACTTCTTTGTCAGTTTCATATTCTTCATATCTACTATCAAACCAAGATTTGTAAGCATCGTCTGTAAATGATTCTCTGTTGGCAATACCAATTAAATAACCTCTGTCATTTTTTTCTGCAGTAACTTCTGCAGCTTTTTCTCTTGCAATTTCCTCAACTTCATCAACAGCTACTTTTTTGCTATCGACTGAAGATTTGCTTGTATTACAAGCCATAAAAATAATTATTGAGAATAATATTAAAGTGTATTTCATAATTATAATAAAGATTTTTGAGTCATTTCTATAGGTTGTTGCACTCCCATAAGTTCTAAAATTGTTGGAGCAATATCACCTAAAATACCACTTTTAATTGATTTTATTTCATCATCAATTAAAATAAAAGGAACAGGATTTGTGGTATGTGAAGTATGAGGAGAACCATCAGGATTCATCATCGTTTCGCAGTTTCCATGATCTGCAATTAATAACGTTGTATAGCCATTTGCTAAACCAGTTTCAATTACTTTTTGTGCACAAATATCTACAGTTTCGCAAGCTTTTATGGCAGCTTCCATAATTCCTGTATGGCCAACCATATCTCCATTTGCAAAATTTAAACACACAAAATCTGCTTCACCTTTTTCTAAATCTTCGCACAAAGCATCTGTTAATTCGTATGCAGACATTTCTGGTTGTAAATCGTAGGTTGCTACTTTTGGTGAGTTTTTTAAAATTCGAGATTCGCCTTCAAAAGGAGCCTCTTGTCCACCAGAAAAGAAAAAAGTTACGTGAGGATATTTTTCTGTTTCAGCAATTCTTATTTGTTTTTTGCCAGCATTCGATAAAACTTCACCTAAAGTGTTTTTGATATTATCATTATTATAAATTACATTAATTCCAGCAAAACTATGGTCGTACAAAGTGATGGTTGTAAAATATAAGTTTAATTTTTCCATTCCATATTCAGGAAAATCAACTTGAGATAAAGCACTTGTTAGTTCTCTTCCTCTATCTGTTCTATAATTAAAAAATAAAACGACATCACCAGATTCAATTTTAGCTTTTGCAGAACCATCTGCATTGGTAGCGATAATTGGTTCTAAAAACTCGTCAGTAATTCCAGCTTCATAATTTTCTTGAATAGTAGCAACAATATCGTTGGTTCTTGTTCCCATTCCTTTAACGATACCATTGTAAGCTTTTTTTACTCTTTCCCATCTATTATCTCTGTCCATCGCAAAATAACGACCAGTAACAGAGGCAAGTTCTCCAGTTGTTTTCTTCATATATTCTTGAAGATCATTCATGAAAAAAGCACCAGATTTTGGATCACAATCTCGACCATCAGAAAAAGCATGAACAAAAACATTTTGCACATTATTTTCTTTTGCAACATCTAAAAGACCTTTTAAATGGTTGATGTGTGAGTGAATACCACCATCTGAAACTAACCCTAATAAATGTACTTTTTTATTATTTTCTTTGGCGTAATTAAAAGTATCTAACAAAACTTTTTCTTGCCCTAACGTTTTTTCACGAACTGCTTTATTAATTCTCGCTAAGTTTTGATACACAATTCTACCAGCACCTAAATTCATATGGCCAACTTCAGAATTACCCATTTGTCCTTCAGGCAAACCAACATATTCTCCATCTGTTCTTAAAGATGCGTTTGGATATTTGTTGTATAAAGAGTTTATGTAAGGTGTTTTTGCGTTGTAAATGGCAGATACTTTTGGGTCTTGTGTAATTCCCCAACCATCTAAAATCATTAAGATAATTTTCTTGTTCATTTTTCTGTTTTATACTGTAAAAATAAGAAATATTATGAAGAATGTTTCAAAATTCAACGAAACCGATAGCGTAACCTAATGTTTTTAAAAATTATAATAGGTGAGATTTCTTTATGAATTAGTATTATAATTCATGGTATTTTTAAATAAAGAGAAAAGTTAAAAACCTGTTAAATGCCATTTTTGTTGAAACAAAAATCTTTTTTAACGGTCTTTTTAGTATAGTAATCAAATAATTATAATTTAAAAACATCAACCATGAAAAAATTAATCCTACCAATGCTAATCTGTTTATTTACATTTTCAACAATAAATGCTACAGATAGCAATTCCGAAACAAAAACCGTAAAAGTTGAAATCGTAAAAACCTATGAGGTAAGTTCTTTTTGTAAATTAATACAAATGGGAGATTATGAAGCAGTAAAAGCACTTATTAAATCTGGAGAAGACGTAAATAAAAAATCTAACGGTTTAACACCTTTAATGTTTGCTGCTAGACATAATAAAGCAAAAATTGCAAAATTATTAATAGATAATGGTGCAAAAATAAAAACAAAATCTGATAAAGGTGGTAGAATGACTGCACTACAAATTGCAGAAAGATCTAAAGCTATAGATGCTATAAAAGTGATTAAGGAAGCTCTTTAATAGAATTTATTTTTTGAATTAGTTTTAAAAACTGTCTGAAAAGACAGTTTTTTTGTTTAAAATTTCACAAAACCAATCATATAAATAAGAAGAATCATTATAAAAATAAGAACGATAATATTTCTTTTCAGAATCTGTTTATTTTCTTTTTGAAGTTTTTCTCGTATGTTTTTAAGTTGATGTGGAGTTGCACTTTTATCAAAAGAAACTTGAATGTTTTTACCTTCTTTAAAATCTTTCATTTTTTTAAAAGTAGAAACCCGCTTTCTTTTGTTGTTTTTTAAAGTGGTAATCATTGCAGCTATTGAACTCATAACGTAAATCTTTATATATAAGTAGTTGAAATTCAATAAATGTTACAAAAACTAACTGATTTGCGTTAAAAATGAAAGTGTTGAGTATTTAAAACTTTAAAAAACCAATACAATAAATTAAAATAATCATGGCAAAAATGAAAAGAATAGTATTTCTCTTTAACTTTTTAATATTTTCTTTTTGCAGACTTTCTTTAATAATTTTAAGTTGATGTGGAGTTGCTTTTTTATTTGAATCTATTTTACCAAAAGAAGTTTTAGTTTTACTTCCTTTTAAAAGAGACAAATCTCGTTTTCTAAAGTTTGATTTTAAGCTAGAAATCATACTTGAGGCATGGCTAGATAAGCCACCTAAACCATTGTATGTTTTATTTCTTCTCAACTTTTTTATTTATCACTATAAAAATAAACAAAAATTGCAAAATATTGGGTTATATTTTTCAGTGTAATCGATTATGGAATCAATTTTTAACAAGAAAAAAGTATTCTTCATTTACAAAATTCGTAATTTTACAGAGTAAATTTTATCAAATATATAATGGAATTGCATTTTGAATTGAACGAAGTAACCAAAAAGTTACCCAAACATTTGCACAAGTTTGTTGTAAAACAACCTTATGAAGAATATACATCTCAAAACCAAGCAGTTTGGAGATATGTGATGCGAATGAATGTAGATTATTTAAGCAAAGTTGCGCATAAATCTTACATTCCTGGTTTGGAAAAAACAGGAATTTCTACTGAAAATATTCCAAAAATGGAAGGCATGAACCGAATTTTAAAAGAAATTGGTTGGGCTGCAGTTTCTGTAGATGGTTTTATTCCACCAAATGCTTTTATGGAATTCCAAGCGTATAATGTGTTGGTAATTGCATCAGATATGCGAACTATAAATCACATAGAATATACACCTGCACCAGATATTATTCATGAAGCTGCTGGACATGCACCCATTATTGCAAACCCAGAATATTCTGAATATTTAAGACGCTTTGGAGAAATTGGCAGCAAAGCAATTTCATCTGCCAAAGATTATGAAATGTATGAAGCTATTAGGCTTTTATCTATTTTAAAAGAAAATCCAAATTCTAGTGAAAAAGAAATAATCGAAGCCCAAGAGCAAGTAGAATGGTTGCAAAATAATATTGGGGAATTGTCGGAAATGGCAATGATTAGAAATTTACATTGGTGGACTGTAGAATATGGTTTGATTGGTACTTTAGAAAACCCAAAAATTTATGGAGCAGGTTTGCTTTCATCTATTGGAGAAAGTGCTTGGTGTATGCAAGATGAAGTGGAAAAAAAGCCATATTCAATTGATGCTGCCACTATTAATTTTGATATTACAAAACCACAACCTCAATTATTTGTAACGCCAGATTTTGCATATTTAAGTTTGGTTTTAGACGAATTTGCAAATACAATGGCTTTGCGAAAAGGAGGTTTAAATGGCATTAAAAAGTTAATAGATTCTAAAGGTTTAGGAACTATCGAATTAACGACAGGAATTCAGATTTCTGGAAATTTCGACAAAGTAATTCCGTTTAAGAATAACAAAGTTGCCTATTTTCAAACAGTTGGAGAAACTGCTTTGGCAAACAGAGATAAAGAATTAATTGGTCATGGAATTTCAACCCATAAAAATGGGTTTGGAAGTCCAATAGGTAAGCTAAAAGGAATTAATTTACCTATTGAAGACATGAGTCCAAGAGATTTAAAAGCTTATGGAATTTACGAAGGCGAATTTATGACTTTAGAGTTTGAGAGTGGCATCATTTTAAAAGGAAAAGCAATTACTGGAACTAGAGATTTACGAGGTAAAATTTTAATGATTACGTTTGATGAATGTACAGTAACTTATAAAGACGAAGTTTTATTTCAACCAGATTGGGGTTTATATGATATGGCTGTTGGTAAAGAAGTTGTTTCTGCGTATGCAGGAGCTGCAGATGTTGCTTCCTTTTTAGATACCAGTAAAGTTTCTGAAACTAAAACGCATAAAATAACCTATTCAGAAACTGCTAAAAAATTATATGTTTTGTATGATGAAGTTCGCGAAATGCGTGAAACAAATTCAGCTACTGAAGATAAAATAGAAGCGATATTTCATCAACTTAAAAAAGAATATTCAGAGGATTGGTTGTTGCTCTTAGAGTTGTATGAATTGGCTTTAGAAAACAATTTTGCTATCAAAAATAAACTTTTAAATACTTTGCAAGCATTAAAAAGTAACAAAAGTTACACTAAACTTATTGAAAATGGTTTAAATTTGCATCTAAATTAAATTAAAACAACATGGGTTTATTTGACATGTTTAAAAAAAAAGATATGAGTTTAGATATTAAAGAATATTTAGAAAACGACGCTATTATTTTAGATGTAAGAACGCAAGAAGAGTGGAATGAAGGGCATATTGAAAACGCAAAACATATTGTTTTAAATTTAATTCCTTTAGAAATTGAGCAAATAAAAGCCTGGGAAAAGCCAGTGATTGCTGTTTGTAGAAGTGGAGGTAGAAGTGGACAAGCTGCGCAATTTTTAAAACAAAATGGAGTAGATGTTATTAATGGTGGTCCTTGGCAAAATGTAGACCAACATATAAAAAAATAGGAATTTTATTTTAAATAAGATTCCTATTTTGAGCTTTCATAACAGCTTCCATTTTACTGTGTACTTGTAGTTTTTTGTAGATGTTTTCGATGTGTTTTCTTACAGTTGATGGCGAAATAATTAAATTATCTGAAATACTATTGTAATTAAGACCTTTACTTAATTGTATTAGAATTTCGGTTTCTCTTTTGGTTAATTTAATTTCCTCTTCATCTTTTGATTTAGAAGTTGATACATCAGGATTTCTTAATAAATTTAAGGTTTTAAGAGCTATACTTGGTGTCATTGGTGCACCACCTTCTGTTACTTCTAAAATGCTTTTATGTAAGTTTTCAGCATCAATTTCTTTCAATAAATAGCCATTTGCACCAGCTTTTATCGCATTAAAAATACACTCATCATCATCTACAACAGTTAGCATAATTACTTTTATCTGCGGATATTTGTTCTTTACCAATTCTGTGGCTTTTATGCCATCCATTACTGGCATTTGAATATCCATTAAAATAACATCTATGTTATGGTTTTCCTCTAATTTGCCAATTAATTCTGCACCATTATTTGCATGAAATTTTACGGAAATATCCTCAAAAAAAGATAGTTTTTCTTTGATGGCTTTGGTTAAGAAATAATTGTCTTCTGCAATGCAAATTTTTAAGTTCATAGCTAACATCTTGATGTATAAAAATAACAATTATTTCTAAAAATTTTTATACGTCATTTGACGTATTTTCTAACGCAATTTCTAGCTTAATTTCTGTACCTATTTTTTCTTTTGAGTTGATGCTCACTTTACCATCAATATCACTCATTCTTTTTTCCATATTACTTAAACCATTTCCTAAATCGACTGTATTAATATTGAATCCTTTGCCATTATCAATAATAGAAATCACGAAATTTTGCTGCTCTTTTTTTAGATGAATTTCAAGTTTACTGGCTTCTGCATATTTAATAGCGTTATTAATAGCTTCTTGAATTACTCGAAATAAATTCATACCAATTAAAGAAGAAAAACTGGTATTTTTATTAATGGTATATAAAATCTCAAACTCCAATTCTGGTACTGCAATTTTTGCTTTTTCTATAAATGATAAAATTCTTGAGTGCAGATCTTCAACAGAAATTTTACTTTTATTCATAGCCCAAATGGTGTCTCTTAATTCGTGAATAGTGCCAGAAGTAAAAGAACTAATATTGCTTAATTTATCTTTTAATTTATCATTTTCGCCTTTAGAAACAAATTTTAAATTATCTATTGATGATATGATAAAGGTAAGTTGAGAACCTATATTATCATGCAAATCTCTAGAAATTCTTAAACGTTGTTCTTGCAATCTGTTTTGTGTTTTTATCGTTGCTAAAGCATCTTTCAAATCGATTTCTTTCTGTAATTGTTTTCTTTTAAATTGGTTCTTTTTATAAATCCCAAAAAAGATAATTCCTAAAATTAGTAAAGCTGATGCTAAGAGAAGTGTGTATAAATTTCTGTTTTTAATGGCTAATTCTTTTTCTAAAAGTTCCTCTTTTTGCTGGGCTATTTCTTTTTCTTTTTTTGCGGTTTCATATTTTACTTCAAAATCAGATATTTTAGTTTGTAATGAATTTTTAGAAAGTTCATTCTCTAAATCGTATTGTTTTTGAAAATAAGTATAAGCTTTAGGAAATTGTTTTTTTTCAGCATAAACTGAAGATAAATTCTTATATATTTTAGCTTTATCTGCTGGATTATTCGCATTTTCTATTAAGGGAAGTGCTTTTAATAAATAACTTTCAGCAATATTTATTTGCTTCAATTTTAAGTAATTGATACCTAAATTAAGATAACAAACTCTTAAAGTTTGAGCATCATTTGTTTTCTCTGCATCAATTATTACAGATTTATAAATGGAAATTGCTTTTTCATGTTGATTTCTAACAGTTGCTAATTGAGCAATACCTGTTTTGCTGAACAAAACAACTTTACCATAATCTATCTTTTTAGCAATATTTAACGATTTTTGATAGTAGTTTTCTGCTTTTGAATATAGGGATGTGTCTTTTTCTTTCTCGCCAATTTCTTTATACATTCCTGCAACATTATATAAGCTATTGGCAACATCAACTTGACTTTTTCCATTTTTCTTAATTTCTAAAGCCTGCTTATAAAACTCTAAAGCTTTTTGATATTCTTTCATATCCTCATAAATCAAACCAATGTTGTTGAAAGATTTTCCTAAAGCAGTAGAATCATTTAATTTTTCGGCAAGAGAAATTGCTTTTTTATGAACATCCAAAGAACTTTCTGCTTTCCCTAAATAAGACATAGCAAGCGCTTTGTTATTTAAGAATCGTAATTGATCTGCTTCATTTTTTTCTTTTTCAGCCAATTCAAGTCCTGCTGTAAAACTTTTTAAGGCGCTTTCGAAATCACCTTTATAAAAATTTAAAACTCCTAAATCTCCATAATATTTATTATACAAAAAATAATTATATTCACCTTTCATTTTACTCCAGGCTAAATCGTATTTAGCTTGAGATTTTACATAATCGCCTTTTACTATATATAGCTGTGCAAATTTTAAAATAGAATGAATATTTGGCGTTTTAAGATTTTCTTTACCTTCTGTTAGTTGAATTGTTTTTTGGATATAAATTTCAGCAGAATCTTTATTTGTATTAAAATAGTTATCAACTAACAGCATAAGTATGTCAGCTTTTTCCTTTTCATTAAAAGTTACATTCAATTTGGTTTTTAAACTATCTATTTTCCTGTTTTGAGATAGATTCGAAAGTGAAAAAAGTAATAATAAAATTAAGATATTTGATTTTATATTTTCCATAAAGGATTGATAATTAGGAATACAATTTAAGATTTTTATTTTAATTAAAAATTTCACTCAAACTAAAATCAATATTAAAAATGGAAACTTTAATTTTTAATAACTTTTGTTCAATTGAGTTATTTAGATCATCTGTTTTTTTAGACTCTTTTTTAAAATGTTGCATAACTTCTTTTTCAAGTAAAATTTCGGCGTATAAAAGTTGCAATCTTTTAGTTTCAACTTTTTTCAATTTTTGAAAAGAATAATAAAAATAGCTTCCTAAAATCACTAAAATTGGAATTAAATAATAAGATATTTTAAAGGTTTGGACCATCAAATTAAATATTTTTTAATACAAATTTCCTAAATTTAAAAGCAAAAAAAAATACGACAAATGCCGTATTTTTCTCTTTTTCATTTCAAAGTTTCCCTTATTTTTTTGGAGCGTTAAAGGTACCTTCTGTAACTATTTTGTTTGCAAAACCATCTTGAACGCCTGTAAATGAAAACGTACCAGAAATAGTTGAGGAAGTGTCTTCTGTTATTTTAATGGTTCCAGTTCCTTGGTTAAAGGTAGAAATCCAAGTTGAAATTGGGCTTACAGTGCCATATTGTATGGAATTTACATTTGTAACAGCATCTCCAGTTGTATAAGTGCCAACACCAGTGTAGTTTAAAATGTTAATTCTAATATATTCTCCATCAGATTTTGATCCTTGTATGGCAGCAACTTCTTTAGAAACAGATGCACCAACTGTTGCTTTTAGAGATGTAAAGATAACTCCATCAACTTTAGCTGTAAAAGAGCCTTCTCCAGAAATTCCTAAATCTTCATCTGTAGCATCACTACAAGATATTAATGCAGATAAGCAAACAAAGAAAAATACGTTTTTTAATTTTTTCATAATTTTTATTTTTAAATTTATTTCTACAAACTTCTAACATAACTTTTATTTTTAAAATACGGCAATTGACCTATTTTAGAAATTTTAGTTATTTAATTTCATTAAAAAACGCATCTAATTGTTTTTCTAAAAAAGTATTACAAGCGTTGTAATATCCTTCTGCGTATTTATCAGGATCAACTTTAATCCATTTTGCAGTTTTAGAAAATCGATCTGCTTTTGCGTCTAAATAATTAGAAAATGTAGAAAATGAAGTTGGTGTAAAAGAACCCTGTTTTTGGTAAGCAACAATTTTTTCTTTTTTCATAACACCTTCAATTTCAAGATCGTCCTTTAGTGTTCCCATAAACTGTGCTGTAGAACCTAAACCTGTTTTTCCGTAAGAAAACGAAATCATAGAATTTACAGGGTAACTTTCTACTGCACCTTTTATTTGAACAGAGCCAAATATTTTACCTAAAGTGCTTTTTTTCTTTTTCAATTTTTTAGGAATTGTAACTACATATTCATCAATTAAACGCAAATTAGTTAAGATCTTTACTTTTGCACCACCAGCACTAAAAAAGTCGCTACCATTTTCAGAAAACATTACATGCATATTAACATCTGCAATAATTGCATCATCTAAATCTTTAGAAAGTTTAGATTGTATACCTAAACCACCCAGACCTAAAATGCCAGCTTTTTTGTGAAAAAAAGTGTAGTTTTCTGGTGCACAAGTAATAATACCACTTCTACTTTCTATAATATAGGGTCCGCTTGCTTTATCCCAACCTTGTAACGCATCTGTTTTACCAGCTTCTTCTCCAGCTATAATTTCATAACCCTCTTTTTTTAATCGATCTACAAAATTATTAAAAAGTAAATTTGTTTTTTCTTGCATTTTAATAGCATCAACACCATCTAAACCTACAGCAGCTCTTGCAGTTGCACTACTTTTATTTCCCCCAATTTTTCCACCATCTCCACCAGCTTTAAAATCTACTGCTTCTTTGTAAATTTCAAAATCTACATTAAAAGAATTAATATAGATTTTTTTTGAGGATTTTTTCATTTTATTTAATCCATAAGTTTTGTCAGTAATTTTTAACTTTCCTAAGCTTTGTGCGTTTAAAGAAATTGTAAAACAAATTACGATTGTAGATAAGAATACTTTTTTCATTTTAAATGTTTTAAAGTTCAGTTACAAAACTGCTTAAAAACGAAAATGAAAACAATACGTCATTTGACGTATATTTAAAAAAGGAATAAGTTATTTTAAAAATTGATGAAAGGAAATTGTACTTTAATTTTCTCCTTTTTTAATGCTAATTTCTTTAGAAACTGTTGATGCTCAGCTGAATTTTGATTAAAAGGTCTGTGTAGTATTCCTTTTTGAATTGCATCAATTTCTTTTAAGGTTGATGCTATTTCTTCTGCAAACCAAGTATCTGTAAATTTTTCCCAAATATAATTGATGGCTGTTGCATTGGGATGAATCATATCTTCTGCGTAAAAACGATAATCTCTTAGTTCGTCCATCATAAGTTCAAAACTCGGAAAATAATTGATGTTTTTTCGAGCATTAATTGTGTTATGAATTCCTGCAATTAAATGCGCTTTACTTTGAGTGTTTTCTATAAACCCGTCTTTTAAATGACGAACAGGAGAAACTGTAAAAATGATATTCACGTCTCTATTGATTGATTTTAGAAGTACAATAATTGCCTCTAAACTTTCAGTAATTTCATCAACAGTTAAAAGCTCTTTTAAGAATTTTTTCTGTGGAATTTTATGACAATTGGCTACAATCTCATCAGTATCTATAAATCTGTAAACCCAAGCAGTTCCTAATGTAATGATAATATGAGAAGTTTCTTTTAGTTTATTATTTGTCGATACAATTGCCGAATTCAAATTTTCTAAAAGTTCATTTTTATCTGAAGAACTCAAACTAGAATGTGCATCAAAACAATGCCAACGTTCATTTTGAAAAACTAAATCACTTTCTGAATATACTTTTTTATTGATAGCATTTGTAATGAAAGTCTCAATCGATTTTGGATGAAAAAGAATTCCAAACGGATTTTGAGTCGCTTGAAATTTAAAATAATTTAATTTGTTGCCAATATTTTCTGAAAAACACGAACCTACTAAAAACAATTTTGAGTTATAATCTATTTGATTATGTTGTTGTTTTTTTATTGGAATTTGAGTTTGTAGTTTCATAGTTATCACGCAAAGACGCAAAGTTTTTATAAGTTGTATTTTTTTTATATTGATACTTTATTATTACTTTTTAAGTGTTTGTTTACTGAGCAATTTAAAACTTATTTTCCTTTGCGACTCTGCGTCTTTGCGAGATATTTTTTACTTATCAAACAAAAAAGAGCTTACATACCAAATTCCAAAACCTGAAACAATTAAGACTAGTATGATTAATAAAATAGCAATTAAGAATTTCCCTATATTTTTAACTTTTTTCAATTTTAAAAATATTTATTTTAAATAATCTTTTGCTCTTTCCAAAACTTTAGGAATTCCTCCAGGGTTTTTACCTCCAGCAGTTGCAAAAAATGGCTGACCACCTCCACCTCCGTGAATTAATTTCCCTAATTCCCTCACTACTTTTCCTGCATCATAGCCACGTTCTGCTGTTAATTCTTTAGAAATATAACACGTTAACATTGCTTTTTCTTTTGAAGGAGCTGTCGCAAATAATAAAAATAAATTTTGATATTCTTTTCCTAAAGCAAACGCTAAATTTTTAATTCCATTAGGATCTAAATCAATCTTCGTTGCTAAAAACTGAACACCATTTATTTCTTGCAATTGGTTTTTAAGTTCGCCAGATAAATTTTGCGCTTTATCTTTTAATAATTGCTCAACTTGTTTTTGCAAATCTGCATTTTCATCTTGCAATTTTTGAACAGCTTTTACAGGGTTTTTCGAATTATTTAAAAGTTCTTTAACTTCCGATAAAACAGTATTATTATCAGTATAAAAATCTTTTACAGCATCATTTGTAATAGCTTCTATTCTTCTAATTCCTGCAGCAACTGCACCTTCAGATTTTATTTTAAAATGCCAAATATCGCCTGTGTTTTTTACATGTGTTCCTCCACAAAGTTCTATAGATTTTCCGAATTTTATTGCTCTAACAGTATCTCCATATTTTTCGCCAAATAAAGCCATTGCTCCATCTGCAATTGCTTTTTCCATGGTAATATTTCTGCTTTCTTCTAAAGGTAATTTGCTAGCAATTCTTGCGTTCACAAAGTTTTCGACATCCTGAATTTCATCCGAAGTTAATTTAGAAAAATGAGAGAAATCGAAACGTAAGTATTTAGAGTGCACAGCAGAACCTTTTTGCTCTACATGTGTTCCTAAAACTTCTCTTAATGCTTGATGCAATAAATGTGTTGCTGTGTGATTGCTTTCTGTTCTAGATCGTTGCTTTTCATCAACCACAGCTTTAAAAGAAGCGTCTAAATTTTTTGGAAGATTTTTTGCAAAATGAATAATTACGTTATTTTCTTTTTTGGTATCTAAAATATAAACAACATCACCATTTGCATCTTCTAAATATCCTTTATCACCAACTTGACCTCCACCTTCTGGATAAAAAGGCGTTAAATTAAAAACCAATTGAAACATTTCACCATCTTTTTTAGAGGTTACTTTTCTGTATCTAGTTAGTTTTACGTTTGCTTCTAAAAAGTCGTAACCAACAAATTCCTCAACAGCATCTTCAACTAAAATAGTCCAATCTTCTGTGCTCATTTCACTAGCAGCTCTTGAGCGTTTCTTTTGTTTTTGCAGTTCAGCTTCAAAGCCTTTTTCGTCTAAAGTATAGCCTTTTTCAGATAATATTAAAGCTGTTAAATCGATTGGAAAACCAAAAGTATCATACAATTCAAATACTTTATCACCAGAAATTTCTTTTGTTTTTGCTGATGAAATAATACCATCTAACAAAACCAAACCTTGATCTAAAGTTCTTAAAAAAGATGTTTCTTCTTCTTTAATTACATTTTCAATCAATTGTTTTTGCGCTTTTAATTCAGGGAAAGCTGTACCCATTTTATCACTTAAAACAGCAACTAATCTATAAATAAAAGGCTCTTTTTTATCTAAAAAAGTAAAACCATATCTTACAGCTCTTCGTAAAATTCTACGAATTACATAACCAGCTCCAGTATTGCTTGGTAATTGACCATCTGCAATAGAAAAAGCAACAGCTCTAACATGATCTGAAATTACACGAGTTGCAATATCTTGTTTTGTATCTGAACCGTATTTTGTATTTGTAATCGTACCAATTTCTCTAATAATTGGTGTAAAAACATCAGTATCATAATTAGATTGAACATTTTGTAAAACCATACAAAGGCGTTCAAAACCCATACCAGTATCTATATGCTTGTTTGGTAATTCCTCTAAAGAACCATTGGCTTTCCTGTTATATTGCATAAAAACCAAGTTCCAAATTTCCACAACATGAGGATGGTCTTCGTTAATTAAAGTACGTCCATCAACTTTAGCTTTTTCTTCTGCAGAACGAATATCAACATGAATTTCAGAGCAAGGTCCACAAGGTCCTTGTTCGCCCATTTCCCAAAAATTATCTTTTTTATTTCCTTTTAAAATTCGGTCTTCAGCAATATATTGTTTCCAAATATCAAAAGCTTCTGTATCCATTTTTAGGTTATCAGCATCTTCTGAACCTTCAAAAACGGTTACATATAAGATGTCTTTATCAATTTTATAAACTTCGGTTAATAATTCCCAAGCCCAAGCAATTGCCTCTTTTTTAAAATAATCTCCAAAAGACCAATTCCCTAACATTTCAAATAAAGTATGATGATAGGTGTCATACCCAACTTCTTCTAAATCGTTATGTTTACCAGAAACACGCAAACATTTTTGAGAATCTGTAATTCTGTTTTGCTTTGGAGTTCCATTTCCTAAAAAATATTCTTTAAATGGTGCCATTCCAGAATTCACAAACATTAATGTTGGATCATCCTTTGTAACCATTGGTGCAGAAGGAACAACCAAATGAGATTTTTCTTTGAAAAAGTTTAAAAAAGTAGCACGAATATCTTGAGATTTCATAAAAAAGAAGTTTCCAACAAGTTGGATTTTGTTAATTTATTTTTAAAAAACTACTTGAAAAAAAGCAGTTGTAAAACATTTTGTAAATTTGTTCGTTATTATAAATGAGTTTTATTAAAAAAATCAATTATAACACAAAAATAGAACATTTAGTTATATGGCAAAAGTAAAATATTATTATGATGAGGATACGCTTTCTTACAGAAAAATTGCTGTAAAGAAAACGGACTATTATCGAAGAATATTATTTAGCTTTTTAGGAGTTATTTTAATCGCTTTCTTTGGATTTATTGGGTTTAGTCAAATTATTACATCACCTTCAGAACGTGCTCAAAAAAGAGAATTAGAGAATTTGAAGTTTCATTATGAGTTGATTGATAAACGCTTGGAGGAGAGTTCTGAGATTTTATCGCAATTGCAAGAAAGAGATAATAATATTTACAGAAGTTACTTTGAAGCAAATCCGATTCCTGAAGAACAAAGAAAAGCCGGTTTTGGTGGGGTAAACAGATATAAAAATTTAGAAGGTTTTGATAATTCTGGTTTGATAAAAAACTTAACAAAAGAAGTTGATATTTTATCAAAACAAATGGTGGTGCAATCTAAATCTTTAGATGAAATTGTGGCTTTGGCTAAAGAAAAAGAAGATATGTTAGCTTCAATCCCTGCAATTTTACCGATAAAAAAAGGAGGATTTTATGTGGCTTCTGGTTATAAAATGAGAATGCATCCTATTTTAAAAATTAATAAATTTCATAAAGGAATGGATTTTACAGCGCCAAAAGGAACACCTGTATATGCTTCTGGAAATGGAAAAGTTACAATAGCCCAAAGAAGTAGTACTTTTGGAAATGTTGTTTATATTGAACATGGTTATGGTTACAAAACAATTTATGCGCATTTGAGCAAAATTGAAGTTAAAAAATATAACGAAGTAAAAAGAGGAGATTTAATTGGTTTTGTTGGTAATACTGGTTTATCTGTAGCTCCACATTTACATTATGAAGTTCATAAAAATGGGATTGCTTTAAATCCAATCAACTTTTATTATGGAGATTTATCTTTAGAAGAGTTTGCAACGTTACAAGAAACTTCAGAGGAAAGTCAATCTTATGATTAATATCTTTTATTAGTTTTAGAAACAGGAAACAGGAAACAGGAAACAGGAAACAGGAAACAGGAAACAGGAAACAAGAGTCAAGAGAAAAGAAAAAAGAGACAAGATAAAAGAAGAGAAGACAACACAACACAACACCTATGTGCTCTATGTACCTATGTGTTTTATTTTTTTAATACGATAAAATAAGAAAAGTTAAAATCTAATTTTTTATTTTACAAACCACAAACCACAAACCACAAACCACAAACCACAAACCACAAAATGCACATAGATTTACCTGAAAAACGATATTACAAAATCGGTGAAGTTGCAAAAGCTTTCAGCGTAAATACTTCATTAATACGTTTTTGGGAGAAAGAGTTTGTGATTATCAAACCAAAAAAGAACGCTAAAGGAAACCGACTTTTTACACAAGAAGATATTGTCAACTTCAAAATAATCTTCAATTTAGTAAAAGAAAGAGGATTTACATTAGAAGGAGCTAAGCAAAAACTAAAGAAAAATCCTGAAAACATCTTTAATAATCACGAAATTATTACAAGACTAGAAGCTGTAAAAGCTGAACTTCAAAAGATTAAAAACTCACTTTAATTTTTTATATCATTGTGAAGTTTACTTTTTTGTAAACAGAGGCAATTCTGTAATACACATACTTTCACGAACTTACTATGCATGCATAATATTTTTCATTATATTTGGAAAGAGAAATGACTGTTTCATCAACAAACACAATTCTTATAAATCAACTATAAAATTAAAAATAGTATGTCAAAGAAATATGTAGATTTAGAAACCTTGAAGTATTTGCTTTATGATGTTCATAAATTAGAAGATTTACTATCAAGAGAGCGTTTTCAAGAACACGATTTAGAATCATTAGATTTATTTATAGATTCTGCAAAAGAGTTTTCTGACAGAGAATTATATCCATATTTTAAAGAAATGGATGCAACTCCTGCACATTTTAAAGATGGAGCTATAATTGTACATGAACAAGTTCAAAAAGTAATGCATCAATCTGGAGAAATGGGCATTATTGCTGCTTGTTTTAATTACGAAGATGGAGGTTTACAAATTCCTTCTTCCGTTTTTCATGCAGCTTTATATATTATGGATGCTGCCAACAATCATTTACCTGGTTACCCAAGTTTAACTTTAGGAGCAGCAGAATTAATCATAGAATTTGGAGTTCAAAGTTTAAAAGAAGCTTATGTTCCTAATATGCTTTCTGGAGTTTGGGGAGGCACAATGTGCTTAACAGAGCCACAAGCAGGAAGTTCATTATCAGACATTACTACAAAAGCAACACCAACAGAAAACGGATTTTATAAAATATCTGGACAAAAAATATTTATTTCTGGAGGTGATTATAAAGGAGCAGAAAATATCATCCATTTAGTATTAGCAAGAATTGAAGGTGCACCAAAAGGAACTAAAGGAATTTCATTGTTTGTAGTTCCTAAAAATAGACTAAAAGAAGATGGATCTTTAGAATATAATGATGTAATGACAGTTGCCGATTTTCAAAAAATGGGACAACGTGGTTACTGCACAACTCATTTAGGTTTTGGCGATTCAGACGATTGTAGAGGTTGGCTTGTTGGTGAGGAACACAAAGGTTTGGCGCAAATGTTTTTAATGATGAATGGTGCAAGAATTGCTGTTGGTAGAGGAGCTGCAGCAATTGCAATGGCTGCTTACAGAACGTCTTTGCAATATGCAAATGAACGTCCACAAGGAAGAAAATTATCTGCTGATGGAAAGAAAAATCCGACAGAAAAACAAAGTTTAATTATAGAACATCCAGATGTTAGACGCATGTTATTGTTGCAAAAAGCAATTGTAGAAGGCTCTTTAAGTTTGGTTTTGTTAGCATCAAAATATCACGATATTTTAACAACAGCAACATCAAAAGAAGAAAAAGAAAAATATCATTTATTGTTAGAGATGATTATTCCTATTGTAAAAACATATCCATCTGAAGCAGGTGCAGAAGCTGTAGATAATGGTTTGCAAGTTTTAGGAGGTTATGGTTTTTGTACCGATTTTTCTTTACAACAATATTATAGAGACATCAGAATTTCTGCTTTGTATGAAGGTACAACAGGAATTCAATCGCAAGATTTGTTGGGCAGAAAAGTACCAATGCAAAATGGAAAAGGGTTGGAATTATTATCTGCAGAAATTGTAAAAACAATTATTTCAGCTAATATTGATGAAGATCTAAAAATATATGGAACTATTTTGGGTGATAAATTAAAACAATCTCAAAAAATATTGGGACATTTAACGCCTTTTGCTCTGAAAGGAAATTACGAACGCTATTTAGCAGATGCCAATTTATTTATGGAATATATGAGCATTGTTGTTTTAGGTTGGTTATGGTTAGAAATGGCTGTGGATGCAAAAAAGCAAATAAATAATGCTGATAAAAAATATTCAGAAACTTTTTATGAAAGTAAAATTCACACCATGAAATTTTACTTTAAATATGAAGTTCCGAAAACAAATTCATTAGCAGAATCTTTAATGAATAATGAAGTTTTAACTATTAAAAACGATAAAGAACTTATTTTATAATGAATATAAAAGAACAATTTAATTTAGAAGGAAAAGTTGCCATTATTACAGGTTCTAGCAAAGGAATTGGAAAAGCAATTGCAAAAGGTTTAGCAGAAAGTGGAGCACAAGTTGTAATTTCTAGCAGAAGTCAAGAAGCTTGTGATGAAGTTGCAAAAGAATTTACATCAGAAGGTTTAAAAGCAGTCGGAATTGCTTGTCATATTGGTAAAGAAGACCAGCGTAAAGAATTGATAAATAAAATAATAAAAACTTTTGGGCGAATTGATATATTAGTAAATAATGCAGCAATTAATCCTGTATTTGGCCCAATAGAAGAGGTAGATCCAGCAATTTTTGATAAAATTATGGATGTAAATGTAAAAGCACCTTGGAGTTTATCAAATTTGGTTTTACCACATTTTAAAGCAAATAAAAACGGAAGTATTATCAATATTGCATCTGTAGAAGCATTAACTCCTGGTTTTGGATTGGGAATTTACTCCACAAGTAAAGCTGCTATTTTAATGTTGACAAAAAACCAAGCCAAAGAATGGGGACAATATGGAGTTAAAGCAAACGCAATTTGTCCAGGTTTAATCAAAACAAAATTTAGTGCTGCTTTATGGCAAAACGATAAAATACTAAGTAAAATTAAAAAATCGTTACCAAGTGCAAGAATGGGAATGCCAGAAGAAATGGTAGGTTTGGCTTGCTTACTGGCTTCAGATGCTGGGAATTATATGACTGGTGGAGTTTATACTGCTGATGGAGGTTTTATGATTACTGGGTAGTTTTTCAGTCGGCAGTTTGCAGTCAGCAAGAATTAGAGAGAGATTTGTCATTTCGACTTTTTTGGAGAAATCTCATAAAAATTGACCACATAGAACATAGTATATACAGCCTATATTTTCTATGTGGTGAAAATTAAAAAGTAAAATTGTTTTTAAAATATGAACTTCGAATATTCCCAAAAATCTAAAGAATTACAACATAAATTATCAAATTTTGAAAGAAAAACACAATCTTGATGAGTATTTAAAAACTCATTTTATTCATAGAAGTAATTGGTTAAGAGCTGCTGTTTTGGGTGCAAATGATGGTATTTTATCTACTGCAAGTATAGCAATTGGTGTTGCTGCTGCAAGCACTACAAGAGAACCAATTATTTTAGCAACTTTAGCAGGTTTGGTTGCTGGAGCTTTGTCAATGGCAGCAGGTGAATATGTTTCTGTGAGTTCACAAACAGATATTGAAAAAGCAGATATTGAAAGAGAAAGGCAAGAATTAGAAGAAATGCCAGAAGAAGAACTTCAAGTTTTAGCACAGATTTATGAGAATAGAGGTTTAAAAAAAGAAACTGCTTTAATAGTAGCCAAAGAATTAACAGCACACGATGCTTTAGCAGCACATGTTAGAGATGAGTTAGGAATCAATGAAATGTCAAAAGCAAATCCAATTCAGGCAGCTTTGGCTTCTGGAGCTTCTTTTGTTTTTGGTGGAATATTACCTTTATTGGTGGTATTTTTTCTTCCTTTAAAAACAATGGAACTGTACATTTATGCATCTTCAATTATTTTTCTAGCTATTTTAGGTGCAGTTTCTGCAAAAACGGGTGGTGCTAAAATTATGAACTCAGTTGTCAGAATTACTTTTTGGGGAACGATTGCTATGGGTATAACAGCTTTAATTGGTTATTTATTTGGCATTAATCTTTAAAGAAAATTTAAACAAACTATGAACTTCGAATACTCCCAAAAATCAAAAAATCTACAACATAAATTATCAACTTTTATCGAAGAACATATTATTCCTATAGAAGAAGAATTTATTGCTTTTCAAAGTGATGCAAACAATATGTGGAAACGTTTCCCAAAAATGGAAATGCTAAAACAAAAAGCAAAAGATGCTGGTTTATGGAACTTGTTTTTACCTAAAGATTATGGAAATTTAAGTTCAGGTTTAACCAATTTAGAATATGCACCATTAGCAGAAATTATGGGAAAAAAAATCTGGATTTCAGAAATTTTTAATTGTTCTGCTCCAGATACTGGAAATATGGAAGTACTAGCAAAATATGGAAGTGAAGCCCAAAAAAATCAATGGTTAACTCCTTTGATGAATGGAGAAATCAGATCTGCTTTTTTAATGACAGAACCACAAGTTGCTTCTTCTGATGCTACAAATATTGAAACTTCCATAGTTTTAGAGGGTGATGAATATGTAATTAATGGAAGAAAATGGTGGTCTTCAGGAGCCATGGATCCTCATTGTAAAGTGGCAATTGTGATGGGTAAAACTGATGTAAATGCGCACAGACATCAACAGCAAAGTATGGTTTTGGTTCCTATGAATACGCCTGGATTAAAAATTGTAAGACCATTATCTGTTTTAGGTTATTTTGATTCTCCAGAAGGTCATGCAGAAATTATTTTAGACAATGTAAGAGTTCCAAAAGAGAACCTAATTTTAGGAGAAGGAAGAGGTTTCGAAATTGCACAAGGACGTTTAGGACCAGGAAGAATTCATCATTGTATGCGTTTGGTTGGAATGGCTCAATACGCTTTAGAACTCATGTCTCAAAGAACATTAGAAAGAGAAACGTTTGGTAAAAAGTTTTATGAGTATAGTAGTATTCGTCATGAAATTGGAAAATCGCAATGTGAAATTGAACAAGCACGTTTGTTAACACTTTCTGCTGCAGATAAAATGGATAAAGCTGGTAATAAAGAAGCCAAAGATATTATTGCTATGATTAAAATTGTAGCTCCAAATATGGCACAAAAAGTAGTTGATAGAGCCATGCAAATTTTGGGAGGAAAAGGTGTTGGACAAGACACGTATTTGCCACATTATTTTGCTATTGCAAGAATGTTACGTTTGGCAGATGGTCCAGATGAAGTACATATGTATCAATTAGGGAAAAGTTGTATTAAAAAATACGGTAGTAACTTATGAGCAATCAAAAAGTAAGAAAAGGAGAAGAGTTACCAGAAGTTGCTCTTAAAAAATATTTACAAGAAATCAATTTAATTGAATCTGTAGAAAGTGATTTGTTAGTAGAACAATTTACTCACGGATTTTCGAACTTAACCTATTTGTTAAAAATAGAAAATAAGGAATTCGTCTTGAGAAAACCTCCAAAAGGAGCTATCAAAAGAGGTCATGACATGAGTCGTGAATTCAAAGTGCAAAGTGCTGTTTATAAAGCATTTTCTAAAGTGCCAAAAATGTTTGGATTTTCTGATGATCAAGCTATTTTAGGAAGTGATTTTTATATCATGGAAAAAGTAGAGGGCATCATTTTAAATTACAAAGAAGCGCATAAAAGAAATATTGCTGTTGATGAGTTCCAGAAAATAGCAAATTCTTGGTTAGATACTTTAGTGGAATTACACAATGTAGATTATAAAGCGATTGGTTTAGAAGATTTAGGTAAACCAGAAGGTTATGTAGAAAGACAAGTTTCTAATTGGGGAAAGCAATATGTAAAAGCAAAAACAGAAGATGTTCCAGAAGCAACAATGGTGATGAAATGGATGGAAGAACATCAACCAAAAAAATATGAGCATTGTTTAATTCACAATGATTTTAAGTATGATAATGTTGTTTTTAAAGACGATTCTTGGCAGGAAATTGGAGCAGTTTTAGATTGGGAAATGGCAACTCTTGGAGATCCTTTAATGGATTTAGGAACTTCTTTAGGATATTGGACAGTTGCTACAGATCATGATTTTGTAAAACAAGGAATTCCTTCTCCTACAGTTTTTGAAGGAAACCCAATTAGAAGTGAAATTGCAAAAATGTATGCAGAAAAATCTGGAAGAAACGTAGATAATTTGGTTTTTTATTATGTTTTTGGCTTGTTTAAAATTGCAGTAATTGCTCAGCAAATTTATTTTAGATATTCAAAAGGCTTTACAACAGATCCACGTTTTGCAAATTTGAATAAAGCATCAGAATTGTGTTGTAAGTTGGCTTTAAAAGCGATCAAAACGAAATCAATAGATTAAACAAAGTGGAACTATGAACTTTAACAATTTTGATAATATTCCTTAGTTTTATGACTAAATACCCAATTTGCGTTAGGGATTGAAACGACATCCTTTTTGCTTTTCGCAAAAAGATATAGTGTAAAGCCCGACCTTTTTTAGGGAACGCCCAAATACAAAAATATGCAAGTAAAAGACAAAATAGTAATTATTACAGGAGCAGGTTCTGGAATCGGAAAAGCAACAGCAATTCATTTTGCAAAATATGGAGCAACAGTTGTGGTTTCTGATATCAATTTAGAAAAAGCGAAAGAAGTTGCGGCAGAAATTGTAACAAATGGAGGAAAATCGCTACCAATAAAAGCAAACGTTGCAAAGTTTGAGGAAGTAGAAAACTTAATTAAACAAACAGTTGTAGATTTTGGTAAACTAGATGTGCTTGTAAATAATGCAGGAATTGGACCTAGTTTTTTAAGAACGCACGAATCTACTTTGAGAGATTGGAATAGAGTAATTGCAGTGAATCAAACAGGTGTTTATTATGGTATGAAAGTAGCTTTAGCGCAATTTTTAGAGCAAGGTTATGGAAATATTGTAAATATTGCGTCTTTGGCAGGTTTAAAAGCGTCGCCCAATAATATTAGTTATAGTGCCAGTAAATTTGCTGTGGTTGGTATGACAAAGTCTGCAGCAATGGAATATGCCACCAAAAATATAAGGGTAAATGCAGTGTGTCCTGGATATACAGAATCTGCTTTGTTAAATCAGTTACTGAGTGCAAAACCAGAAATGGATGCAATTTTAAAAAGTGTAATTCCCATGAAACGTTATGGAAAAGCAGCTGAAATTGCAGAAGCTGTAGTATGGTTGGCTTCTGATAATACAAAGTTTATAACAGGACAAACAATCACGTTAGATGGTGGAACCTCTTTGTAACTTTATTCAAGTTAAAACAAATAGGGTATCAGCTAAAAGTCTTTTTTTTACTGTTGATAATAATGAGTATTTTTACAATATAAAAAATCAATCAAAAAATAAAATTTAGAAATTATGAAAAAATGGTTAATACCTGTAATAATTATTGCTGTAATTGTTTTTGCAGTTTATAGTTGGGCAAAAGGATTTAATAACGAAGCTGTTGTTTTACAAGAAGATGCAAAAACTACGTGGTCTAATGTAGAAAGTGCATATCAAAGAAGAAATGATTTGATTGGGAATTTGGTGAAAACAGTTCAAGGAGCAGCAGATTTTGAAAAAAGTACGTTAACAGAGGTAATTAATGCAAGAGCAAAAGCAACTTCTGTAAACATTAATGCTGGCGATTTAACTCCAGAAAATATGGCGCAATTTCAACAAGCACAATCTGGTTTGTCTGGTGCGTTATCTAAATTATTGGTATCTGTAGAACGTTATCCTGATTTAAAATCGAATGCTAACTTTTTAGAATTACAAAGTCAGTTAGAAGGTACAGAAAACAGAATTAATGTTGCTAGAGATCGTTTTAATGAAGGTGTAAATAACTATAATAAACATATCAAAATTTTCCCAAATTCTATATTAGCTGGTATGTTTAATTTCGATGAAATGAGTCGTTATCAAGCTGATGCTGGTTCAGAAAATGCTCCAGATGTAAATTTTGATTTTAATAATAAAAAAGCAGCATAAATGTCTAAAGTAGAAGCATTTCTTACCAAAGAAGAAGAGCAAGAAATTATTTCTGCTATTAGAGTTGCAGAGAAAAATACTTCTGGCGAAATTCGTGTTCATATAGAAGCTACGTCTGATAAAGACCCTTATGAACGCTCGTTAGAAGTATTTTATCTCTTAAAAATGGACAATACAAAAGATGCAAATGCTGTGTTGATTTATGTTGCTGTAAATGATCAAAAATTTGTTATTTATGGTGATAAAGGAATCAATAAAGTAGTACCAAAAGACTTCTGGAATTCCACAAAAGATGTAATGCAAAGTCACTTTAAAAATGGCAACTTTAAACAAGGAATTGTTGATGGAATTTTAAAAGCTGGTGAGGAATTACAAGCACATTTTCCTTGGCAAATTGATGATGAAAACGAACTTTCTAATGAAATTTCTAAAGGATGATATTCAGTAAGCAGTATTCAGTAGGTAGTTTTCAGTTAGCAGGTTTATGTAAAAACTGGTTGTTCTTTGTTGCTCTCGTTTTTTCTTTACAAACCTTTGCTCAAGGATTTAAAATTCCTGAAACTCCAAAGTTTCAAACAAGTGTTTACGATTATGTAAACTTATTATCAGTATCACAAAAAACAAATTTAGAAAGTAAGTTAGTACAATATTCTGATACTACTTCAACTCAAATTGTTGTGGCAATTATAGCATCAACAGAAGGAGAAAATATAAATTATTTAGCTGCAAATTGGGGCGAAAAATGGGGAATTGGAGATGCTAAAAAAGATAATGGTATTTTAATTTTATTGGCTAAGGATGATAAAAAAATAGCCATTCAAGTTGGTAGAGGTGCAGAACCGTTATTAACTGATTTTCAATCGAAAAGAATTATAGAGAGAGTTATTTTACCTGAATTTAGAAAAGGAGATTTTTACGGAGGTTTAGATAAAGGTGCAATATATATATTTAAAACTTTAAATGGCGAATTTACTGGAACTCGTCAACAAGACGAAAAAGGTTTTGATCCTGGAATTATCATTTTTATAGTCATGATTATCGTCTTTTTCCTAATTGTTTCTAGAGGGAATAAAAATAATAAAGGTGGAGGCAGAGGTTTTAGAAGAAAAGGTTCTGTAGCTGGTTCAATTCTTGAAGCTATTATTTTGAGTAATGCAGGTAGAGGTGGAGGAAGTTTTGGTGGCGGATTTGGAAGTGGTTCATCTGGAGGAGGCTCTTTTGGTGGTGGAGGTTTTGGTGGCGGATTTGGAGGTGGTTCTTTTGGAGGTGGAGGAGCTTCTGGAGGCTGGTAAAGCCATCTTAATCTTCCCAAAGAGAAGAAACACTCATGCTTTAAATTTACTCGTATAAACTTTTTGGAGAATATTTTTTTTAATGCTCTATCAAAACAAGTTTATCTAAAATCTATTTTTTTGAAGAAAATACTTTCAAAAAGATAAATATTTTCACAATCTTTTCGTTTTACAGAAAAACAAATCATAATTATTATGAAAAAAATCACAATACTTTTAAGCATATTTTTATTAATAAGTTGCCAAAATTTTGGACAATTAAAAGTACTTGGAGAATTACCAGGAGGTTTAAAAGAAATTTCGGGAAATGAAATAATTGCAGGTTCAGACTTAATTTGGATTCATGAAGATGGTGGAAATAAATCTGAAATATTTGCCATTGATTCAAATGGAAAAATTATAAAAGAACTTGATATTAACGAGAAAAATAGCGATTGGGAAGATATTACTTCTGACGAGTTTGGGAATCTTTATATTGGTGACTTTGGTAATAATTACAGTGAAAGAAAACATCTAAAAATCTTAAAAGTTAATAAAGAAGATTTAGATAAAAAAGAGGCAGAAGTAGAGGAGATAGAGTTTGAATACGAAGATCAAGATAAATTTCCAACAAAAAAGAAAGACCGCTTTTTTGATGCTGAAAGTTTCTTTTATTTCAAAAATAACTTTTACGTTTTTACAAAAAGTAGGGTTAAAGATGAATATGGTAAAACATCACTTTATAAAATACCTGCCATTAAGGGGAAGCATACTGCTAAAAAAATCGGAGACTTTAATAATGGTAAAGATGCTGATTCTTGGATAACTGCTGCTGATATTTCTGATGATGGAAAAAAAGTGGTACTGCTATCAAAGAAAAATATTTTAATTTTTACAGGTTATAAAAACGATAATTTTTTATCAGGAAAAGTACATAACATAGCTTTAGAACATCAATCTCAAAAAGAAGGTGTTTGCTTTAAAGACAACAATACTTTAATTATAACTGACGAAAAATCAGGTAAAAAAGGTGGTTTTCTGTATGAATTTAAAATTGATTAAATCAAAAATTTAAAAAGCAACAACACCCAACCTGCAACTAAAAACAAACCACCAAGTGGTGTTATTGGCCCTAAAAACTTCAATTTCTTATTATTTGCTGATGATAAGACCAAGCCATAAATAGAAAACGAAAATAAAATTGTACCAATTATAAAACTATAAACTATATAGGCATTTATAGTTGCAGAAATATCTAAATGAAAGCCTAAAAGAAGCAATACAATTGCATGATACATTTGGTATTTTACACCAGTTTCAAAACTTTGTAATTGCTCTGAGGTGAGTTTCTTCTTTAATAAATGTGCTCCAAAAGCACCTAAAATTATTGCTAAACCACCAAAAAGACTTCCAAAAATTAACGCTAATTGACTCATATCTTAAAAATCAAACCCTAAAGTAAAAGTTATACGTGCACCATCATCACCAGTAAAAACACCAATATTTCCAGCAAGAATATCTGCTGCATTTATAAAAATACCACCTCCATAAGAAGTTCTTGGTTGTCCAGTATCATTTGGGAAAGCAGTTAAGCTATCTGGAGTTCCCCAAACTTTACCATAATCAAAACCACCAAAAAGACCAATGTTAGTAGGTAATAGATTTGTTTTTACGCTTCTTAAATTCCAACGAATATCAGAAGAATGATAAAAAGCATTTTTGCCTGTAAAACGTTCATTTCTATAAGCACGCATTCCATTATTACCACCAATACTTGATGCTTGATAAAACTCAAATTCATCATCAAAAATAAATTGACCATTAATTTTTGATGCTAAAACTAACTTTCCACTTGGTATTAATTTGTGTGTAATTGATAATGAAGATTCTGCGTAAGAAAAATCTCTATTTTCTTTTATGTTGCCTGTAAAACCAGCTTTTGCTAAAAATTGAATTCCTAAAGTTGGAAAAGCAGGATTGTCTGAATGTTGATAAGAATAACTGGCTTCTGTATTAATAAATTGTTGTCTTTCAAAAATTCTATTACCTGCTGCATATTGCGTTTCTAAAAATCTATCAGCTGTTCTATCTACATTATAGTTTTGATATTTTGCTCCAACTTTAAATTCAGCACCTAAATCTCCTCTCCATTTTAAATACGTTCCTCCAATTACTTGCTCTATTTTAACTCTGTTAAAATCTCTGTTTTCTAATTCGTCTGCTTCTAAATTAACGGAGTTATTTCCAAATCCGAAGAAATTTTGTGCAAAATTTGCGCTTGTATATTTTCCTTCAAAACCTAAATTCCATTTTTTAATAACGTTTGCAAATTCGCCATCATATGCAAGCTCAAAACCATTGGTAGCAAAATAGTAAAATGCAGACAATACATGTTTTCTTGTAAAAGGGTTTCTCTCGAAACTATTTACGAGAAATGTATTTTTTACGCCTAATTTTATCCCATCATCTGGATTATAACCTATTGCAGGAGAAAGAGAGTTTTTAAAGCTTCTAATTTTTTTATAATCGTAGATATTTGTGGAATAATCGTCTGTAAGTTTTTTATTTACATTTGGTGTCTTAAAAGTACTTTTCTTAGATTTATAGTCGTAAACTTTTACTTTTTTAGTTTCATTAATTTCATAAACATCATTATTTAAACCACCAACAATTTTTAAATTTATTGTTTTTCTACCAGCATTTCCATTTAGGGTAAATACATCATCATCATCTAAACCATACAACCAAATATTTTTAGTAAGATTATATTTATAGGTTCTTTGAAGCATGATATCTGCTTTTTCTCCATCTTTTATTCTGTAAACTGATATTTTAGTATCTCCATTTTCAAATCGCTCAATATCAAACCAATCATCTTTGTTGGTTCCTTTTATCACTTGAAAGTTGTTTAAATAAGCAAAGTATTTATCTGATATTTTTTGAAGATTCTTTTTTCTACCTTTCAGTTTTCTTTTAATATCTTCGATGGTTTCATCATTAACTTCTTTTGGAAATTTTGCAAAAGCACCATCAATAATCTCATCTGTAATTTGGCTTTGTATAATAGCAACTTGTGCATCCCAAACTTTTTTATCAGAATTATGAATCAAAGTCATATCTAAAGGATAGCCAGATAAATTAAACCATCTTGGTTTTTCGATGTCTTCTTTGTAAGATCTCATACCTCTTAAATCAGGTATTAATCGTGTAAAAATATTTAGTAAAATCCCATCAGAAAAAATAGAAAATGCTTGATCTCTATCTCTTGGTACAGGTCTGTAAACTACTTTATCATCTTTTTTAAACTCAGCCCATCTCCACTGATCTTGATGTCTGTCCCAATCTCCTATTAGCATGTCAAACAAACGAGCTCTTATGTAAGATTCTTCGTCAATACTATATTTTTCGTCTTTTTTTAAGTTTTTTCTTAAATCGTCTGTACTGATAATTTCATTAGCATACCCAAAACTTTTTTGATTTCCATGACCATCTGCAGTTCGTTCTTCAATCATATACAATTCATCACCATAATCTGCATTAAACTCACCTAAACCTATTTGTTTTGGTACATAATATAAAACAGGATTTGAATGATAAACATCAATAGCATCTGCTAAATCTCCTATTGTAAAAGGCGCATAAGGATGTGAACCCGTAAAAACGTCTAACAATAAACTTTCTGTATATGTTTTATTAAATTGCCCTTCTACATATTGTTCTTTAAAAGCAACAGCTTGCAAATATTGCACAGCGTTTTTTCGTAAAGCTCTCATTGTAAATTCTCGACCTTCTTTGTCTTCTAATCGTAAAGTTTTAGATTGATGACCTCCACCTCTTCTAACAGGTTTTAAACCACCATGTAAAGTATCTAAATTTACAGTAGATGCATTTACTTTTTGACCAAAATATTTTCGGTATCTTTTTCCCCAAAGTAAATTATAAAATTTTCCTTTTGTAACTTCTTGATCTGTATAAATTGAGGCTTCTTTTTCAGATAATTTGGCATTCGGAAAATCGGTATATTCTATGATACTATCTTTTTTAAACACATTTGCCTCATAGACAATTTTACGATCTTTAGCTGTATAAAAATGCACAGTAGAAGAACCATCTTTATAAACATCTAACCTTGCAAAACCTTGTGTTCCGTAAGAAAATTTACCACCATTTACATTTTTTGTTGCTGTTAATTTAGAGCCAGATCCACTTACAATTTGAGGTATATTATCTTGAACTATGTATTGAATACTATGTTCATGACCAGAAACAAAAATTATCTTTTCATTTTGTTGCGCCAAACTAATAACGCGTTTTCTTAAGGTATTGTATTTTTCATTTTGTTGATCTACATCTAAAGCACCAGCAGTTTTACGAAGAATATTTATAGCACTTCCTATAATTGGCAAAGGTTTCATGTGGCTTTTAAAAGAATAATAACCTCCATGAGGACCATTTGTAAACATAGGATGATGCAAAGCTAAAATTGTTGTTTTGCCTTGAGATTTTTTGATCATCCCTTCTAATTCTTCAAAGAATTTTTCACGTGTTTTTATCTCACATTCGTCATTTATTCCTGGGTGATTATCCCAATCTGTAACAAACCAATGGGTATCTACAACAATAATATTAATATCTTCATTTATTTCAATTTTCTCTAAAGGGCAACCATTATCTGGCTCAAAACTTTTTTTACCTAAAGCATCCTCAACTAACTTTTCTTGTCTTTTTAAACCTTTTAAACCACTATACCAATCATGATTTCCAGGAATTACCAAAGTGTTACCAGGAAATTTTTTACCAATATCAGTTTGAACTTTTAAACGATGACTAGCCAATTCGTATTCTTTAGAGTTTTCCTCTGGAATTCCTCTCTGATATACATTATCACCCAAATAAATTAAAGTCGAATTCTTTTTTGCGTTTGCAATTTCTTGACTTAAGTAAGACAAAGCAGAATCTCTTCTATATAAATCAGAATTTCCAGCATCACCAATTAAATAAAAAGAGTGAATTACATTAGAAGAATCTGTTCTTGGAACAAAATTTTGACCTTCTGTTACCTGCATTTTTATTGTTGCACAAGCAGAAATCAATAAAACTACAATAGAAATATATATAAAATATTTGAGTGTTTTCATAAATGCAAAATTAACTATTTCGAAATTGATTTTTTATAATTATTCAAATCTTCTTTCGTATCTATATCTAATAAATTTGTGGATGATTCTGAGCAAAGAACATCATTTTTATGATGATTAATGAACTCTTTTGCACCTTTATCTGCCTCAATCAAAATTAAATCATTAAAATATTTTTTTGGGATAATTGCAGGTACTCCAAATTTGTTTCCATACTTAGAGGCAATAATTTTATGGTTATTTTCTTCGGATAAAAAAATCATCGATTTTAAATAATCAACATCAATTGCTGGTTGATCTGCAAGCAGGATAAAAACGCTGTCAAAATGTAAATTATTATTTTTAAAGTGATGAATTCCTGCAATAATACTGGAACTTAAACCTGTTTCAAAATTTTTATTGTTGATAAAATTGATATTCTTTGTAGAAATTTCTTGTTTTATTTTATCAGCATTTGCACCTAAAACACAAAAAATGTACTCAGGAAATATACTTTTTATTTTCTCTAAAGTGATGTCTAAAAGTGTTTTTTGATTTATTTTCTCTAACTGTTTAATGCTTTTCATTCGAGAAGATTTGCCAGCAGCTAATACTAAAACAGCAATGTTTTTCATTGAAAAATAATTTTTAAGATAATTTTGCTATTGTAATTTGTATACTCATTTGAACTAAAATAATCAATTATCAAAACTTTTTATTTTTAGATTCCTGTTTTCACAGGAAAGACATTTTTAAGGAAACCTTTAGATAAAAACCTAAAGGAAATCTATTGTTGTGAATGAATTTTACCATTAATTTTTCTCAAAGAAAAAGGTTCTTTTTGGTTGGTGACAGACAAAATTTCTGCAATAATTGAAACAGCGATTTCTTCTGGCGTTTTTGCTCCAATGTGCAAACCTGCAGGTGAATAAATACAGTCTAAAAATTCTTCAGTTGTTTCTGGAGCAAACTCAAAAAGCTCATTAAACAAGCGTTCTCTCTTTTTTGGTGATCCAATAATTCCTATATATTTCGGTTTGTATTCAGCTAATTTTACCACGTATTTCAAATCTTGCACATAACTATGATTCATAATTACAATGGCACAATTTTCTTCAATATCTTTAAATTGAATCGTTTCTGGAGAATCTCCAAGAACCGAATTTGCGCCAGGAAAATCTTTAAGCTCCTTTGAGTCTTTTGCAGAGGTAATTACCTCTATTTCCCACCCTAAATTAGCAGCGATTTTACACAGTTTTACAGCATCATGTTCGCCACCAATAATAATTAACTTGAAAGCAGGTTTTAAAATTTGTGTAAAAATTGCGACATCATTTTTTTGTTGATGATTAAAAGAATCAGAAAAAGTAAATTGTTGCTGATTCTCAAAGGTTACAAAAGAACCAAAATTGCCAAAAGCTTCATCTTCTTTTGTAAAAAAACTATCAATTTTTAAAGCTTCTCTTTTTGTATTTGCATTTAAAAAAGATTTTAAAAAATCATCAGAAATAAAAAAAGGTTCAATTAAAATATAGAGAATACCTTCACAACCTAATCTGTATCTACCATCATAAGTAATAATTTTTGGTTGATTATCTTTAAAAACAGTTTTTGCTCTGTGTATA
>NZ_CP017477.1:1522500-1665000 GCF_001761365.1 Polaribacter vadi | reverse complement strand
CTTCAGGTTGTGCAATACTGTTTAAAAATGCAGTAAAACCAGGGTCAATTATTATAATTTCATATTCTAAACTATCATTTGCAATTACAACAGGTTCTTCTTTTTTTGTTGTATTATTTAGGTTCGATGAGCCACAAGACCATAACAAAATTCCGATTGTGAATATAAAAAGTAGTTGTTTTAAAAATTTCATATGTATGTTTTTAAAATTAATATATTATTATATTTCAAAAGTAGTTTAGTATTCTTTCTTTGAAAACTTAAAATGAGTTAACGCCTCTTTTAAGTTAGTAAAGTAATAATATATTCAAAAATTATTCCAAAATATAAGGATTTTAATTCTATTAATATTAATTTTAAAACTTAAAATATTTATATGAAATATAAATTTGTTGCTTTACTAATCTTTTGCATTTTATTTTCTTGCGATATAAGAAAAGCAGACTCTACTAAGTATTCAATTTTAAAAGAACAAGATAGAGCTTCTTTAAAGGATGAACTTTTAGAAGATAGATTTACAAATTTACTCCCAGAGTTAATGGATAAAGCCAATATTGATATGTGGCTATTAATTTCCAGAGAATATAATGAAGACCCTATTTTAAAAACGATGTTACCTGCAACTTGGTTAAATGCAAGAAGAAGAACCATCATTATTTTTTATCGAAATAAAGAAAAAAACACATTAGAAAGATTAGCTGTTGCAAGATATGATTTTGGTAAAAGTATTAAATCTGCTTGGGACAAAGAAAAAGAACCTAACCAATGGAAAGCTTTGGCAGAAATTATAAAGAAGAGAAATCCTAAGTCTATTGGCATTAATATGTCTAAACATTTTGCTTTGGCAGATGGTTTGGTAAAAACTGATTATGATGAATTAGTAGAAAATTTACCTATAGAATTAAGTGATAAATTAATATCCGCAGAAAAATTAGGCATTGCTTGGATAGAAACTAGAACTGAAAAAGAGCTAGCTTTATTCAGAGATTTGGTAAAAATAACACATGATATCATTGATGAAACTTTTTCTGAAAAAACAATTATTTCTGGTGAAACTACTACAGAAGATTTAGTTTGGTATTTACGCCAAAAAGTTACGGATTTGGGTTTGGAAACTTGGTTTCATCCAACGATTGATGTTCAAAGAAATAACGAAGCCTTAAAATCTCATATTGAATCTTTTTCTAAAGGAAAAGACGAAAAAATAATTCAAAAAGGTGATTTATTGCATTGCGATTTTGGCATCACTTATATTGGTTTAAATACAGATTGCCAACAGCATGCTTATATCTTAAAGGATGATGAAACTGAGGTTCCTCAATTTTTAAAAGATGCTTTCAAGAAAGGAAATCGTGTTCAAGATATTTTAACGAGTACTATGAAATCTGGATTAACAGGAAATGAAATTCTCGCTCAATCTTTATCTCAAGGAAAAGAAGAAGGATTATTGCCATCAATTTATACACATCCATTAGGAAAATATGGACATTCTACAGGAACCACAATTGGAATGTGGGATTCTCAAAATGGCGTTCCTTTTAATGGAGATTATCCACTTCAAAAAAATACTGCCTATGCAATTGAGCTAAATACAACTGTTTTTATAAAAGAATGGAATAAAGATATTAGAATTATGTTGGAGGAAGCTGGTTTTTTTGGCGATGATACTTTTGAGTATGTAAATGAAAGACAAACAGCCATAAAATCGATAAAAATCAACTAAATGAAACAAAGATGTTTTTGGGTAACTGATAGTAAATTGTATCAAGATTACCATGATAAAGAATGGGGAGAACCTGTTTATGATGATGAAACTTTGTTCGAGTTTTTGATTTTGGAAACCTTTCAAGCTGGTGTAAGTTGGATAACCATTTTAAACAAAAGAGAAAATTTTAGAAAAGCTTTTGATAATTTTGACTACCAAAAAATAGCAAAATATCAAGAAAATAAGTTTAATGAATTGATGCAAAATGCTGGCATCATCAGAAATAAATTAAAGATAAGAAGCGCAATTACAAATGCACAATTGTTTATTGAAATTCAAAAGGAGTTTGGTTCTTTCTCTAAATTTTTGTGGACTTATGTAGATAATAAACCAATTATCAATACTTTTAAAAGTAGAGAAGAAGTGCCTGCAACCTCAAAAATTTCAGACAAATTATCCAAAGATTTAAAAAAAAGAGGATTTAAATTTACAGGTTCAACAATTATGTATGCATATATGCAAGCAGTTGGAATGGTAAATGATCATACAACAGATTGTTTTAAATACCCAAATTAATGCAAATTTTACAAGTTCCAAAAGAAGATTTAAAGCGAATTTTTGGTGTTTTCTTCAAAGAGGTCGTCTTTTTTATCATTGCTGTTTTCTTTCTTTTTTTTGATGGTACTTATTTTAATGAAAACATATTCGAGGCTCAAAATACATTAAATGTATGCATGATATTAGCCTTCTTTGCAATGTTCTATAAAGCAAACCCTAGAGTAAGAACATTAATGATTATTGGTGTAATTCTAGGATTTATTGGCGAACATTTCTTTTCTAAAATATTGCACATGTATACGTATAGATTAGAAAATGTGCCACTTTATGTGCCTTTTGGTCATGGAGTATTATATGCTAGAATATTTAGATTTAGCAAAGCATCCATCGTTAAAAAACATCAGAAAGCAATTGAATCTTTCTTAACATTCTTAATTATAATAATTGCTACAATTTATTTAATAGCATTTTTTGATGTCTTTGGTTTTTTTATGACAATTGGTGTGCTTCTTATTCTTTGGATACAACCAAAACACAAACTTTTTTTCTTAACAATGTATTTATTAGTAGTTGTTTTAGAAATTGGTGGAACAGCTTTTGGCTCTTGGAAATGGCCAGAAATAGCCTTTGGTATTTTTGAATTTTTACCAAGTAACAACCCTCCAAGTGGTATTAGCTTTTTCTATTTTTTGTTAGATATTGGTTGTTTTGTAATTTATACTACAATCCATATGAAAGCTTGGAAAAGACTAAAAAATATAAGACAATTAAATAAGTGAAAGTTTTATAGACAAAGTGGTCAAAAACAATTTCTTGAGTTAGAAAATATACAAGAAATTATTTTAATTCCCGAAAATAAAACGAATAGCTACAAAAATGGCAATAATTAAGCCACCATAAATTAATACCTTTTTTCCTGCGTTTTTGTAATAACGATCATGGTTTTTAGTATCTTTTTTATAACTCCAAACTATTAAAGCTCCAAAAGCTAAAACAAAAAAGATGATGAATATTATTCTTCCAGTAGTAAAATATGCAGCTAAAAACATCTTTTTAAATTCTTTATAAGTTTTGAATTATTCAACTTTACGAAGTTTTAAATGTTCGTAAAGTTTCTATATATTGTCCTTGCAAAATTACGAATAAATCATAGAAACTTCTCTTTTATGATTCACAAAAAAAGTTTTAATTCGTCTTTGTCATTTTTTAAGGTTGATTTTTTTTCAGCATAAAAAATGAAAAATATTTTATTTAAAAATCAATAACAATAATGAAAAACAAAATAGCAGCAGTACACGAATTTCACACAGCTTTCAAATTAAATATTCAAAATAAACCAACGATTCATATTTCTGATGATAGAAAAAAATTACGTTTTGAGTTGATGAAAGAAGAAAATGAAGAATATTTAGAAGCTGCTCAAAACAACGATATTGTAGAAGTTGCAGATGCTTTAGGAGATATGTTATATATTCTTTGTGGCACAATTATAGAACATGGAATGCAAGATAAAATCGAGGAAGTTTTTAATGAAATTCAACGATCTAATATGAGTAAATTGGGTGAAGATGGCAAACCAATTTACAGAGAAGATGGTAAGGTTTTAAAAGGTCCGAATTATTTTAAACCAGATTTCAGTAAAATTTTGGAAGATTAATTATATTGATTTTCTAGAATTTTATCAACTTAAAAAAGAAACCTTTGTGAAGCAAATTCTACTACACAAAGGTTTTATTTTAATATGTAAATGTAATTTTTGATGTAAAAGATTTTAAGATTTTATATTTTTAAAATACTTTTTTCGCAACCAAAAAGAAACTTTAACCAACAAAATTAAAGCAGGTACTTCTACTAAAGGACCAATAACGCCTGCAAAAGCTTGTCCAGAATTTAGTCCAAAAACAGCTATAGCTACAGCAATTGCTAATTCAAAATTATTGCCAGCTGCAGTAAATGCAACAGAGGCAGTTTTATCATAATCAGCTCCAGATGCTTTGGTCATGAAAAATCCGATGATAAACATCAATATAAAATAGATTAATAAAGGAACTGCAATAATTAAAACATCCATTGGTATTTTTACAATTAACTCTCCTTTCAAAGAAAACATGACTACAATTGTGAATAAAAGCGCAATTAAAGTGATGGGTGAAATTGTTGGAATAAATTTATTGATGTACCAATCTTCACCTTTTAATTTTACCAAAATTAATCGACTTAAAATTCCTAATAAAAACGGAATTCCTAAGTAAATGGCAACACTTTCTGCGATGGTTGCAATTGAAATATCTACAATAGCACCTTCAAAACCAAAATAGGGAGGAAGTACAGTTATAAAAATCCAAGCATAAAAACTATAGGCAAAAACTTGAAAGATACTATTTAAAGCAACCAAACCTGCTCCATATTCGCTACTTCCTTCAGCAAGATCGTTCCAAACCAAAACCATTGCAATACATCTTGCCAACCCAATTAAAATTAAGCCAACCATATATTCTGGATAATCTCGTAAAAACGTAATTGCCAAAATAAACATTAAAACAGGACCAATAATCCAATTTAAAATAAGTGAAATGGAAAGTATTTTTGTGTTTTTAAAAACTTTTGGAAGTAAGGCATAATTTACTTTCGCCAATGGTGGATACATCATTAAAATTAATCCAATTGCAATCGGAATATTTGTAGATCCACTACTAAAAGAGTTGATAATATTAGGAAATGTTGGAATAAAATAGCCAAGGCTAACACCAAAAGCCATCGCAACAAAAATCCATAAAGTTAAATTTTTGTCTAAAAAACTTAGTTTTTTCATATTTGTTTTTATTTATTTAAAACGTTTTATTCTGTAAAACAACTCCATTTATGGTACAAGATAATTTTACAGTATTATAGATTGTGCCAAATTTTTCAATGTTTTTTTTCAGCAATAAAATATTTAAATTGTCATCTGAACTAAAAATAGTTAGTTTGTAATTTAAATTGTCCATTTTCAGAGGTTTCTCTGCTCTTGATGCAGATACATTAACTTCAGCTTTTAAATATGTGAATTTCATCATTATTGAAAATCGCTCCACATTTTTTAACATACAGGATGCAAAAGCTCCTAAAAAAAGTTCAGCAGGATTAGGCAAAACTTCAGCAGATTCCGAAGTTGTTCCAAAAGCTATTTCACTTTTTTTTATCTGAATATTCGCGTCCTTATTTGAAATGGATGAAGCCTTAATTTTGTATTCCATAATTACTTTTTATTTTGAATAGTAGTTTCTAAAGCCTCCTTTTATCAATTTATTTGTGAAAAAACATAAAATAATTCAGTCGCAATTTGTAAACTTCTTTCTTTATATTTTTCAGCTTGTTGAGCAGTGTTATCAAAAACTTTTGGATCTTCAAAAGTTATAGGAATACGTTTTTCTGCACCAGCAATAAATGGACAACCACCATCTGCTTGTGAGCAAGTCATTATTGCAGCAAAGTTAGATTTTGGATTAAATTCGTCATCTAATTTTTTTGAAAATCCAATGATTGGATGTTCATCATCAGCATATTTAATACTGTAAACAGGATTTTCATTTTTTGAAATCTGCTGGATTTGAAAACCTGAATTTCTTAAAGTTTCTGCAACCATAGGAAAAAGGGCAGTTGCTTCTGTGCCTCCAGAATAACAAAACACGTTTTTAATGTTGAAATAATTTGCCATTGTTTGTGCCCAAACTTGCGATAAATGACTTCTTCGTGAATTATGTGTACAAATAAAATTGATTCTAATTTCTTGCTGATGAGCAACTTTATGTTGAATAAAATCAATTAAAGGTTGTAAAATAGTTTTACGTTCTTCAGGTATAGATGCAGGCTGCAATCCTTTAATTGTATTTTCTATTTCTGAAAATAATTTTGTTTTAGTTGAATTCATTTTTATGTAAGTTGATTAATAATTTAAGTTTAGCAACAACCACTTCCTGGAGCACAAGAATTTACAGCAGGAATATCTAAAATTTCAATTTTTTTCTTTGCAACAGGAATTCCACATGCATCTTTTGCTAAACAATCTGTTTGCTTATTGGTTAATAAGAAATTTTTCCCATTAAATTCCAAACCAAATTTCCCTATGGTTTCTGCTTGGTATTCAACTTCTATTTCTGAATCTGTTATATTTAGCGTCTTTTCAGAAAGCTCAATAATATTTAATAATTTTTCTGGATGCAATCTGTGATCATAATCATTTGCATTCCAAAGTTGAAAGTTTACAACTTCTTCCTTTCTTTCAACTCCACCACAATCAATAAAATGTTTTGTGATTTTACCAACTTCTGTTACATGAAAATGGCTGGCTACTAATTCTCCATTTGGTAATTCAAAACCAATAGTTTCTAATTCTTTTAATGCGGATTTTACTTCTGATAATTTCATGATATATTTGTTTATTGCGATTTTACGATTAATGTATTCAAATTTTTTTAACAGCAATTCTGATCTTTGCTAAGATCTTGATTTAAAAATTCTGACATTATTGTCTTCATTTCCGTCCAATTTTCTTTGTGAATGCAATAGCAAACGCTTGTGCCTTCTATATTTCCTTTTATAAGTCCTAAATTTTTAAGCTCTTTTAAATGTTGAGAAATGGTTGGTTGAGCCAAACCAATCTCGTTTACTAAATCTCCACAAACACAAGAATTTATTTTAAATAAATACTGTAAAATAGAAACTCTTGCAGGATGTCCAAAAACTTTCGCAAAAAGAGAAATTTTATTTTGTTCATCTGTAAACATTTCTGTTTTTGTTACGCCCATTTTTTTGATGTTAATTATTATATTGCAATATTACGATTAATAAATAAATTATTAAAACTTTTATGAATTAATTTAGTTTGATACATATATCAATCCAAAACTATAAAAGTATTTTTATAAGAAGTTATTGACTTTTAACGTTGAAATAGCATCAAATAAAACATTCTTTAAAATCATTTTATTGTTATTATCTTCTGCATATTTTTGATTGATTTCAATTTCAATTCCAACATAATTCTTAGGGAAGTGTTTTCGCAAATAGGTTGTAAAACCATCCATTTTTCCTAAATAAGGATAATTATATCGAACTTTAAAATCGGTAGTTTTAGATAGAATAGTTTCTTTTAAAAAAGAAGCTAGTTGTTTTTCTTGCGCAATTCTAGAGTCGAACAATAAACCAATATCGCAATTTCTTTCTACAGCATTTAAAACTGGCGTAAAAGAATGAATAGAAAGATGAACTACAAGTTCATTCTCGTTGATGTGTTTCGAAATTTCATTTTCAATTGAATTTCGGTAAGGCAAATAATGTTCGGCAATCAGTTCTTTTTTTGCTGATAAAGGCAATTCTTTTGTGAATTCTGAAAATAGATTTTTGTGATGTAAAGATCTGTTGAGTTCTATTAATAATCTATTTATTTTGCTAAAAGAACTAAAATCTGCCAACGGTTTTAAGTGCTTAAAATAATCTAAAGTACCTAAATCGAAACCTCTATGGGTTTTTAAAATAGCCTGATGTTTATCAAAATAGTCAGTATATTTTTCGGGAATTACATTTCCTCCATGTTCGCAAGTAAGAATTAGTTTCACGAAGTAAAAAGCTCATTATTTTGCAAACAGTTTGCTAATTTTTCATAGGTTTTTAATAAATCCTCTTTAGAAAAATCATCTTGTAAAGCATTAGAAATTCTGGTAGCTAAAGTTCCTTGTGTTAAAATAGTTTCAAGTGCTTTTTGGTATTCTAAACAGATTTCATTTTTCACCAAATTAAAAAGATGTTGCCAAAGTTGTTGCATAGTGCAGTTTTCTTTGATTCCAAATAATTGTAAATAATCTAAATTTAAAATTTCAGTGTTCTCTCCATTAATGATTGCATTATTTAAAATTGCAAAAAGAGGTTCTTTATCCCAGTTTTTTTGAGTTTCTAAAGTGCTTGTTTTTTCACTCACTAACATTTTTAAAACCTCAATAATTAAGGTACAAATAGCAATATCTGCTTTTGGACATTCTTGAATATCTACCAAACGAATTTCGATGGCATTTCTGTCAAAACGAGAAATTGCTCCTCTAGAATTTAAAAAATGATGATCTAATAAATTATTTGTGTCAAAAGGTTTGATCGCTTTTTGAATCGGCTCAAAAATAGTTGTATAATAATCTTTTTTGGTAAACACATTTTCAGGAATTACTTTGCCTGTCATTTCAGGAATTTCTTTCTGATTGGTTTTGTAATACTCCAAACGTGTGTCTTTAAAACCTGTTTTTTTACCTTCCAAAATTGGTGAGCTTGCACACAAACCAGGAATTAATGGCAATATAATTCGAACTGCAGCATGTAGTTTTTCAAATTCTTCATCATTATAAAAAGGAAGATTTATATGTGTGCTTTGCACATTGCTCCAACCATGACCTTTGCAATTAAAAATTCTGTTGTACAATTCATACACCTCACTATAACTATGTTTCCAAAGTTGTGTGTCTGTATTTGGATTCATAAATGGATGAGCAGCAGTTGGCAATAATTGCGCATTTAAACTTTGTAGAATCGTATTCATTTCCACCACATTTTTATGAAAATGATTTGATAAATCATTCAAATTTGCAGTAGGTCCATTTGTTTTTATTTCGATAACGTGTGCAACCAATTCGTTACTCCAAGCAATCTCGCCATTTTCTATATCCGACGTTAAAGTTCCATTTTTTTTGGTTAAAAGAGCATCTACAATTGGAGTTACTTTTAAGGTTGATTTTTGAACTACCATATATTCTAGTTCAATACCAAATACTTCAAACAAATGATATTTTTTGCCCATAATTATTCTAATCGTTGTTTAAATGCGTTTAAAATTTGAGTATAAATGGCATCACCATAAAAAGCATCTTCTACACCAAAATCGATGTTTGGATTGTCGTTAATTTCGATAACCATTGGCACATTATTAACAACTTTTATATCAATTCCATACAAACCTTTCCCCATTAATTTTGCTGATTTTAATGCCATTTTTAATACTTTTTTTGGCACTTTTTCAATTGGCAAACAATCTGCATTTCCATCTTGATCATCTTTCTTTTTAGCATCCCAATTGTAAATTTGCCAATGTCCTTTTGCCATGTAATATTTACACGCATAAAAAGGCACATCATCTAAAATTCCAATTCTCCAATCGTAATCTGAAGGACAAAATTCTTGAGCTATAATCAAGTCAGATTCTTTTAACATACTTGTTACCAAATCATCATATTCTTCAACAGTTTTTGCCTTTTTAACACCAAAAGAAAATGTAGAATCTGGAGCCTTTAATACACAAGGCAAACCTGTTTTTTCTAAAACTTCGTTTCTATTATCTTTATGAACAATAATTGTTTTTGGAGTCGCAATATTTGCATTATTTAAAGCTTCAGCCATGTAGACTTTATTGCAACATTTTAAAATAGCATCAGGATAATCTATAATAGCAATGCTTTCTTGTTGCGCTTTTCGTGCAAAAGCATAGGCTTCGTTATTCACTTCTGTACTTTGTCTTATAAATAAAGCATCAAAAGAAGTTAATCTACTTAAATCTTTAGGTTCAATAATTTCTGCATAAATATTCATTTTCTCTGCAATTTCTACAAACTTTTTTAACGCTTTTGCGTTGCTTGGAGGTGCAGGATCATTAGGATTTACCAAAATTGCCAAATCAAAATCCGATTTTGTGAGTTTTGGAGTATCATAACGTTTTTTAGAAAAATATTGGTTTGCAAAAACATGCACACTTTCTAAATGATCTGCAGGAATTTCAGATTCTGCAATAGCTTTAATACTTTGGATGTTCCATTTTGTGGTGTGATTAAACTTTACACGCAAAAAAGGTACCTGAAAATGTTTGTAGAACAAAGAACTTACTTCTTTATATTTTTGTGCCACATTTTGCCCAAAATAAATACTTAAGGTAAAATCTCTCGATTTTATGTTTTTCAAACTATTTTGAATGCTGTCATCAAACTCTTCAGAAACAATTCGTACTAATTCTAATGCTTTTAAATCTACAATATTTTTAATGGTTGGTATTGCAGAATGTCCTCTTGCTTCTGCCAAAAGCGATACATAATATCCTTTAGATTGGTAAGAATAATCTTTACAAAGATTAAAGATTCGAGCTTTTTTTAAAAGGGAATATTTTGGATTTGTAAGATACTCTTGAGAAGAAATTACAGTAATGTTTTCAATTGAAAACTTCCATTTTTCTACTTGATTTACAACAACATATTTGTTCATATATAGTTTTAAAAACTTGATTTAGTTGATACAAAATTATAGTAAATTCAGTTATGTTTTACATTTCTGAAAAATATATTTTACGCTAAAAAATAATCTGTTTTGATGATTTATGAAGATACAAAATAAATAATTATAAGGCATAATTATCACGTCCATTTGCAAAACGAAATCCTAATTTTTCAATTGCTATTCTTTCTTTACTATTTTTTTAAGTGCAGGATTTGTATGATTAAAGTGAATAAAAATCAAGCAATAACAATAAAATATTCTAAAAAAAATATCATACAGCTATTTTATACGCAAAGATTGTGTTGTAAAAGACAAGCCTTGTTGCCCAACTGTAGAGTTCATAATGCCTTCAAACAAAGGTTCAGGGCAATTTTTTGGTATTTTCCATTCAAAGATAAAATTAGAACCTGTTCCTCCAGAGATATCGACTTCATCAATAATAATTTCAGTAGTTTCTAAAGGTGCTAAATAAATTGGAGCTTTAAAATAATTTCTCAAAGAAGTGCCATGCGTATCATGATAGGTTGCTTGTAAAACATAAATCGTATCTGTATCACTAATGTTTCTTAAGCTAACCATCGCTGTTAAATTATGCGTTTTATGTTCTGAAACACTGTAAATTTGAGAGTATATTGAAAGGTAAGATTTTCCATATTCTAAAGAATCTTTAGTTGAAATTACAGCTTTTCTTTTCGACCAATTTTCTTCATTAATAGAACTAATTTCCTTTTTTTGACAACTAATTATACCTAAAAAAACGAAGAAGAGTATTGCGTTTATTTTCATTTTGACTGATTTTTTACTTTTACTAAAGATACATTCTTTTTTTTATCTACAAAAAAAGCATCAACTTTAAAATTGATGCTTTTCTATACTATATTTTTAAAAATTACAGTTGATAAAATAACATTGCTATTTTAAACTGAATCTTAAATTTTAAACAAAAACTCTCCATCCATAAGGATCTTCTGTTTTATTTGTTTGTATATCTGTAATTAATTTTTTTAATTGAGCTGCATACGGATTTTCTAATTCTGGTAAATCAAAATCATTTTCTTGATATCCAAAACCAGCAATTGGTGATATAACAGCTGCAGTTCCTGCACCAAACATTTCTTTTAAGCTTCCATCTTTTGCTGCTTCTACAACTTCACCAACAGAAATTTTACGAACTTCAGTTTGTATGCCATTATCTTCTGCAATTTGTAAAATACTTTTACGTGTAATTCCATCCAAAATTCTATCACTTGTTGGGCTCGTAATTAAAGTATCGTTAATTCTTACAAAAATATTCATAGCACCAGCTTCTTCAATAAATTGGTGTGTGTTATCATCTGTCCAAATTACTTGATTGTATCCTTTTTCGATGGCTAATTGTGTTGGGTAAAATTGCGCTGCATAATTACCACCAGCTTTTGCAAAACCTACACCACCATTTGCTGCACGTGCATATTTTTCTTCAATTAAAACTTTTACTTTACCAGCAAAATAAGCACCAGAAGGAGCTGTACAAATTATAAATTTATAAGCATCTGCAGGCGAAGCATGAAAACCGTTTCCAGAAGCAAACATAAAAGGTCTTATGTATAAAGAACTTCCTTCTTTGGTTGGTATAAAATCATTATCAACTTTTAATAATTGTTTTAACCCTTCCATGAAAATATCTTCAGGAATTTGCGGAATAACTAAACGTTCTGCAGATTTATTTAAACGCTTACAATTTTCTAAAGGTCTAAAAAGTAATGTATTACCCTTATCATCTTTATAAGCTTTCATCCCTTCAAAAATAGATTGACCATAATGAAAAATCTTTGCAGAAGGATTTAAAGAAATTGGTGCAAAAGGCTCAATTTTAGGAGCTTGCCATTTACCATCTATGTAATCACATGTTAACATGTGGTCAGAATAAACACTTCCAAAAGGAAGATTATCAAAATCTACAGAAGAAATTTTCGATTCTTTAACGCGTTGAATTTCTATATTTTCAGTCATTTTTTTATCAAAATTTATGGTACAAATGTACTAAATTTATTTATTCAAATCTGAAAGAAATCAGCGTATTTCTTCTTAAATTTATTACTTTTGTAATAAATGTGTTAAATAATTATAATATGAAAAATGTAATCAAATTTTGTGCAGTTGCACTATTAGTTTTTGGAGCTTGTAAAAACGAAAAAGTAGAAAAAACTTCTGAAAAAGAAGGGACTGAAATCGCTATGAATTTCGATTCTTATGGTGATAAAATAAGTGAAGAAAATGTAATGACTTCTGATGAAATGTTGGCAAAATTCAGCGATATGAAAGTAGGTGATACTATCAACGCAAAATTTGCATCAAAAATAAACGAAGTTTGTTCTAAAAAAGGATGTTGGATGAAATTGCCAGTTGGCGAAGAGGAAACAATGGTTCGTTTTAAAGATTATGGTTTTTTTATGCCTTTAGATGCTAAAGACAGAGAAGTTATTATAGAAGGAAAAGCATTTGTACAAGAAACTTCAGTGGAAGAATTGCAACATTATGCAGAAGATGCAGGAAAAACAAAAGAAGAAATTGCTTTAATTACAGAACCTAAAAAAGAATTCGCTTTTGAAGCAAATGGTGTTTTATTAAAAAAATAATGAAATATTTATTTCAGATTTTTTTGGTTTTTATGTTCTTTGGATGCGTATCTAAAGAAGATAAAAAACCAGTTATCACAAAAAATACTATTTATAAACCGTCAGAAATGGCGGTTTTAATGTTAAAAATGTATGATGCCAATTTAGAAAACAAGAAACTGATTTTAGAAGGGAAAAAACCAACTAAATTTTCAGAAGAATTTTTAAACATTCATACAGCAACTTTAACAGATCCAACAGATAGAGATGTTGCTTTTAAAGGCTATTCAGATTTTTATTTACAGAATTATAAAATTGTTTTTGAAACCGATAAAGATTCTTTAAAGTTGATGCATAACAACACTATTAATAGTTGTATTGCTTGCCATAAAACCACATGTATTGGGCCAATTCCAAAAATTAAAAAGTTACTGATTCAATAAGATGAAAAGAGAAATTTTTATAACTTCTGATGGTTCTACAAGCATTCATTTACCAGATTGGAATGAGCAATATCACTCTAAACATGGAGCTATCCAAGAAGCATATCATGTTTTTATAAAAGCAGGTTTTGAAAAGTTTATGGATACAATTTCTCAAAAAAAGGAAAGTACTCAAACTAATCTTTCAATTTTAGAAATTGGTTTTGGAACAGGTTTAAACGCATTTATCACTTTTTTAGAAGCTGATAAAAAGAATATAAAAATTGATTATGTTGGAGTAGAAGCGTATCCAGTTGCAGCAGATGAAGTTGAAAAATTAAATTACGTAGCAGAATTAAAAGCAGAAAATAATCAGTTAGTTTTTAATGAAATGCACACAACTTCTTGGGATGAAAAACAAACAATTTCAGATAATTTTAACTTAACAAAAAGAAAGCAGTTTTTTAATGAAATTGATGATGAAAACACTTTCGATGTAATTTATTTTGATGCTTTTGGAGCTACAAATCAACCTGAATTGTGGACAGAAGAAATTTTTCAAAAAATGTTTACAGCGTTAAAAGTAGGTGGTATTTTAACAACCTATGCTGCAAAAGGAAGTGTTAGAAGAGCCATGCAAACTGTTGGTTTTACTGTAGAAAGATTGGCTGGCCCTCCAGGAAAAAGAGAAATGTTAAGAGCGGTTAAAAGTAGGCAGTAAATTAGTCTTCAGTTGGCAGTATACAGTTTTTGTGAAAAGTTACAGTTTATTAGTTTGAGTGATTTTATTTTTTATCAAAATTGAATCGAGAACATTTTTAAATTCACACATAATTTCTAATTAAATATATAATATGGAAATCAAAAGAAAATTCGGGAAAAAGAAAGAATCAAAACCTAAAAAAGGACTTTTTTTAGTGATCATTTTGATTATAGTTGTGCTTTTATGGTACAATGCAGAAGTTATTTTAGAAACATTTTTTTAAGTTTAGATAGCGTTTTTTGAAAGTAGAAAAAATAATTTTAGGGATTGATCCTGGGACAACGATTATGGGTTTTGGTATCATAAAAGTTGTCGGTAAAAAGATGGAATTTATTCAAATGAATGAATTATTGCTCACAAAATATACAGATCATTATTTAAAATTAAAACTCATTTTTGAAAGAACCATAGAACTTATTGATACCTATAATCCTGATGAAATTGCGATTGAAGCACCTTTTTTTGGCAAGAATGTACAATCGATGTTAAAATTAGGTAGAGCACAAGGAGTAGCAATGGCTGCTGGATTGTCTAGAGAGATTCCGATTACAGAATATTTGCCAAAGAAAATTAAAATGGCAATTACAGGAAATGGAAGTGCTAGTAAAGAGCAAGTTGCATTGATGTTAAAATCGCTTTTAAATTTAAAAACCTTACCAAAAAATTTAGATGCCACAGATGGTTTAGCAGCTGCAGTTTGTCATTTTTACAATTCAGGAAAAGTTGTGGGAGGCAAAAATTATACAGGTTGGGCAAGTTTTGTGAAACAGAATGAGAAGAGAGTTAAGAAGTAGTTGGCAGTATTAGTTTTCAGTAGCAGTAGCAGTTTTCAGTTGGGATTTTAAAATAAAATATTTATGAGTTTTACAGATTTATTAGCTTTTAAAAAGTCCTTTTCTTTGGCAATGAAAATTTTTGAGCTATCAGAATCTTTTCCCAAAGACGAAAAATATTCACTAACTGATCAAATAAGAAGGTTTTCTAGAAGTGTTTCTGCTAATATTTCTGAAGCTTACAGAAAAAGAGGATATCCAAAACATTTTGTTAGTAAATTAACAGATTCTGATGCCGAAAATTCAGAAACTTTTACCTGTTATTGTTCGCTTTAGAAAGTAAATATATTGATAAACTAAAGTTTGAAGATTTATTTAAAGAGAATTTAAAGGTTGGTAAATTGATAAATTATATGATTAATAACCCACGTAAATTTGGCGCAATATAAACTGCCAACTGAAACTGAAAACTGAAAACTATTTTGGCAGGAATCTACATCCACATTCCATTTTGTAAACAAGCTTGTTATTATTGTAACTTCTATTTTTCTACGTCCTTAAAAAAGAAAGATGAGTTATTAGATTGTTTGATAAAAGAAATCGATTTAAGGAAAAGTGAGTTGAATAATGATACTATTGAAACCATTTATTTTGGTGGTGGAACTCCAAGTATTTTATCAACCCAAGAAATAAATAGATTAATAGATGCTGTTTATAGTAATTTTAATGTGGTTGAGAACCCAGAAATTACGTTGGAAGCAAATCCGGATGATTTATCTGAAGAAAAAATAATTGAGCTTTCTAAATCAAAAATAAATAGGTTAAGTATTGGTGTGCAATCTTTTTTTGAACACGATTTAAAATTGATGAATAGAGCACATAATGCTGATGAAGCTATAAAATCTTTGCAACTTGCAACTCAATATTTTAGCAATATTTCTGTAGATTTAATTTACGGAATTCCAGATTGTACAAACGAACAATGGCGTACAAATATACAAACTGCATTAAGTTTTGGAGTGCCTCATATTTCTAGTTATGCATTAACTGTAGAGCCTGAAACTGCCTTAGCAAGCTTTATTAAGAAAGGTGTTATTAAAAATGTAGATGATGATAAAGCAGAAGAACAATTTGTAATTCTTACAGAAGAATTAAACAAAGCAGATTTTATACATTATGAATTATCAAATTTTGGAAAAGAAGGTTTTTTCAGTAAAAATAATTCTGCATATTGGTTAGGTAAATCGTATTTGGGTATTGGACCAGCAGCACATTCGTTTAACGGAAAACAACGAAGTTGGAATGTGCAAAATAATGCCATTTATATTAAAAAAATAAATCAAAAAGAATTACCAATTCAAAGAGAAACATTGTCTGTTACAGATAGCTATAATGAATATGTAATGACAGGTTTGCGCACAATTTGGGGTGTTTCTTTATTAAAAATAGAAAGAGATTTTGGAGAAAATTATTCAAAATACTTACAATTGCAATCTAAAAAGTTTATTAAACAAGAATTATTGTATATTGAAAACGATGTTTTAAAAACCACAAAAAAAGGAAAATTTTTGTCTGATGGATTAGCATCAGATTTATTTATGCTAAATTTAGCATAATAAAATTATAATAAAATATTTAAAAATTACTGAAACAAGTTCAGCATAAATGAAAGCAACTATAGAATATAATTCAAGAAAAATAGAGGTAAATATTTCTAATCCAATAGATATTTCAATTCCTATTGATGTCTCAAGAAAAAATGTGAATGCTTGGTATGTAGGTGAACCTAAGATTTTTCCTGAAGTAATAGATGGAGAAGTCGTAAAGGTTTCTGAAGGAGCAGTTGTTAATTTTAACAATATCCATTTTAATCCACATTCGCACATTACACATACAGAATGTGTTGGGCATATCACAAAAAAAGTACACTCTATTAATAAAAATTTAAAATATTTTATTTTTTTGGCAGAGGTTGTTACCATTGCTCCTTTGTTTCATAATGGAGATTTTATAATAGGCGTTAAACAATTAAAAACAGCTTTAAGAAATAAAAAACGCGATGCTATTGTAATTAGAACGTTGCCTAATTTAGAAGAGAAAAAAAGTATGCAATATTCAAATACAAACCCAACGTATTTGTCTGAAAAAGCGGCTATTTATTTAAGAGAAAAAGGTATAAAACATTTGTTAATTGATTTGCCATCAGTAGATAAAGAGAAAGATGATGGTAATCTATTATCTCATAATGCTTTTTGGAATACAGCTGGCGAAATAAGAATGGATGCTACAATTACTGAGTTTATTTACGTACCAAATTCAGTTGAAGATGGTGAATATTTACTTAATTTAATGATTGCACCTTTTGAGAATGATGCTACACCAAGCAAGCCTGTTTTATATGAAATTATAAAATAATTTCAACACCATTAATAATGAAGTATCTTATAAACTTCGTGAGTCTATTTTTACTTTTTAATTCTATTTTTATGGAAGCACAAAAAACTGTAAAAACACTAACTGAACAAAAGCTCTTTGTATTTCCTGATACTATTCTGATTCGTATTAATGTGCTATCAAGTAAAAAGTTTAACCAAAATTTATTTGAAGAAATGGGGTTATTAAATAGCGAGCAAATTACTGCTGAAATTAATAAATTAGATAATATTAAAATAATACATAGGAAAAACTCAGATAAAAATGAGCTTATTGATTTTAAATATATTGAAGTTTACGAAAGAAACACTTATACAGAATTAAAAAGTAAAATCTTAAATAAGTCACCTTCTGTTATAGAAAAAATAGTGATAAATAATTTTCATAATTATAAAATTGAAGTTGAAAAAAATGCAATTGAAGAATCAAAAAAAGAGCTAATTAGTACTTTGAATAAAAAAGGTTTAGAATTAGTGGGATTCCATAAAATAACTGAAATAGAACAAAAAAAAAATATAAAAATTAATTACGATTCTATATCATCGCCTCTAGATTTTAAGTCAGTATTAAAACAAACTTTTAACGAATATAATTACAAAGGTTATCTACTTAATGAAAAAGGAGAAATCATTTTGAAGAAAAAATTTGAGGTTGAGTGGTTTATTAAACAGAAAAAATAATTAAAAAAGACCTGTCAGGTTTTAAAAACCTGACAGGTTTAAAATTATTGATAAAATATTTTCCTACAAACAATAGTAAAAATCTGTAAAATCTATGTCACGAAAATTAAAACCACTTTTTACGTTTAAAGTACCAAACAGAAATTACAGTAACTAAAACCATAATTCCTAATAAAATAAAATAGCCGTTTTCAGATTTTAATTCGGGCATATTGTGAAAATTCATTCCATAAATTCCCGCTAAAAAAGTTAACGGAATAAAGATTACAGACAAAATAGTTAATGTTTTCATCACCTCATTTAGTCTATGTCCTTGAATACTAAAAATTAAGTTGATCTTACTTTCTAATTCTTGTAATTCAAAATCGATATTGGTAATTAAATTGTTGGTTTGTTCTTTAATTTCACTAAAATATTTAACATCTATTCCTCTAATTTTAGCTTTTTCTAACTTCACAATCATGTCTCTCAAGCTAATTGCAGCTTTTTTAAAACTGAATAATTCTTGTTTTCTACTTTCAACTAAAGACGTAAATTCTGGAGTTGGTTTTATATGTGTTGCATTTAATTTAGAATCACTAATTTCTTCGTGTTTTAAATATGTTTCTTGATAATTGTCTATGATTGCTTCAATAATTAAGTACAGTAAATAGTCTGCTTTTTTCTTTCTAACAATACCTTTATGCCCTTCTAAACGTTCACGAATCCAATTAAAATAATCGCCAGGTTTTTCTTGAATACTCCATAAAAAGTGAGGCGAAACCATAAAGATCATTTGTTCATCTTCTAAAGTTTTGCCTTCTGTTTTTAAAACTTTTATGGCTACAAACATTAAATCTTCTAATAAAATAACTTTGGTGGCATGATCATCTTCCATTAAAAGTTTAATTAAAAAATCATCTAATTTATTATTTAAAATGATTGCTTTAAAATCACTTTGATATGCTAAACCATACGTGTTTATCCATTTTGTGCCATTTTCATGTGGAGTTAAATTCACTTGAGAAATTGATAAAAATTTTGTTTTTTGATAATTCTTATCAGAATAATCTATAATTGTTGTATTTTCTAAAAAACCTTCTACCATTTTAGAGTCTTGTTTATTTTGGTAGTTAAAGATACTTTTTTAAATTGTAAAAACATATTTTTATACAAAACTATGCACGTAGAACAATTAAGAGATTTTTGCATTGCCAAAAAAGGAGTTACAGAACATTTTCCTTTTGATGAGGTTACATTGGTTTTTAAAGTGATGAACAAAATGTTCGCTTTAAGTAGTTTAGATAAGTGGGAAAAAGGCGAAGAGAGTATCAATCTAAAATGCGATCCTGAAAAAGCAATTGTGTTAAGAGAAGAATTTGAAGGCATAAACCCAGGTTGGCACATGAATAAACGACTTTGGAATACAGTTACAATTAATAATGCTGATGTTTCTGATGATTTGTTAAGAAAACTCATCAACCATTCTTATGATTTAGTGGTAAAAGGTTTGACTAAAAAAGCACAAAAAGAGTTAGAAAATTTATAAAATGAATAAATCCGAACTCAGAAAAATATACAAACAAAAAAGGCAAGAGTTGTCTTTTGATGTTATTCAGAAATTGCAAGAAAATATTTATCAGCAAATTTATGAGTTAAATATATCTAACATCAAAACCATTCATATTTTTTTGACTTTAGCAAAATTTAAAGAAATTGACACAACACCAATTATTGATTATTTTAGAAGTAAAAACATTAAAATTGTAGTTTCTAAAAGTGATTTTACAAACAACACCTTAACACATTTTTATTTAGAAAAAGACACAATAATCGAACTCAATAAATACGGAATTCCAGAGCCCAAAAACGCAAAACAAGTTTCAGAAAAAGAGTTGGATTTAGTTTTTGTACCACTTTTAATTTCTGATGAACAAAACTACAGAGTTGGTTATGGCAAAGGTTTTTACGACCGATTTTTAGCCAATTGCAGAAAAGAGTGTAAAAAAATAGGTTTAAATTTCTTTAAACCTATTGCTAAAATTAATGATTTTAATGAGTTTGATGTTGCTCTGGATTTGGTTATTTATCCAAAGGAATAGGAATGTTTAGAATGTCTGTTCGAGCGCAGTCGAGAACTATTTACCTCTAACTACTTAGGTTTCGACTGCGCTCAACCTGACACTGTAAGTCTTAATATATTTTCCTTAATGACAACTACAAGTTGGTGTTGTAAAACTATTTGTTTTCATATTTACAGGAAAACCTTGGTTGTAGCCATCTAATTCAAAATAAAACTTGCCTCTTTTATTGTCGTAATTTCCAATTTCATTCATGGTATCAACATCATATAAACGACCATTAACCATGGTATAAATTACAGAATTTGAGTTTTTAATATCTTCTAAAGGATTTTTATCTAAAATGATTAAATCTGCTAATTTTCCTCTTTCTAAAGAACCCAATTCATCAGCAACACCAATATAATTTGCACCATTGATGGTTGCCGCTTTTAAAGCTTCATGATTCGATAAACCTCCTTGTTGCAACATCCATAACTCCCAATGAGCACCCAAACCTTGTAATTGTCCATGAGCGCCTAAATTTACTTTTACACCTTCCTTAGCTAAAGCAGTAACTGTTTCAGAAGTTAAAACATGTCCGTTTTTGTATTCCTCTTCAGGCACCATAATTCTGTGTCTTGATCTTGAATCTACCACATATCTTGGTGTGTATTTTAACAACGTTTTATTTTCCCAAACATTTGTTTTTTGATACCATTCAAATTCGCCATTCATACCTCCATAATTTACAATTAAAGTAGGAGTGTAGCCAGTTTCGCTATTTTTCCAAAGAGAAATAACATCTTTATATACAGGATTTACAGGGATATTATGCTCAATTCCTGTGTGTCCATCAAAAATCATAGACATGTTTGAGTAGAAATTAGAACCTCCTTCAGGAACTACATTTACACCAAATTCTCTTGCAGCTTGCATAATTTGTTGACGCTGTTCTCTTCTTGGTTGGTTGTAACTTTTTACAGATTTTGCGCCAAATGCTTTTGTTCTAGCAATTGCAAAGCGAGCATCGTCTAAATTATTTACAACAGCTTTAAAATCGCCTTCTGCACCATATAAAATAAAACCTGTAGAGAACATTCTTGGTCCCACTAATTGACCACTTTTTTGTAACTCTTCCAACGTAAAAGCAGCTGCTGTGTGTACAGAAGGATCATGAGAAGTAGTAACACCAAATGCTAAATTTGCATAAAACTGCCAATGTTTTTGTGTGCTTAATCCGTTTCTGAAAGCACCAACATGTGCATGCACATCTACCATTCCTGGCATAATAGTTTTGCCTAACATTTTATATACTTTGGCATCAGCAGGAATTGTAATATCCGAAGTTTTACCAATTTTTTCAATTTTATTTTTGTGGATGATGATGGTTCCATCTTCAATAACTTCATTACCATCCATCGTAATAATTCGTGCATTTTTAAAGGCAATTCTACCTTCAGGAAGATCCGATTTTGTTTTTAGGTTGATTTTAATTCCTGCAACATCATCAGTAACCAAATTGGTTTTCGCAAAAGGATTTGTTGTGTTATTTATGATTGATTTTGAAAAATACTCATCACCCAAAGTCCAAAAAACTTTGCTGTTATTTGCTGCCCAGTGCAAATTGATTCCTGCGTTTTTGGACAAGCTTTCTACATTAAAAGATTTGGTATTGTTATCTAAATTAATTTCGCTACCATTCATTACAAAAGGTGCCACATATAATTTATGCAAATGAATAAAAGCTACAAATTTATTGTCTTCACTAGGCACTAATCTGTTGGCTAATTTCGATGAAAAATGACTTCTTTTCTCTTTTCCATTTAAATCGACACTTTTTAATTTTTTTGTTAAGCCACCAAAAAAAGCACCACCAGTTTGATAGAAAATACGAGAATCATCCGCAGAAAAAACAGGGAATTCACCTTCTTTAGCAACTCTTTTAGCATCTGTTCCATCTGCATTTGCAATATAAATTCCTGTCTTTTTTGTGTAATCATACCCTTGATCTCCATTTCCAGATTCTTTTCTATACACAATTTGAGAATTAGAGCGATTGTAAACAGGTGTTCTATAAATTCCTTTTTCTTCTGTAATCTTTTCTAATAAAGTACCATCTAAATTTACTTTGTAAATCGCACCTAAATTTTCATCATTCCAAGTAACAAATAAAATCGATTTTCCATCAGCAGAAAAACTAGGTTCCCCTTCAAAATCGGTTAAGGTTGTAATTCTTGTAGGGATTCCATCTGGTAAAACCTTCTTGTAAATATGTCCTAAAGAAGTAAAAACAATAGTTGTTTCATCTGGAGAAGTTTGCACATTTTTTATCATTTTTGATGAAAAACTTTCTTGAAAAACCTTTCTTTTTACCTTGTGTGTCTTTGCTAATTTAATTTCTGTATTTACTTGAAAAGGAATGTTTGCAATCTGCTTACTTTCAATATTAATTCTATTGATTTTTCCTTGTGCCCAAATAACGATGTCTTTGTTGTTAGGCATCCAAGCAAAATGAGGATAAACTCCAAAAACTGCCCAAGCTTCACTTTGGTCTTTACTTAAATTCTCATAAATTGGGTATTCTTTGCCAGTTTCTAACTCGTGAATATATAAAACCGATTTTGTTCTTACACGTTTTACAAATGCTAAAAGTTTACCATCTTTAGAAACTACAGGTCTTGCAGCACCTCCAGGACCACCCGTAATTTGTTCAGTTTCTCCAGTTTCAAAATTATATTGTTTAATTACGTAAATCTGTTTATTTGGATCTTTATTATATTGAAAAAAACCTCCTGGATACATATCTTCAGCATAATATAAATACTTTCCATCAGGTGAAATTGATGGATCATTTACATCTTGTTGATCATTTTTTCTTTTGGTTAATTGCAAACCTGCTGCTCCAGAAAGTGGATATTGCCACATTTCTCCTGCACCAACTGAACGTTGAGAAGTATAATGTTTTCTAGCCACTAAAGATTTTCCATCTGGAGTCCAAACTGCATTATTTAGCAATCTCATTTTCTCTTTGGTAATTGATTTTGCATCATTTCCATTAGCAGTCATTACCCAAATATTATTACCACCTTCAGCATCACTTGTAAACGAAATATATTTTCCATTTGGGCTAAATTTTGGTTGCACTTCATATGCCAACCCAGAACGTAAAAGCGTTGTTGTGCCTCCAGAAATTGGCATCGAATAAATATCACCTAATAAATCAAAAACGATTGTTTTTCCATCAGGAGAAACATCTAAATTCATCCAAGTTCCTTCTGTGGTTTCTAGTTGAAAAGAATTATACAGCCAACTTTCATGAGGATTGTTAACGTCCCATTTTTTTTCTTTCTCATCAGTCTCTTGAGCATTAATATTGATGGAAATACTTAATAATACTAGAAGAAATATTTTTTTATACATAATTGTAGTTGATTAAAAATTGTATTTGATAAAGGTAATATTTTCTTTTGATACAGATTAGACAGTTTTTTACAGGTAAAAATGTGTTGTTCCTTTTTTATTTTAAAAATTTGAATCTATTAATCGTGCAAAGTCGCAAAATTTAGATGCAATTTTTATAGAGCATCACTCTTAAATAATAAATTCGGATTAGGGCAAATCGCTTTCCAAAAATCGATTTCACTTTTTAAAGCCACTCCAGGAAAATCATTTTCATATTCTAATAAAGACAACATGAGTTGAAAGTGTAGGTGAGGAACCCATTCCCCATTTTCATCATACTTCCCTAAAACGCCTATTTTTTCTCCTTTTTTGATGGAATCATTTAAAGAAAAATTTGAAACACTTTCTTCGGATAAATGTCCATATAAAGTATAAAAAGTAGTTGCTTTAGTTTGATGTTTTAAAATGATAAAACCTCCATAGCCTTTATGGTCTTTTTGATGAACAGCACACACAATTTCTCCATCAAATAAGGAGTGAACAGGTGTGTTTTCTGGCAGCCAAAAATCTAAACCTAAGTGTATATTTCTTTTTTCTGATGAGTTTTTTGCGTTATAAATATCAGAAGTATACAAAGCTCGTTTTTCTGTATAACCACCAGCAATTATTTTATTCGGATTTGCTTCTTGAATTTCAGCCAATTTATTTTCGAAAAAAACTGGATTGTTAAATTCAGCTGCTGTTTTTACAGTGGTGTTCTTTTTGCTTAAATCGATATGAAAAATATCTTTTTTATGAATAGTTGGGAATATTGTTGTTAAAGGACAATATTGCTTTTTTGCCCAATCTACAAAATTATGGTAGCGTTGTTTTTCATTCATAATCAAAAATAGAATATTCTATTTAGATTTTGAAGAATCCTTTTTTATTATTTGTAGTTTTGTTTAAAAGTTATTTAAAATGAAAGTTCAAGGAAACATCGTAGACATACAAAATAAGCGAATTTATAAAGGAGAAGTTGAAGTTGAAAACGGAAAAATCAAAGAAATTCGAGCAGTAAATCATAGCAATGAAAACTATATTTTACCTGGCTTTGTAGATGCACATATTCATATAGAAAGTTCGATGTTAGTGCCTTCTGAATTTGCAAAAATTGCTGTTTTGCATGGAACAGTTGCTACAGTTTCTGATCCACATGAAATTGCCAATGTTTTGGGGGTAAAAGGTGTCGATTTTATGATTGAAAATGGAAAGAAAGTTCCGTTAAAATTTAATTTTGGAGCACCAAGCTGTGTGCCAGCAACTTCTTTTGAAAGTGCAGGAGCAATCATTAATGCTGATGATATTAAAAAAATGATGGAAAATCCTGATATTTTGTACTTAGCAGAAATGATGAATTATCCAGGAGTTTTGTTTGATGATAATGAGGTTTTAGCAAAAATAAAACACGCAAAAAATAACAACAAACCCATTGATGGTCATGCACCAGGTTTAAGAGGAGCTGACGCAAGTAAATATATTGCTGCAGGAATTTCTACAGACCACGAATGTTTTTCTTTTGAAGAAGCCAAAGAGAAATTAGCAAAAGGCATGAAAGTAATTATTAGAGAAGGATCTGCTGCCAAAAACTTTGAAGCTTTAATTGATTTGTTGCCAGAAAATTACGAAAACATGATGTTTTGTTCAGATGACAAACATCCAGATGATTTATTGTTGGGGCATATCAATCAGTTGTGTGAAAGAGCAGTTGCAAAAGGAATTGATGTTTTTAAAGTATTGCAAGCTGCTTGTATAAATCCTGTTAAACATTATAATTTACAAGTTGGTTTGTTGCAAAAAGATGATTTTGCAGATTTCATTGTGGTTGATAATCTAACGAAATTCAATGTTTTGGAAACCTATATTAATGGAGAATTGGTTGCTAAAAATGGCGAGAGTTTTGTGAAATCTGTAGATTTTGAAGTGTTGAATAATTTTAATACTGATAAAAAAGAAATTTCAGATTTTAGATTTGAATCATCAGTAGAAAAAATTAGAGTTATTGAAGCTTTAGATGGTGAATTGGTTACGAATCAAATTGAAGCAGATTCATTAATTAAAGATGGCAATTTAGTTTCGAATATAGAAACAGATGTTTTAAAAATGACAGTTGTAAATCGTTATAAAAATGATGAGCCAGCAATTGCTTTTATTAAAAACTTCGGATTGAAAGAAGGTGCCATTGCAAGTTCTGTTGGGCACGATTCTCATAATATTATTGCTGTTGGTGTTTCTGATGATGCAATTTGTAAAGCTGTAAACCTAATTATAAAAAATAGTGGTGGAGTTTGTGCTGTAAATAATAATAAAGAAAAAATAGTTTCGTTGCCTGTTGCAGGAATTATGTCAGACAAATCTGCAAAAGAAATCGGAAAGCAATATGCTGAATTAGATAAAATGGCAAAACAAATGGGTAGCAAATTACGAGCACCTTATATGAGTTTGTCTTTTATGGCGTTGTTGGTAATTCCGTCTTTAAAACTCTCTGATAAAGGGTTGTTTGATGGAACTAGTTTTCAGTTTACTTCTTTAGAGGTTGGGTGATAAAATTCAGGATCTATAAAGTTTGTCACTTCGAACTTTTGAGAGAAGTTACATAAGAATGAGAACATAAAGTTTAGCAAGGTTATGAGATTTCTCCTAAAAAGTCGAAATGACAAGTTTTACGGTTTTTATTCTATAGAGGTTGGGTGATAAAACCCAGAATCTGTAAAGTTTGTCACTTCGAACTTTTGAGAGAAGTCACATAAGAATGAGAACATAAAGTTGAGCAAGGTTATGAGATTTCTCCTAAAAAGTCGAAATGACAAGTTTTGCGGTTTTTATTCTTTAGAGGTTGGGTGATAAAATTCAGGATCTATAAAGTTTGTCACTTCGAACTTTTGAGAGAAGTCACACAAGAATGAGAACATAAAGTTGAGCAAGGTTATGAGATTTCTCCTAAAAAGTCGAAATGACAAGTTTTGCGGTTTTTATTCTTTAGAGGTTGGGTGATAAAATCCAGAATCTATAAAGTTTGTCACTTCGAACTTTTGAGAGAAGTCATATAAGAATGAGAACATAAAGTTGAGCAAGGTTATGAGATTTCTCCTAAAAAGTCGAAATGACAAGTTTTACGGTTTTTATTCTTTAGAGGTTGGGTGATCACTGTTGTCATTCCCACGAAAGTGGGAATCCATAATTTAATAGTAGATATGAAAAACGTACATCAATATTATGTATATATTTTAGCTAGTAAAATTAGAGGCACTCTTTATATAGGAATGACAAATGATTTGCAAAGAAGAGTCTATGAACATAAAATGGGAATTACAAAAGGGTTTACTTCTAAATATGGTGTAAATAAATTGATATATTTTGAAACCTTTAAAGATGTAAATGAGGCAATTGAAAGAGAGAAAAGACTTAAAAAGTGGAATAGAGCTTGGAAAATCGAGTTATTTGAAAAAAATAATCCAAGTTGGCAAGATTTAGCTAAAGATTGGTATGATGATATTTTAACAGATTAGTATGGATTCCCTTTTTCAAGGGAATGACAACACCATTAAATTAAACCCAATAGCCAGCAAACAAGTTTAGCCCTGATTGTAGCATTTGTTTGAGCTCTTTTTATTCTTTTTCAGAATAAAAAAGCGAGTGCGAAAAGCAGGAAACAGCTTCAAAATAAAACCCTACATTTGCGAACATCAAACAAAAAATAATTATGAGTTTACAACAAGATTTAGAAAATAGAAGTGGTAATAAATGTGAGTTATGTACAGGAACTAATAATTTATCGGTTTACGATGTAAAACCAAGTGATATTGGTGGAGGTGGAGTTGATGGAAGTTTGCTGGCTTGTGAAACTTGTGTTACGCAAATCGAAAATCCTGATGAGGTGGATGCAAATCATTGGCGTTGTTTAAACGATGCTATGTGGAGCGAATTTAGACCTGTAAAAGTTGTGGCTTGGAGAATGTTGCACAGATTAAAAAAGGAAGGTTGGCCAAATGATTTGTTGGGAATGATGTACATGGAAGATGAGGAATTGAGTTTTGCAAAAGCAACCAATGATCATTTAGATGAGAGTGAAAAAATAATTCACAGGGATGTAAATGGCGTTATTTTAGAGGCTGGAGATTCTGTGGTGTTGATTAAAGATTTAAAAGTTAAAGGATCTAGCATGGTTGCTAAACAAGGAACTGCTGTTCGTAGAATTTCTTTAGATCATGATAATGAAAAATATATTGAAGGGAAAGTTGGCCCAACTCAAATTGTAATTATTACAGATTATGTAAAGAAAATGGCTGAGAAGGAATAATTTTTCTTACCAAAAAATACTGTAAAAGGCTTTAGATTCAATTGAATTTAAAGCCTTTTTACTTTTTAAAAAATAACCTATAAATTTATTTTTTATAGAAACGATGAATTTTATAACTAAAAAATTAGTTTAAACTATATATTTAGTTATATTTGTATCATTAAACTAAATTATTAGTTGAAAATTATGAAGAAACAATTAACAAAAGCAGAGGAACAAATAATGCAGGTTGTGTGGGATTTGCAAGAAACTTCTGTAAAAGATGTCATTGAAAAGTTACCTGAGCCAAAACCAGCCTATAATACAGTTTCTACGATTATAAGAATTTTAGAAACCAAAAAATTTGTGGCACACAAACCAGAAGGTAGAGGTTATGTGTATTACCCAATTATAGATAAAGAAACGTATAGCAACCAAAGTTTGCACAAAATAATGAACGGTTATTTTGATGGTTCTTTTAAAAGCATGGTATCCTTTTTTGTAAAAGAAAATAACATGGATGTTGCTGAATTGGAATCAATATTAAAGGAAGTGAATAAGGAGAAATAGTTTTTAGTTGGCAGTTTTCAGTAAGCAGTTGGCAGTTATTACTCAATTGGAATATAATAAAAGTTCGTAAAATGTCTCCTCGAGCGCAGTCGAGAGGTTATTGAGGTTTCGACTGCGCTCAACCAGACAAAATAGTTTAAAAAATAAAAAACCAATGATAAATTACATCCTTCAAGTTATCTTATTCCAAGTCTTGTTTTTGGCGATTTATGATTTCTTTTTAAGCAAAGAAACGTTTTTTACAAAAAACAGATGGTATTTGTTAACGACGCCAATCTTGTCTTTTATACTTCCGTTGATAAAAATACCAACGTTTCAAAAAGCAGTTTCTCAAGAGTATATTGTGCAATTGCCAGAGATATTTTTATCACCAGAAAAAGTGATTAAAAGAACAGTGGAAGCAACTACTTTTTATGAATCTGTAAATTATATCAATATTATATTTTGGGTTGGAGTTGCTGTATTTTTAATCTTGTTTTTTGTAAAGTTGATGAAGATTATCAACTTAATCAAAACCAATAAAGCAGAGAAATTATCCATTTTTAAGCTAATTTTTATTCCGAATAAAACCAATGCATTTTCATTTTTCAACTATATATTTTTAGGAAAAGAAATTCCTGTTTCGCAACAAGAAAAGATTATCGAGCATGAAATGGTACACAGTCAACAAAAGCATTCTATTGATTTACTATTTTTTGAATTCTTAAAAATTGCAATGTGGTTTAACCCGATGATTTATTTTTATCAAAAGAGAATCACTCTAGTACACGAATATATTTCTGATGAAATTGTATCGAAAAAAGAAGCGAAAGAAACGTATATCAACAATTTATTATCTAATTATTTTCAGGTTGAGAATGTTGCATTTGTAAATCAATTTTATAAAAAAAGTTTAATCAAAAAAAGAATTATTATGATGACGAAAAAACAATCAAAAAAAATGAATCAATTAAAGTATCTGGTGTTGATTCCTGTATTAGCAAGTATGCTTTTTTATACTTCTTGTTCAGAAGATGTTTATAAGGAGGATTTATCAGAAAGTAAATTAGAGAAAACTACTTGGTATTTCTCTTTGAAAGAGGGTGTAGTTGAGTCGAAACAAAGAGAGAATAGTGCTACGTATCTAGATCTTTTTATAGGATATTCCATACCAGAAACTTATAAAGAGATTGCTTTTAAAGATTTAACAGATAATGAGAAAAATGAGTTTCTGAAATCTGAAAAAGGAGCAAACGAACGCGCTAAGGAAAGAGGAGTGGAACTGCCTGAACCAATATTTTTAGATTTAAAAAATGGTAGAAGAGCAGTTTTCATGAAGATGAATTCTAAACCAACTGAGGAAGTTGAAGAAATCGATGAAAATGTTTCATTTTTAAAAGTAGACAAAGCACCAACTTTCCCTGGTTGCGAATCTGGAGATAAAGATTGTTTTTCAAAAAATATTCAAAAGCATTTTATTAAAAATTTTGATGCAGCTTTACCAAAAACATTAGGTTTATCTCCTGGGAAAAAACGTGTTTTTATTAGTTTTAAAATTGACAAAGAAGGGAATATTGTTGAAGTGCAAGCTAGAGCACCTCATGAAGATATTAAACAAGAAGTATTGGCAGTGATGAATTCACTACCAAAAGTAACTCCTGGAGAACATGAGGGAAAAGCTGTTGATGTAAAATATTCAATTCCGTTTACTATTTTAGTAGAATAAAAAATCTCTATGAAAAAGAAAATTTTAGTAGTATTATTATTTGTAATTGTAAAAGTTGAAGCGCAAACTTCAGCTTTTGCTGTTGCAGATAGTTTGTTTGAGAAAGGTAGGTATAAAATGGCTTTAAAAGAATTAGATAAAAGTGATGCTTCGTTTTTATCGAATTATAAAAAAGCAGTTATTTACGAATCGATTGACGATTATAAAAAAGCAGCTCAGTTTTTAGAAAAAGCCATCACTTTTAAAGATGATGAAAATGCAAAACTACGATTGGCAAAAAATTACCGTTCTTTAAAATTGTCTAAAAAAGCAATTCCTATTTATGAAGAGGTTTTAGCAAAAGATTCCTTGAATTTAGTGTTGAAATATCAATTAGGGAAGTTATACATCATCAACAGAAAACCTAAAGAAGCGATTAAAACGTTTAAATATTTGGTGGAAAATGATGCTGAAAACGCGAATTATTCTTACCATTTAGGACTTTCTTACGCTTTAAATGGTCAAAGAGATCCTATGATGAATAGTTATCTAGATACGCACGAAAAAGATGCTACGCATTTAAATGCCATTGTAAGATTGGCAAATAGTTATAAAAAATTGAAAGATAAAGATTCCACACAAATATTTGTAGACAAAGGTTTGGCTTTGGATAAAAATCATGTCGATTTGAATAAGCTAAAAATTAATCGATTGTATTTGGATAAAAAATACGCAGAAGCTATTCCATTGTTATTAAATTTGGATACTATTGATAAAAAAGACACCTATAGTGCTGCAATGTTAGGAAGATCTTTTTTTAATATGGATAGTTTAGAACGGGCAAAAAAATATTTTAAAAAAGTATCGATTAAAGATAGAGAAGATTTTAAAGCTCTAACGTATTTAGGGCATATTTCTATGATTGAAAAAGATTATAGAGGTGCAATGTTTAATTATATGATGGCTACTTATGTAGGGAAAGAAAAGCGAGATGAAGAATATTTTGGTTTAGGAACGATGTATTTTGAAACCAATAAAATTCCAGAAGCTATTAACGCTTTTAAAGAAGCGTATGCAGAAAATAGAAAAAATTACAAAGCATTGTATCAAATAGCAAAGCTTTCTGATGATTATTATAAGGATAAAAAAATAGCTTATAAGGAATATAAAAAGTATATAGAAAATTTTTATAGTAGAGATGAAGTGATTTCTGTATTTGTAGAACGTAGAATTAAAGAGATCAAAAAAGAGTATTTTTTGGAGGGAGAATTGTTGGATTAAAAGTCAGTAAAATTTAGTAAGTTTACGCAGTAAATATAATTCTATTGATGCGCGTTTTTTCTTTTTTAATTTTGATGATTTTTATCACTTCATGTGATAAATTGTCATTTTCGAAAAACAAAGAAAACCAAGTTTTAGATACCATTGTAGATTATACAGCTGTAGATTTATCGCCATCATTTCCTGCTTGCGATTCTATTATTAATAAAACAGAAAAATCGAATTGTTTTAGAAATACCATTCACAAAAAAATAGGAGAGGAGTTACAAAAACACGCATTATCGAGTCAAGATTCTATTGATGAAACTGTGTATGTAGATTTGTTAATTAATACAGAAGGAATTATTGAGTTTTTAGAATTAACATCTTCAGAAAATATAAAAAAGCAACTTCCAGCATTGGATAGTATTCTACAACTTTCTGTTGATAACCTACCTAAAATATTCCCAGCAATAAAAAAAAGATTTCCTGTAGCTACAAAATATCGTTTACCAATTAGAATTGTTTTAACGGAATAAAAAATATAATTGTATATCCGCTCATTATAATGTAAATTTTAAAACTTGTCATTCTGAATTTATTTCAGAATCTATCTAGCTATAAATCGAGACTATTTCTTAAGACCCTGAAATAAATTCAGGGTGACAAAATGCTAACATTACTAAAAGCGTAATTACAATAAAATATAATTATTTACCTTTTTCAATTTTGCTAAACTTTGGGAATCGTAAAATTTCTTACTATACATAAAAATATTCCTAAGCACAGTTTTTCTAGTGAATGTCAGTCTGATCTTGTCGAAGACCTTTTAAAACTGTAATTTACTATAACTTCTAAATTTCAACTATATTTAAAAAATATACCTAAGTTTTGAACTCAAAAAAGCCGTTTGTAAAAAATTACAAACGGCTTTTTAATAATTAAGATCTATAATTTACATCGCAACTAAATCGCCTGTAACATCTTTAGAGGGTAATTCAGATTTTCCCATTAAGAATAAATCTACTTGCCTTGCAGCTTCTCTACCTTCAGAAATTGCCCAAACAATTAAAGATTGCCCTCTTCTCATATCACCAGCAGTAAAAATATTTTTTACATTGGTTTGATATTTACCATATTCTGCAATATAATTTGAACGAGCATCTCGTTTAATGCCTAATTTTTCTGCTAAAGTACTTTCAGGACCTGTAAAACCTAAAGCTAATAAGGCTAAATCACAAGGCCAAGTTTTTTCTGTACCCGCAATTTCAATCAATTGAGGTCTTTGTCCAGGAACCATTTTCCACTCAACATTTACTGTTTTTAAAGCGATTAGTTTTCCAGTTTCATCTTTTACAAATTCTTTTGTGTTGATTAACCAATTACGTTCAGAACCTTCTTGATGAGAAGAAGAAGTTTTTAACTTTAAAGGCCAAAAAGGCCAAGGAGTTGTTGGTGAACGTTCTCCAGGAGGTTTTGGCATAATCTCAAAGTTCACCACAGATTTTGCTCCATGTCTGTTTGAAGTTCCAATACAATCGGAGCCTGTATCTCCACCACCAATTACTATAACATTTTTATCAGTTGCCATCACTTGGTTTTCCACTTCCTTGCCAAATAAAACTTTGGTTTGCTGTGTTAAGAAATCCATTGCTTGTACAACACCATTAGCGTCAATACCAGGAGTTGGTAAGCTTCTGGTTTCAGTTGCACCACCACATAAAACAATAGCATCAAAAGCTTTTAAATCTTTTACATCATAAGTTACACCAACATTTACGTTTGTTTTAAAAATGATTCCTTCTGCTTTTAAAATTTTTATTCTTCTATCGATAATTCCTTTTTCCATTTTAAAATTAGGAATTCCATATCGTAATAAACCACCAACTTCATCATGTCTTTCAAAAACAGTTACTGTATGTCCAGCTCTATTTAATTGTTGTGCAGCAGCTAAACCTGCAGGTCCAGAGCCAATCACAGCAATCGTTTTTCCTGTTCTTGTTTTTGGAGGTTGAGGTTTAATCCACCCTTCTTTAAAAGCGCGTTCTACTATGTTTTTTTCAATATTTTCTATGGATACTGGGTCTTCTATAATTCCTAAAACACAAGCCTGTTCACAAGGAGCAGGACATAAACGTCCTGTAAATTCTGGGAAATTATTCGTAGAATGTAAAATCCACGAAGCTTTTTGCCATTCACCTTGATGCACCATATGGTTAAAATCTGGAATTAAATTACCAAGTGGACAACCACTATGACAAAAAGGAATTCCACAATCCATACAACGTGAACCTTGTTTTGTTATTTCTTGATCAGAAAGAGGTACCGTAAATTCGTTATAATTTTTTACACGGTCTATTACAGATCTGTAGGTTTCATCCTGTCTTTCAAATTCTTTAAATCCTGTTATTTTTCCCATGACATTATGCTATTGTTAATTCTTCGAACATTGGTTCTTCTGTTTCTAAACGTTGTAATGCTTTCTTATATTCAGTTGGCATTACTTTTACAAAGTTGTTTAAACTTGTATCCCAATCTGCTAATAAATCAGCACCTCTTTTACTATCTGTATATAGAACGTGCTTTTCAATAATTGCTTTTAACTCAGCTCCATTTTCCTCTGAAATTTCTTCAAATTCGATGGTTTCTGTATTGCATAATCCGTTTGCAAATTTGTTTTCAGGATCATACACATAGGCGATTCCACCACTCATCCCAGCAGCAAAATTTCTTCCTGTTTTTCCTAAAACAATTACTTTACCACCAGTCATGTATTCACAACAATGATCTCCAACACCTTCTACAACTGCTGTTGCTCCAGAATTACGAACAGCAAAACGTTCACCAGCAATTCCATTAATATAAGCTTGACCATCAACAGCACCAAACATACATACGTTACCAACAATAATATTGTCTTCAGCTAAAAAGTCTGCTGTTGGTGGTTTTTTAACGATTAATTTAGCTCCAGACAACCCTTTTCCTAAATAATCGTTTGTGTTTCCTTCTAGAATAAAGGTTAATCCATGAGCTCCAAAAGCACCAAAGCTTTGTCCTGCAGAACCTTTAAAATTAATGTTTAAGGTGTCTTCAGGCAATCCTAAGTGACCATAAATTTTAGAAATTTCGTTACTTACAATAGCTCCAACAGTTCTGTTTGTGTTTTTAATAGGATAATTTAAAGTCATTTTTTCTTTACGATATAAAGCTCTATGAGAATCTTTTAAAATCGTGAAATCTAAAACGCTTTCTAAATTATGTTCTTGTTTTTCTGTATTACTAACCACTAATTTTCTGTAAGAATCTGGTCTATGTAAAATACTAGATAAATCTAATCCTTTTGCTTTGTAATGTTTGATGGCTTTGTTGGCATTAATTTTATGCGTTTGTCCAACCATTTCTGATAATGTTCTAAACCCTAATTGTGCCATAATTGCTCTTAATTCTTCAGCAATATAAAAGAAGAAGTTAATAACGTGTTCTGGTGTTCCTTTAAAGTTTTTTCGCAACTCTTTATCTTGAGTTGCAATACCCACTGGACACGTATTTAAATGACATTTACGCATCATAATACAACCAGAAGCTACTAAAGGAGCTGTTGCAAAACCAAATTCTTCTGCACCTAATAAGGCTGCAATTGCAACATCTCTTCCTGTTTTTAATTGGCCATCACATTCTACCACAATTCTACTTCGTAAACTGTTCATTACTAAAGTTTGTTGTGCTTCAGCTAAGCCTAATTCCCAAGGTAAACCTGCGTGTTTTAAAGAGGTTAAAGGAGAGGCTCCTGTTCCTCCATCATAACCAGAAATTAAAACAACATCTGCTTTTGCTTTGGCAACACCAGCAGCAATGGTTCCAACACCCACTTCCGAAACTAATTTTACATTAATTCTTGCTTCACGATTGGCATTTTTTAAATCGAAAATTAATTGTGCTAAATCTTCAATAGAATAAATATCATGATGTGGAGGAGGAGAAATTAACCCAACAAAAGGCGTTGAGTTTCTTGCAGCAGCAATCCAAGGTAAAACTTTGTAGCCAGGTAATTGACCACCTTCACCAGGTTTTGCACCTTGTGCCATTTTAATTTGAATTTCTCTTGCGTTTGTTAAATAGTGAGAAGTAACTCCAAATCTACCAGAAGCAACTTGCTTTATAGCAGAATTTCTACTATCTCCATTGATATCTTTTTGGAAACGTTTTCTATCTTCACCACCTTCACCAGAATTAGATTTACCACCAATTCTGTTCATGGCAATTGCTAAATTTTCGTGTGCTTCTCTTGAAATTGATCCATAAGACATTGCACCCGTTTTAAAACGTTTTACAATCTCTGTCCAAGGTTCTACTTCTTCTAAAGGAATTGGGTCTAAATTATCAAATTCAAACAAACCACGAATGGTCATTAAGCTTTCTGCTTGTTCATTGATGGCTTTTGCATACACATTATAACTTGCCTGATCGCTTAAACGAACTGCTTGTTGTAGTTTAGAAACCGTTGTTGGATTGAATAAATGACGTTCGCCATTTCTTCTCCATCTATAATCACCACCAATATTTAAACCTAAATTTTTATCAATTTGATTATCTGGATAGGCTTGTTTATAACGTTGATCAATTTCTTTTTCAACTTCATACAAACCAATACCTTCAATTCTTGAAGCTGTATAAGGGAAATATTTTTCTACAAATTGCGAGTTAAACCCTACAATTTCAAAAATTTGAGAACCTCTATAAGAATGTAATGTAGAGATTCCGATTTTGTTCATCACTTTTAAAATACCTTTACCAATTGCAGTGTTAAAATTATCGACTGCTTTTTGTTCATCCATACCAGTAATAAAGCCTTCTTTAACTTGCATTCTGATAATTTCATTCACCATATAAGGATTGATGGCACTTGCTCCATATCCAAATAAAGTTGCAAAATGATGAGGTTCACGAGGTTCTGCAGATTCAATAATAATATCGAAATAAGAACGCTTACGTAGGCGATTTAATTGATGATTTACAAAGGAACAAGCCAATAATGCAGGTATTGGTGCTAATTCTTGATTGACACCTCTATCTGATAAAATGATAATATTATTTTTATTTTCTAATGCTTTTTCAACTTGAAGAACAATCTTATCTAAAGCATTTTCTATTCCGTTTAAACCTTCGGATTTTTTATATAAAATTTGAATTGTTTCTGCTTTGAAACTTTCAATATCAATACTTCTAATTTTTTCTAAATCTGCATTTGAAATTACAGGATTCTGAATTCTTAATTTTCTACATTGTCTATCTGTAATGCTAAAAATGTTTCTATCTTTTCCTAAATTTAAACTGATGTCTGTTACAATTTCTTCACGAATTCCATCTAAAGGTGGGTTGGTTACTTGTGCAAATAATTGTTTAAAATAGTTTGATATTAACTGAGGTCTGTCTGATAAAACTGCTAAAGGTGTGTCAATTCCCATAGATCCTAAAGCCTCTTTACCAACTTGTGCCATAGGTGTAATTACTTCTTGAATATCCTCAAAAGTGTAATTAAACAAACGTTGACGCGTTTTGATATCAATGGTTTCTATTGGGCAAGTTTCACTTGTATAAGGAACATCTTTTAAATGTAAACGAGAATTATCTAACCATTCTTGGTAAGGTCTTTCAGAAACAATTTTAGTTTTTATTTCTTCATCTTCTATAATTCGACCTTTATTCATGTCCACCAAAAACATTTTTCCTGGCTCTAATCTTCCATGTTTTTTTACATCTGATGGGTCTATGTCTACCACACCAATTTCTGATGACATAATTAATTTTCCACTTTTGGTAACTGTGTATCTAGAAGGTCTTAAACCATTTCTATCTAACAACGCTCCAATATAATCTCCGTCTGTAAAAGGTACAGACGCTGGGCCATCCCAAGGCTCCATAATACAACCATTATATTCGTAAAAAGCTTTTCGCTCTTTAGACATTGTTGCATGTTTTTCCCAAGCTTCAGGAATCATCATCATCATAATTTCTGGTAAGGATCGTCCTGTATGAGTTAACAACTCAACAACCATATCCATAGAAGCAGAATCCGATTTTCCTGGTAAAATTATTGGGAATAGTTTTTCAATCTGTGGGCCGAAAACATCACTTTTCATGATTTCTTCACGCACACGCATTCTACTTACATTTCCACGCAACGTATTAATTTCTCCATTTTGACACATGTGTCTAAAAGGTTGTGCTAACTCCCAAGTTGGCATTGTGTTGGTAGAAAAACGTTGATGCACTAATGCCAAACGTGTCACTAAATCTATTTCTTGTAAATCTTTATAATAAGGACCAATATCTTCTGGCATAATAATACCTTTATAGATAATGGTTGTGATTGATAAACTTGGTATATAAAAGTATTTGCTTTCAGAAATTTTAGAATTTCTGATGGTGTGTTCTGCTATTTTTCTTGCAGCATATAACTTTGCTTTGAAGGTAGCTTCATTTATTTCATCAGTTTTACCAACAAATAATTGCTCTATATTTGGTTCTGATGCTAAAGCAATGGCTCCTAATTGAGTAGAATCTACAGGCACTTTTCTCCAACCTAAAATAGCTAATCCTTGTGCTGTTAGCTCTTTTTCAAACGTAGATTTACAAAAATTATATTGATTAGAAACTTTTGGTAAAAAAACCATACCAACTGCATATTCTCTTCTTTCTGGAATCGGAAAATCACAGACTCTTTGAAAATATTCGTGAGGAATATCGATTAATAATCCAGCACCATCTCCTGTTTTTCCATCAGCACTAACACCTCCTCTATGTTCTAGTTTTACGAGTATTTCTAGTGCATCATGTATAATTTGATTCGTTTTATCGCCATTCAAATTACAAATAAAACCAGCACCACAATTTTCGTGTTCAAACTCTGGTAAATATAAGCCTTGTTTCTCCATAATATAATAAGTTATATCTACAAATCTATGTATTTTGTTATAGATAATTCAGTATTTATGGCATTTTGATGTAACTTTTATGATGAAATGAATATAAATATATAAAAAAAATATTTATGATAATTAAATGGATTTTAATTATCAAATTCATAAAAACAAGAAAATTACCTTAAAGAAATGAATCTTTAAGGTAATTTAGAGTATGTTAGATTTGAAATAACTTAATTAATAAATTATTTATTTGTCTCCTTCTATTTCTCTTTGTCTCTTACCAGGATAAGCAATAGAGCCGTGTTCTGAAATATCTAAACCTTCAATTTCTACATCTTTAGTAACACGTAATCCCATAGTAGCTTTTAAAATTCCAAGAACTATAAAAGATAAACCAACAGCCCAAACTCCATAAGCAAGAGCTCCAATGGCTTGCGTACCTAACTGTGCAGCTCCACCACCATTGAATAAGCCAATACCAGCATCTCCATCTATACCCCAAAGACCAATAACAATTGTTCCCCAAACACCTGCAACACCATGTACAGAAGCAGCTCCAATTGCATCATCAATTTTTAATTTCTTTTCTATAAATTCAATTGAAAATACAACTAATATACCTCCAATTAAACCTGCTAAAACAGCACCACCAGCAGACATGTTTCCACATCCAGCAGTTATACTAACTAAACCTGCTAAAGTACCATTTAAGGTTTGTGCTAAGTTTGGTTTACCATACCAGATCCAAGTTGTAATTAATGCTCCTAATCCACCTGCAGCAGCAGCTAAATTTGTGATTAAAACTACATTTGAAGCAGCAGTTGCATCTGCGCCACCCCAAGCTAATTGAGAGCCACCATTAAAACCAAACCATCCAAACCAAAGAATAAAAACTCCTAAAGTTGCTAATATTTGATTATGACCAGGAATTTCAAAAACTTTTCCGTCAACATATTTTCCAATTCTTGGTCCTACCATAAATGCAGCTACTAAAGCAGCCCAACCACCTACAGAATGTACAATAGACGAACCAGCAAAATCAATAAAACCTAATTTAGTTAACCAGCCTTCACCTTGCCATTGCCATCCACCAGAAATAGGATAAATGATAGCCGTCATTACTAATGAGAAAATTATGTATGTAGAGTATTTTGTTCTACCAGCAATTGCTCCAGATACAATGGTTGCTGTGGTTGCAGCGAACATTGTCTGGAAGAATAAATCTGCTCCTTCACCTTGGAATAATCCACTCCAGAAAAACCATCCGTTAGAAGTATCTCCATACATTAAAGAATACCCAACTAGCCAGAATGTAATAGAACCTACACAAATGTCTAATAAGTTTTTCATAGCGATATTTACCGCATTTTTTGATCTTGTCATACCAGATTCTACCAATGTAAAACCTGCTTGCATCAAGAAAACTAAGATACCTGCAATCAGCATCCAAAGCATTCCCATATCTCCATTTACTTGTTCTAAAACTTGAGCAGCTTCAGTAACAGGGGTTTCCTGGAATAATGTTAAAAATAAACTCATCTTATAAATTTTTAGTTAGTTAATAATAGTTTTCTTTCTAGAAAGAGTATACTGCTGCTATCGTTAAAGTAGAAGTGCTTTTTTCTGTTGGAAACGCTTCAATGATAAAATCATCTGAAGAGTCGAATCTTAAATCAGTAATCAATTTTAAGTTTCCAGTTAATGAAACGTTTGCGCTTAATGTAACTGCTGTTACAGATTCATCTGCGTTTGCATCACCATTGTATTGAAATAATTCAGGTCTTAATCCTAAAGCGAACGTATCTGAAAAAGTGTTTTGTAAGTACAAAGCAGCACCTTGATATCCTGTTTGATCATCGCTAGAAGTTACATAAGCAGCATTAATTCCTAGGAAGAAAGTTTCAGAAAGATCAAATCCACCTGTATAATCTAGGAAAATGTAGTCTTTAGCTGAAGTTGCATCTACAGCACCAGCAATAAAGTTTAAGTATTGACCTTTATAACCAATTTGTGCACCAAGTTGTGTAGCATCTGCAAAATTACCATCAGCACTTGTAAGTGCATGCGCATTTGTTACTGCAAGCATGAATGATAAGTCTTCAGAAACAGCATAATCTGCTTTAATACCAGTATGAGAAAATGGACCAGCATTAAATAAATAAGAAACTGTGTAATTAAAATTCGCTGCTGGAGAAATTACTTCATATCCTAAAAAGGTGTTGAATTGACCAGCTGTAAAAGTTAATTTATCAGTTGCTTTATAGTAAGCATAAAGTTGGTTAATTGCTCCAGCTAAATTTGCATCGTCTGCTTTTGGACCAAATGCTAAATCTGCAACAACTCCAGCTTTTCCTTTTTCGTAAGCAAAAACAGTATTTGCAAAACCTAAACCAAAAGCATTTGCATTTTCTGGATTGGCAATTAAAATACCAGGAGTTCCAGGGTCTTTTGTGAAATTAGTCGTTCCATATACGTCAACTGTTCCACTTAATGTAAAAGTTCCTTTGTCTTCTTCTTGTGCATTTACTATCAAAGTACTTGCCAATAATAATGAGAAAATAATTTTTTTCATAATGATGTTCTTTTAGTTTGTTATTGATTTAATATTGTTTGAACGGGGTAAATGTATAGTTTTAATTTAAAATGACAAGGGGGTGTGTTTTTGAAAATGATGTTTTTTAGCTAAGTGCCCTCAAAAAAAAGGGGGTTATTTTGCTATAAACATATTTTTGGTTTTCTTTAACATATAAAATATAGGGTTCGTAAAAAAGAAGCTTATAATTTTGAGATATTCATAAAAATGCACCTTTTGTAAAAAAAAATGCAATTATTGTATATTTGCACTTATGAAATATTCAGTTTCTTACCTAATTTCTTTACAATTCTTCGGTTTTCGTTTTTCTGGTTGGCAAAAACAGACAAATGCCAAAACTTTGCATGATATAGTCGATAAAAGCTTGTCTTTTATAATGGAAGAGGGTAGTTATAAAACGATTGGTGTGGGTAGAACAGATGCAAAAGTTTCAGCAAATTCCTATTATTTACAGCTTTTTACAAATGAAATTTTAGAAGAAGAGGCTTTTATAAAAACTTTAAATTTAAATTTTCCACCAGATTTTAGAGCGATTTCTATGCAAGAGGTTGCCAGGAGTTTCAATATTATTAAAGCTGATAAAATAAAAGAATACCATTATTACTTTTCTTTTGGTGAGAAAAATCATCCTTTTGCAGCGCCTTTCATGGTAAATATTGATACCTTTTTAGATATTGATGTGATGAAGAAAGGCGCAAAACTATTTGAGGGGGAACATTATTTTCATAAATATTGTACCAAACCCTCTGAAAAAACAATTTTTAAAAGAGTTATTGATACTTGTGAAATTGTTGAAAACGATATTTTAGTCGCTAATTTTTTTCCTGAAAAGTCCTATGTATTTAAAGTGAAGGGAAAAGGTTTTCTTCGGTATCAAATACGTTTAATGATGGCGACTTTATTTGAACTCGGAAAAGGAAATATTGATTTACAGTTTATTGAAGCTTCTTTAAAAGAAGATAATGATCGTTTGTTTATGAGAAATAATGCGCCTTCTTCTGGTTTGCAACTCTATAATATTAAGTTGAAATTGTAGTTTTTAAATAAGTTGCACAAAGGATTGAGGCAATTGTTTGAGCTCTTTTTTCTTTTTCAGAAAAAAAGCGAGTGCTGAAAGCCTGACCTGAAAGGTTGTGCCCAAAAAAATAAACACATTAAATAATAACATGCAGTTTTGTCTTTTCGACCAAATGGGGAAATCACATAGTGTTGCTCAATATTATGGTTTCTACTTTATGGGATTTCTCCTAACGTCGAAATCACAAATTATTACGGTTAAAAAAAACACGCCCAAAAGAAAAATCCACCTTTTAAAAAGATGGATTTTTGGACACTATATATAATGAGTTGTTATCCTTTGATAACTCCTCTAGAAATTACTATTTTTTGGATCTCTGAAGTTCCTTCGTAAATTTGAGTAATTTTTGCATCACGCATTAAACGTTCTACATGATATTCTTTGACGAAGCCATTTCCACCATGAATTTGCACAGCCTCAACTGTTTGTTCCATAGCAACTTTACTTGCGTATAATTTTGCCATTGCTGATGACATGTCGTAATTATTACCTTGATCTTTGTCCCAAGCAGCTTTCATAACCAACATTCTTGCAGCTTCAATTTCTGTATACATGTCTGCTAATTTGAAGGCAATTGCTTGATGATTGCAAATCTCAGTTCCAAATGCTTTACGTTCTTTAGAGTATTTTAAAGCCAATTCATATCCTCCAGCAGCAATTCCTAAAGCTTGAGCAGCAATCCCAATTCTACCACCCGAAAGTGTTTTCATGGCGAATTTAAAACCAAAACCATCCTCACCAATTCTGTTTTCTTTTGGCACTTTTACGTCGTTAAATTGTAATGTATGGGTGTCTGAACCTCTAATTCCTAATTTATCTTCTTTAGGACCTACATGAAAACCTTCTGTTCCTTTTTCAACGATAAAAGCGTTAATTCCTCTGTGACCTTTTTCTCTGTCAGTTTGTGCAATCACTAAATAAACATCAGCTCTTCCACCACTTGTAATCCAGTTTTTAGTTCCGTTAATTACATAATGATCTCCTTTGTCGATAGCAGTTGTTGCTTGCGATGTTGCATCGGAACCAGCTTCTGGCTCACTCAAACAAAAGGCGCCTACAAATTCTCCAGTCGCTAATTTTGTTAAATATTTTTGTTTTTGATCTTCATTTGCATAAGATTCTAAACCATAACAAACCAATGAATTGTTTACAGAAACAATTACAGAGGCAGAAGCATCGATTTTTGATAATTCTTCCATAATTAATACGTAAGAAATAGCGTCCATTCCACTTCCTCCGTATTTTGGATCTACCATAATTCCCAGAAAACCTAAATCGCCCATTTTTTTGACCAATTCTTGTGGAAATTCCTGTTTATTGTCTCTTTCAATAACGCCAGGTAATAATTCTGTTTGTGCAAAATCTCTTGCTGCATCACGAATCATGATATGCTCTTCTGTTAAGCTAAAATCCATAGGTATGTTTTGTTATATTCTTAATTTACGAGTGCAAATATATCGATTTCGTAACATATTTTCAATAGACTTTTATTATTTTTACTGATATGATTATAAATGAAACTTTCGCCATTGGTTTAATGTCTGGCACTTCTTTAGATGGAATTGATTTGGTGTATGTTTATTTTAAGAATGATGACTACAAAAATTTTAAAATTCTCCATGCAGAAACCATTCCATATTCCAAAGAATGGAAGCAACTTTTGCAGAATGCTATTTTTTCTGATACAACTACTTTGCAACAATTAGATGTTACTTATGGGCGATTTTTAGGAGAAATACTCAATAATTTTATCAGCAATTATAAAATTGCAAAGATTGATTTTATTGCCTCTCATGGACATACCATTTTACATCAGCCAGAAAAAGGAATTACGTTGCAAATTGGTTCTGGAGCAGAAATTGCCAAAATCACAAAACAAAAAGTCGTTTGTGATTTTAGAACGCAAGATTTACAATTAGGTGGTCAAGGAGCGCCTTTAGTGCCAATTGGAGATGAATTACTATTTTCTGAATATGATTTTTGTGTTAATTTAGGTGGATTTTCAAATGTGTCTTATCATAAAGATAACACTAGAATTGCTTTTGATATTTGTCCTGTAAATATTGTCTTAAATTTTTACGCCAATAAAATCGGGTTAGAATATGATGCATCTGGTAAAATTGCATCCGAAGGAAAAATAAATGAAGTTCTTTTTGAGAAGTTGAACGAACTTGAGTTTTATCAACAAACACCACCAAAATCTTTAGGATTGGAATGGGTTCAAAAAAATATGTTCCCTTTAATTGATGAGTTGGAAACAGATGTTCCATCAATCTTAAGAACTTTTGTGGCACATATTGCACTACAAATCAGTAAGGTGATTTACAAAAATGATAAAGTTTTAATTACTGGTGGAGGTGTTTTTAATACTTTTTTAATGGATGAAATTCGGCAATATTCTAACGCTCAAATTGTGTTGCCCTCTAAAGAATTAATCGATTATAAAGAGGCTTTAATTTTTGCTTTTTTAGGATTGCTGAAGATTCATAATAAAATAAATTGTTTAAAATCGGTAACTGGTGCAAGTAAAGATCATTCCTCTGGCGTTATATTTTACCCATAATATATAATTTTAAAAGTAATCTCGAACCCAAAAAAACAACAATACTTTTCAGATAAATATTTTAAAAATTACAAATTTTACAGTAAGTTTGTCAGGAACTGTAATGATGAATAATAATTCTTAAAATTAATTTAAAAAATGAATCAACTTTAGCTCTTCTAATGAATGTTTTACAGAAAATTGCTTTAGAAAATAAATAATTAAGTTGAAAAATTATCAAAATTAAACATGAAAGAATTATTAAAAATATACGAAAATAAACAACCAGAAATTGTGTTTCATTGGAAAGATCAAGAAACAGAAGCAGAAGGTTGGACAGTGATTAACTCTTTAAGAGGTGGAGCTGCTGGAGGTGGAACAAGAATGAGACAAGGTTTAGATATGAACGAAGTTTTGTCATTAGCAAAAACCATGGAAATAAAATTTACAGTTTCTGGGCCAGCAATTGGTGGTGCAAAATCGGGTATTAACTTCGATCCAAATGATCCAAGAAAAAGAGGTGTTTTAGAACGTTGGTATAAAGCAGTTACGCCATTATTGAAACACTATTATGGAACTGGAGGCGATTTAAACGTAGATGCAGATAAAGATGTAATTCCAATTACCGAAGATTGTGGTGTTTGGCATCCTCAAGAAGGAATTTTTAACGGTCACTTTAAACCTACTGAAGCCGATAAAATTAATAGAATTGGTCAATTGCGTTTGGGCGTTATCAAAGTAATTGAAGACAAACAGTTTTCGCCAGATATTTCTAGAAAATATACAGTAGCAGACATGTTAACAGGTTATGGAGTTGCAGAAGCTGTTAGGCATTATTACGATATTTATGGAGGATCTATTGTTGGTAAAAGAGCCATTGTGCAAGGTTTTGGAAATGTAGGAGCTGCTGCAGCCTATTATTTAACAAAATTAGGTGCAAAAGTTGTTGGGATTATAGATCGACAAGGAGGAGTCATCAACGAAAAAGGTTTTACGAAAGACGAAATGACGAATTTATTTTTATCGAAAGATGGAAATCAATTAGCGTCTAAAAACATGATTCCATTTGCAGAAATAAATGAGAAAGTTTGGAGTTTGCCAGCAGAAATATTTGTTCCTGCTGCAGCATCAAGATTAGTTTCTCAAGACCAAGTGCAACAAATGATCAATACAGGATTGGAAGTAATTTCCCCTGGAGCCAATGTTCCTTTTGCTGATAAAGAAATTTTCTTTGGACCTATTATGGAATATACAGATAATCACTTAAGTTTGTTGCCAGATTTTATTTCTAATTGCGGAATTGCAAGAGTTTTTGCTTATTTAATGGAAGCAAGAGTTACATTGCCAATGCAAGACAAGGCTATTTTTGATGATACCTCAAACACCATTAAAAAAGCATTGCAAAAAACATTTAACAAAAGTGCATCTAAAACAAAAATATGCTCAACAGCATTTGAAATCGCACTAAAAGAACTAATTTAAACTAAATTAATATATATGGAATCAATAATTATTATCGTATTTGTACTGGGTTATTTAGCCATTACTTTAGAGCATAATTTAAAATTAGACAAATTAATACCTGCCTTAATAATGATGGCAGTTTGCTGGGCAATCGTAGCACTTGGTGTAGATAGTTTTTCTAATTGGTTTGATTCTGCCAATCATGGTCTGGTAGATGGTTTTGCATCGATGGCACATGATGATAAATTACATTTGGTCGAAGAAACTTTATTACATCATTTAGGTAAAACTGCAGAGATTCTGGTGTTTCTTTTAGGAGCGATGACGATTGTTGAAATTATCGATTATTTTGATGGATTTTCTACTATTAAAGGATATGTAAACTTTAAAGGCAAGAAAAAATTGCTTTGGATGTTTTCAATTTTAGCGTTTGTTTTATCAGCAATTATAGATAATTTAACAGCAACTATTGTCTTAATTTCAATTTTACAAAAAATTGTAAAAACTAGAGAAGATAGAATCTGGTTCGCAGGTTTAATTATTATTGCAGCCAATGCAGGTGGTGCTTTTTCTCCTATTGGAGACGTTACTACAACCATGCTTTGGATTGGCGATAAAGTAAGTACAGGAATGTTATTTACGTATTTATTTGTTCCTTCTTTATTATGTATGGTGGTACCAACGTTTATTGCAACATTTTTACCAGCTTTTAAAGGTGAAATAGATTATGATGAAAATGAAGTTGAAAAACCAAAAAGTCCTCATAGCGCAAAAATGTTATATTTAGGATTAGGTGCTATTTTATTTGTACCTGTTTTTAAAACAATTACGCATTTACCACCTTATGTAGGGATGATGTTATCTTTAGGGATTGTAGCTACTTTTGCAGAAATATTTAGTAATTCTAAATTCTCAATTTCTACAGTAGAAGGAGAGCAAGCAGATGAGCATGAATCTGGAGCACATCATAGTCCAGTACATTCCTCATTATCAAAAATTGAAATGCCAAGTATTTTATTTTTCTTAGGAATTTTAATGGCAGTTGCAGCTTTAGAATCTTTGGGAATTTTATTCAATTTTGCTGATAGTTTAAAACAAGGAATTCCTTTAATGGGAACTGAATTAGCAGGAACAGGTGTTTCTGATTTAGTGGTAATTTTATTAGGAATTGGTTCTGCAGTAATTGATAATGTACCTTTAGTCGCTGCAAGTTTAGGGATGTTTTCTGAATCTTTAGATAATCCTTTATGGCACTTTATCGCATTTTCTGCAGGTACAGGAGGTTCTATGTTAATTATTGGTTCTGCTGCTGGAGTTGTAGCAATGGGAATGGAAAAAATAGATTTTTTCTGGTATATTAAAAAAATATCTTGGTTAGCGCTAATTGGATTTTTAGTTGGTTCTTTAGCCTTTATCGTAATTAGATCATTCGTTTAAATCAGAAAAATTGAAATATAAAAAAATGTCATTTTGTTATCGTACAGAATGGCATTTTTTTTGATACAAGTAAATTGATTTTTTGTGTATTGAAACAATTTAAAAAGAGAATACACGTTTATAATATAGAATTTAAAAAAATAGTTGAATGATATCATTTTTTCAAGAAAACACGGAGTTGTTAGAAGAAGCTATTCAAGAAGAGAAAACATTATCGGTCTATAATTTAATTATGGATGGTGGTTTAGGAGGACAAATAATTATAGGAATCCTATTTGTGCTTTTAGCGGTTGGTTTGTATATTTATTTTGAACGATTTTTTGCCATTAAAGCCGCCTCTAAAATTGATGTAAACTTTATGAATCAAATTAAAGACTTTGTAACAAATGGGAAACTAGATGCTGCAAATGCTTTATGTAAAAGTAAAAATACACCTACCGCACGTTTAATTGGAAAAGGAATATCAAGAATTGGGAAACCTTTAGAAGATATCAATACAGCTATTGAAACAGCAGGAAAGTTAGAAGTGTATCAGCTTGAAAAAAATGTTTCTGTTTTAGCAACAATTGCAGGAGCTGCACCCATGATTGGTTTTTTAGGAACTGTAATCGGAATGATTGTGGCTATTCATGAAATAGCAAATGCTGGAGGTCAAATAGATATAAAAATGCTTTCAGATGGTTTGTATACAGCCATGACAACTACAGTTGCTGGTTTAATTGTGGGTATTATTGCCTATATAACTTATAATCATTTGGTGGTAAGAACGGATAAAGTGGTGTATCAAATGGAGGCAAAATCCGTTGAGTTTTTAGATTTGTTAAACGAGCCAGTGTAAATTAGTTCAATATTTAAAGTTCAAAACTCAAGGTTTCCAAGCCTAATTTTAAACTTTGAATTTTAAACCCAGAACTTTGAATTTTTAGTATGAATTTAAAAGGAAGAAATAAAGTAGACCCTACATTCAATATGTCGTCCATGACAGATATTGTTTTTTTATTGTTGATATTTTTTATGCTTACATCAACTTTAGTAACTGTAAGTGCTATTGATGTTTTGTTGCCAAAAGCTGGAGGAAAAACTGAAAACAGTAAATCTGTGGCAGTTTCAATAACAAACGAGTCTATTTTTTATATTGATAAAACACAAGTAAGTTCAGCAAATCTAGAAAGTGAAATTTTAAGAAATGTGGGGGCAGATAAAAAGAAAACCATTATTATTAGAGGTGATAAAGATGTACCTTATAAAAATGTGATGCAAGTAATTGACATTGCCAATAAGAATAAATTAAAAATGATTTTAGCTGTCAATGCTAAATAAATAATTCATCCTGCAAGGTTTTAAAAACCTTGTAGGTATTTTATATGATGCCAATATTAGAAACTAAACATAAACGTAAATCAGCAGCAATAACAGCCGTTATTTTGTTGCTTTTGTTGTTTGTGATTTTTAATTATGGGATGCAGTATTTAGATCCACCAGAAGAATATGGTTTGGCAATTAATTTTGGAGATGCGAACGTTGGTAGTGGAGAGCCTGTTGAAAATACTAAGAAAGCACCCACTGCTAAAGTTGTAGAACAAGAGCAAGAAGCTGTTGAAGAAGTAAAAGAAACTCCGAAAGAAATTATTAAGGAAGAAATTATTACAGCCGAAACTGCTGAAGAAGTTCCTGTAGTCGAAAAAGTAAAAGAAGTAAAAAAGAAACCTGTAAAAGAAGTTGTAAAAAAAGAAATACCAAAAGTAGTTCCAAAGCCAAAACCATCTAAAGAAACCACAGATGCTTTAAATAGTTTATTGAATGGAAATGCATCCGATGGAAATCCAAAAGGAGAAGGAGATGACACACAGGAAGGTGTAAAAGGAACTGAAAATGGAGATCCAAAGTCTAATAAATATTATGGAAATACAGGAGGTGGTTCAGGTGGAAATTATAAATTAGCAGGAAGAAAAGCATTGCTAAAACCCATAAAACAACCAGATTGTCAAGAAGAAGGAACTGTTGTTGTTAAAATTACGGTTGATAAAAACGGCAAAGTAATCAGTGCAATTCCTGGGGTAAAAGGTTCTACAAATACGGCTAAGTGTTTATTAGATCCAGCAAAAGAAGCTGCTTTAAATACAACTTGGAATCCAGATGATAAAGCACCCGTAAGTCAAACAGGAACTATTATTTATAAGTTTTCTTTAACCAAATAATTCTAATTTAATTTAAATAAAATACTTTTATTAGTTAATATTAGATGTTTTTTTAGCCGATAAAAGTTTTTTTATTTTTGAGTGTTTTAATATGTTTCTATCATCATAAACTGGGAAATAGCTAAATTTTTGCATTCAAAATTCCATTTTTAGATAATTAAAATTATATTTGAAGAACAAAAAAATGAAGGAAGATGAAGAAAAAAGCAATCATAGTTTCAGGATATTTTAATCCAATTCACAAAGGACATTTAGAGTATTTTAATAATGCAAGATCTTTAGCGGATGAGTTATTTGTAATTGTAAATAGCGATTTACAAAGAGCATTAAAAGGTTCTAAAGAATTTCAGAAAGAAGATGAACGCTTATTTATTGTTCAGAATATAAAAGCCGTAGATAAGGCAATCATATCCATAGATACAGATAGAACTGTTTGTGAATCGATTCGAAGTCTTGTTAAAACATACAGAAATGAATATGATTTTGGCTTTGCAAATGGTGGAGATCAAAATAATAATTCCATCCCAGAAGCTCCAATTTGTAAGGAATTGAATATTCAATTGATTGATGGATTAGGAGATAAAATACAATCATCATCTTGGTTATTAGGAAAAAAATAAAATATGAAAATAGGAATTACTTTTAGTGCTTTTGATTTGTTGCATGCAGGTCATATCACCATGTTAGAAGATGCAAAACGTCAGTGTGATTATTTAATTTGTGGTTTGCAAACAGATCCAACATTAGACCGACCAGAAAAAAATAGACCAGTGCAATCTGTAGTGGAAAGATATATTCAATTAAAAGGCTGTAGGTTTGTAGATGAAATTGTGCCTTATGCAACCGAACAAGATTTAGAAGATATATTGCGTTCTTTTAAAATTGATGTAAGAATTATTGGAGAAGAATACGCAAGTAAGCAGTTTTCAGGAAGAAAATATTGTGAGGAAAAAGGAATTGATTTGTACTTCAATAAAAGAGAACATCGCTTTTCTAGCAGTGGATTGAGAAAAGAAGTGCAAGAAAAAGAAAATTTAAAAACAAAAGATAAATAGGTGTATCGTTTTTCGTTTCTCGAACAGCGAAACACGAAGAATGAAGTTTGAAACGTGAGGCGTGAAGTTTGAGGTTTAAGGCTGGAAGAGTGAAGAACTAACATCGTTTCTCGTCCATTTTTTGGCATTTCACAAAGAACGTAACACGAAACTCGAACAACGTACAACTTTATTTAGGGATGGACAGAATGTTTCTCGACCATCGTCAAACGAACAACCAACAACGAAAATCGAACAACGAAACAAAATAAATAAGATTGAATATCACTGTAATAGGAACTGGCTATGTAGGCTTAACAGCAGGAACATGTTTTGCAGAAATGGGTAATAAAGTTACCTGTGTAGATATTGATGTTGATAAAATCAAGAACTTAAAGCAAGGAATAATTCCCATTTTTGAACCTGGTTTAGAGGGGTTGGTTACAAAAAACCTACACAAAACATTATTTTTTAGCTCCAATTTAAAAGAATTTATTGCAAAGACAGAAATTATCTTTATTGCTGTTGGTACTCCTACAAAAGATGATAATGAGGTTGAGTTGCAATACTTTTATCAAGCAGCCAAAGATATTGGGCAGGTTATTACCAAGGAAACCATTATTGTAAATAAATCTACAGTGCCTATTGGTACAGCAGATAAAGTTAAAGAAATTATTCAGAAAGAATTAGATGCTAGAAAAATTCAAGTGAAATTTCACGTAGTTTCTAATCCCGAATTTTTGAAAGAAGGGGCTGCTATTTCCGATTTTATGAAACCAGATAGAGTGGTTATTGGAGCGGATTCTGAAATCGCTTTTCAAAAAATGGAGCAATTATATTCTCCTTTTTTTAGAACTCATGATCGTTTTATAAGGATGGATATTCGTTCTGCAGAAATGACCAAATATGCTGCCAATGCAATGTTGGCGACTAAGATTTCTTTTATCAATGAAATTGCTAATATTTGTGAAAAAGTGGGAGCAGATGCTAATAAAGTAAGAATAGGTATTGGTTCAGACAGTAGAATCGGCTATAACTTTATTTATCCAGGAGCAGGTTATGGTGGTTCTTGTTTTCCAAAGGATGTAAAAGCACTTCATAGAATTGCAGAAAGTCATGGTTACACAGCAAAATTAATTGCTTCAGTGGAAGCTGTTAATGATGCTCAAAAACTAATCATTTTCGATAAAATTATCCATCGATTTGGAGCCGATTTAAGTGGGAAAACATTTGCAATGTGGGGGTTGTCATTTAAACCAGGTACAGATGATGTTCGTGAAGCACCTTCTATTTATGTGATTAAAGCATTGTTAGAGAAAGGGGCAAAGATTAATGTCTATGATCCTAAAGCTATTGAAACTGCCAAACAATTTTATTTAAAAGAGTTAAAAAACATCACCTATTTCGATGCTAAATATCAGGTTTTAGACAATGCAGATGCGTTGATTTTAATGACGGAATGGAAAGAATTTCGTTCACCTGATTTCGAAGAAATAAAACTCAAATTGAATTCGCCAATCATTTTTGATGGCAGAAATCAGTACAATGTATTTCATCTTCAAGAAAAAGGATTTGAATATTATCAAATAGGAAAATAACCGAACTTCGTTTATCGTCAGCCGTTAATCGAACAACGAACAACGAAAAACGAAAGTCGAGCAACGAACATCAAATAATGAAAATCGAACCACGTGAATAAAAGCACAAAAATATACATTGCAGGTCATAGAGGTATGGTTGGTGCTGCAATTTGGAGAACTTTAGAAAAAAAAGGATACTCCAATTTAATTGGAGAGAGTAGCAAAGACTTAGATTTAAGAAATCAACAACAAGTTCTAGATTTTTTTGAAAAAGAAAAACCTACCATTGTCATTGATGCAGCTGCAAGAGTTGGAGGTATTTTAGCGAATAATGATTTTCCATATCAGTTTTTAATGGAAAACATGCAGATTCAAAACAATTTGATCGATACTTCTTTAAAAACTCATGTTGAAAAATTTATTTTTTTAGGAAGTTCTTGTATTTATCCGAAGTTTGCACCACAACCTTTAAAAGAAGAGTATTTATTAACAGATACTTTAGAGCCTACCAATGAGTGGTATGCGATTGCAAAAATAACAGGGGTTAAAAGCTGTCAAGCTATTAGGAATCAGTTTCAAAAAGAGTATGTAAGCTTAATGCCTACCAATTTATATGGTTATTTTGATAATTTTGATTTGAAAACATCCCATGTTTTACCAGCAATGTTGCGTAAATTTCATGAAGCTAAAATAAATAATAAGCCAGTAAAATTATGGGGAAGTGGAACCCCTATGAGAGAGTTTTTATTTGTAGATGACATGGCAGAAGCCGTTGTTTTTGCTTTAGAGAATTCCTTACCAGAGTATTTATATAATGTAGGTACAGGAAAAGATATCACTATTAAAGAGTTGGCAGAAACCATTCAAAAAGTAGTAGGACATCAAGGAGAAATTGTTTGGGATGCTACAAAACCAGATGGGACACCAAGAAAATTAATGGATGTTTCAAAAATGAAAAATTTAGGTTGGCATTATAAAACTGAATTAGCAACAGGAATTGAAAAAACATATCAATGGTTTTTGGAGAATATTGATCATATTAAGGAGGTGAAAATGTGATGAAGCTGTTCGCTTGTCGTCCATCGTTTTTCGATTTCCGTTTTTCGCCTAGCGACTAACCAACAACGAACAGCGAACAACGAATAAAAAATATGGAAAATAATCTTGAAGTATGGAAATTAGCCCATCAATTAACTTTGAAAGTATATACGATTTCTAAAAAGTTTCCCTCTTTAGAAATGTATGGTTTAACGAGTCAATTGAGAAGAAGTGTCAGTAGTGTGCCAACAAATATAATAGAAGGTCAAGGAAGACAATATAAAAAAGAATTTATTCAGTTTTTATATATTGCAAAAGGATCTTTAGAGGAAGCGAATTATCAATTATTTTTAGCGAAAGATTTAAATTATATCTCTATTGAAGAGTATCATGAATTAAATATTTTATGTACAAGAATCAAAATGATGTTATATAAATTGATAAAATCACTGAAATAGATATATAGTTTATTGTTTTTTATTGTTTCGAACAACGAACAACGAACAACAAACAACGATCAACGACCAACCAACAACGAACAAAGAAAACAAAAATGAAAGTAGCATTTATAACAGGAGTAACAGGACAAGATGGCGCGTATTTAAGTGAGTTTTTACTCAAAAAGGGATACGAAGTTCATGGAATGAAAAGAAGGTCCTCTTTATTTAATACAGATAGAATCGATCATTTATATCAAGATCCTCATGTAGATAATCGTAATTTCTTTTTACATTATGGGGACATGACTGATAGTACCAATATTACGCGTTTGATAAAAGAAATTCAACCCGATGAAATTTATAATCTAGCAGCAATGAGCCATGTTGCAGTTTCTTTTGAAACGCCAGAATATACTGGTAATGCAGATGGTTTAGGGACGTTAAGAATTTTAGACGCTGTACGATTATTAGGTTTGGAAAAGAAAACTAGAATTTATCAGGCATCAACATCAGAATTATACGGAAAAGTGCAAGAAGTTCCACAATCTGAAACAACTCCTTTTTACCCACGTTCTCCTTATGCAGTTGCTAAAATGTATGCATTTTGGATTACTGTAAACTACAGAGAAGCGTATGGTATGTATGCTTGTAATGGAATTTTGTTCAACCACGAATCTCCTTTAAGAGGAGAAACTTTTGTAACGCGTAAAATTACCAGAGCAACGTCTAGAATTGCATTAGGTTTGCAAGATAAATTATATTTAGGAAACTTAGACGCAAAACGTGATTGGGGACATGCGAAAGACTATGTAAGAATGATGTGGATGATTTTACAGGCAGATGAAGCAGAAGATTGGGTCATTGCAACAGGTACCACAACCTCTGTAAGAGATTTTGTGAGAATGAGTTTTGAGCAAGTTGGTATTGAGCTAGAATTTAAAGGAGAAGGAGTTCATGAGAAAGGTTTTGTAAAAGAGATAAACGAAGAGAAATATCAAGCTGCTTTAAGTGAAAATGGACAACGAAAAACAAGCATTGAAGAACGACCTGAAATCGGACAAGAAGTTTTGGCAGTAGATCCAAAATATTTTAGACCTACAGAAGTTGATTTATTAATTGGAGACCCATCAAAAGCAAAACAAAAATTAGGTTGGGAGTGTCAATATGATTTACAAGATTTGGTGAAAGACATGATGAAATCTGATTTAAAATTGATGAAAAAAGATCAGTTTTTGAAAGATAATGGCTATGCAACACTAAATTATTTTGAGTAGACTAATAATTTTTGAATATAAAAGTTTACGATTACACTACTATTTTGTCACCCTGAATTTATTTCAGGGTCTTGAAATAGAATATTAATGTAAAGTCGTGTGAGATGCTGAAATAAAACTTTTAATTATTTTTAAAAGCATAAATTACCTGTCTCCTCGAGCGCAGTCGAGAGGTTGTTAGTTTTCAAAAATTTAAAAAAGTTTAAACTAGTTCTCGATACAATTTTTTATCAAAAATCACTCGAACTGACATTGAAGAATCCAAATTAAATTCAAAATATGCAACAACTAGGATTATATCAATTGAACAACGAAACGTAGCCTGTCCCGAATTTACTTCGGGAAACAAAGAATGTTTATAAGATCATATTGTCACCCTGAATTTATTTCAGGGTCTTGGTAATAGGATATGTATGTCATGTAGTCTAAGATTCTGAAATAAATTCAGAATGACAGATTTTAAGTTTTAAGATGTTTAGCGAATATAAAAGAATTATTTAGTGTATTATGACGTACCAAGAAACTTTAAATTGGATGTTTAGCCAATTGCCTATGTATCAAAATATAGGGAAGACAGCATTCAAAAAAGACTTAACAAATATTCTAGCTTTTGCTGAGGAGTTAGGGAATCCAGAAAAAAAGTTCAAGTCAATTCATGTAGGTGGTACAAACGGAAAAGGTTCCACAAGCCACATGTTGGCTTCTATCCTGCAGGAAGCAGGGTATAAAGTAGGTTTGTATACATCACCTCATTTAAAAAGTTTTACAGAAAGAATTCGTTTAAATGGTGTTGAAATTCCGAAAGAGAAAGTAACGTCTTTTATACATAAGCATAAAGAATTTTTAGAAAAACAAAAACTATCTTTTTTCGAAATGACAGTAGGATTGGCGTTTGATTATTTTGCGGATGAAAATGTAGATATCGCTATTATAGAAGTTGGTTTAGGGGGTAGATTAGACTCCACAAATATTATAACACCAGAAGTATCAGTAATTACCAACATAGGGTTAGATCACACTCAGTTTTTAGGAGAGACCTTACCAGAAATTGCATTTGAAAAAGCGGGCATCATCAAAAATAATATTCCAGTAATTATAGGGGAGAAGCAAGCCGAGGTTGTTGCAGTCTTTAAAAAGAAAGCAGAAGAGCATCATTCAGAAATCTTTTTTGCTTCGGATGATCAGTATCCCTACAAAACAGATTTGCTGGGCGATTATCAACAAAAAAACACTAAAACCGCAGTTGCTGCAATTCAGCAATTGAAAGGATTTCAAGTTTCTAAAGAAGATATTGTAAATGGCCTGTTCAATGTGGTAAAGAATACGAACTTAAAAGGGAGATGGCAGATTCTTCAGGAGTATCCAAAAGTAATTGCAGATACAGCTCATAATAAAGAGGGATTGGAAATTGTATTACAACAACTAAAAAAAGAAAAGTACAATCAACTTCATATTGTTTTAGGTGTCGTTTCAGATAAGAAATTAGAGGAAGTCTTGCCTCTTTTTCCGAAATCAGCAACGTATTATTTTTGTAAACCAGACATCCCAAGAGGAATGTTAGAAAAAATATTACAAGAAGCAACATACAAGTATCATCTGACTGGAGATTCGTTTGATTCTGTAAATCAAGCTTTTGAAACGGCGAAGCGAAGAGCTGGTAAAGAAGATGTTGTGTATGTAGGAGGAAGTACGTTTGTTGTTGCTGAAATTTTATAAAATTAAATTAGAATAGTGTTGTTTTTTTCTAAAACAATATTATATTTGCACCCGCAATTGAGGGCAATTAGCTCAGTTGGTTCAGAGCATCTCGTTTACACCGAGAGGGTCGGGGGTTCGAATCCCTCATTGCCCACAACATTCCTACCGAAACGGAATTAAAATAAAATCGGGCAATTAGCTCAGTTGGTTCAGAGCATCTCGTTTACACCGAGAGGGTCGGGGGTTCGAATCCCTCATTGCCCACATCAATCACAATCCTGATGATTTTTTTCATCAGGATTTTTTGTTTTCAAAAATCAGAAGCTCGCTTCATGATTTTCTGAAAACAAAAAATCCAACATGAGCGAAGCTCATGAGGATTGTATTTGCAGTAGCGGTTTCAATAAGGGATATCCAATCCCTCATTGCCCACTTCATAGGTTGTCTAAATAGTATTAAATTTTGTCATGCTGAACTTGTTTCAGCATCTTAACATATTATGAATTAATAACTATGAGAACCTGAAATAAATTCAGGTTGACAATAAATTTACTCCATAGAAAGCGGCTTTTTATTTTAAACAATTGTAAAATTTCTTAAACTAAATGATTGCTTCAATCATACCTACTGAATCAAGTTCAGCATACATCCTTCGCAATGACGTTTGGTATTCTAAACGAAAAGATTGCTTCAGACGTACGTACTGAATCAAGTTTAGCATATATCTTTTGCAATGACGGTTTAATTTGTGAAGTAGGATGACGATGGTGCGCATAAAAAAGAGGCTGTCTAAAAAAAATATTTTTCAAACAACCTCTTGTTTTGAAGTGGTTTGTTAAACCATGCTTACTAATTTTAAGGCATTGAAGGTACCGTTGTTTAATTGGTATAAATCGCCATTTAGTTCTTGTAGAAACTCTATTTTTAATAAAAATAGTTCTACTCCAGTTCCTGAAGCTGGGGTTGTAAAAGAGAAGGTAATGTTGCTACTGGTACTATCGATGGCCAAGGTTTCTACATTGCTTGCTACTAACTCGCTTTCGAAAGAGGTAAAGTCGTAGTTTGCGTGATAGGCACTCATTTTTACATGAGTTGCGCCTTTTGGGTTTGCTAGCATGATGTTGGGGATAAAATCACCAAGACTTATTTCTTTGCTTGTTGTGTTTATCACATAATTTTGCAAGAGTACCGTATCTAAAGGCGCATTCTTGTTAAAATCAAAACCTACTAATTGCACTTTGGCTTCTGCTTCTTGAATCCCGATGCTTACTTTTCGTTCGCCTCGACCAGAAGTGGTGTCATAGTTTTTGACTTTAAACAAATTACTAGATAAGCGCGTAGTCTTTGTACGGTCTTTTACATTTGTTAAAGCTCCTACTAAGGCTCTTCGAAACTGTTTGCCACTTTTTGCTACCTCTGCAAATTCTGAGTTATTTTCTCGGGTTCTTGCAAAGGAAGGATCGTTTAAAATACGTTCCTTTTTTACACCGCCTTTGGTTCTTACATAATATTGCCCATCGGCTTTTTTGTAGAAGGTCATCCCATCCAAGGTGCCTTCGATTTTTAATAATGACTTTAATTTTGCCATGATTTTAAATTTTAAATATTAATTATATACACATTTGGGCTTGTGAAGAACACTTTGTCTGCAGCTAGGGTGTTGACACTGAATCCGAATGATGTTGTAAAGTTAGCGGTGTTTTAGACTGGGTTTTGGGGTTTGTTGGAGTCCTTTGGAAAGCTTTGGTATCTTTTACTCTATTTTCCTTTTTGTCCCTGTTTTTCCATATTTTCTTCTCGCTTTAAACAAAAGCTGTATAGGCTTTATACTGGCTTTGTATTCAGGATGTATAGGTTTAACTACGGTGTTAACTTAAGTATAGATCTTTTGCTTAAAGCACAGGTTTTCTTTGAATTGTTGTTATTCTGTTGAAAAGTTTATACTGTTTGTGTTAAAATTAATTAGTATTCTTATTATTTTGCAATAAAAAAAATGAAAAACGAAAATATCAAATATGAGAGCGATCGATTTGATACTATCAACCCTTTTTTAGTTTCGGGGATTGATAGAATTGAAGACCTTGATCTAACATTAACGGATGCCCAAATTATGGCTGTTTTTTTACGGAATTTTAGTTGCTATTTGTATTATCACTATGATATCGGGCGCGCTAAGTATGCTGATGGTGGTTCTCCTAGTAAATTGCTGCGCAAAATTAGATTTGAAAAAAATTACGATAAATTTTTTTCTTACGATAAACTTGAGGAGTTTGCAGATGTGGAGTTGGTGAGGTTTACAATTGAAAAGTTTCCCGAAGCGATGCTTTATGTACACTTTATTAAAACGCATAAGGCATGTTTTAAAACCATAGATCGTTTGTTTGCCTCTAATTTGCATTTTGAGAATATCATGGATTTATCTTATGGGGGTTATGTTCAAACTTTGAATTTGTCTGTACATAATTTGGAAATAATTGAAATTGACGAAGCTTTTAATTTATTAGCGAGGATTATTCTTAAAGAAATATATTATAGTTTGCTTTTTGAATCAGACTTTAATCTTTGTAACTTTCAGGCAACGAAGGAGGCGTTGGATACTGTTATTTTTCATTTAAATAATCGTTTGTTGTTTGAAGATCAGAAAAGACAACTTCAAATTAGTGCGCTTTTGTGGTTTGAGCAATTTATAGATACGCTTTATTTTGAATTGAAAATTGAAGAATCTCCTGCTTTTATCGATCAAATTAGAAATTATTTTTCTTCTAAGTTGCCTTTGGCTGGTTTGCAAGCTACACCTGATTATCCGCAGATTATTTTTGCTAGTTACCAAGGTTATTATTTGTTTGATACGCTCGCAAAAGGTTTGAGTACGAAAGTAGTAATTAGTTTTGTGTATCGTTTTCTTTACGAAAAAGGGCATATTTTAGTCAAAGACACATCTTTTAGATCTTGGTATAATGCGCAGCACTACGCTATTCAATTAACTACTGCTACTGAAACGTTGAAGAATAGTAAGAGTGTGGATCGGGAGCAGTTTGTTCGGATTGTGGCGAATTTGCTTGATGTGAAATTGTGAATTACGAATTATGAATTACGAAGATTGAATTAGGAATTAGGAATTATGAGTTTTGAATTATGAATTATGAAGTTTGCTTTTATTCCTATTTGAAAAACAGGTGTCCTTCACTTTAATTCTTAAGGATTATAATCACATAACTATAAAATATTTACATTTTTAACTCTGTGAAAAACATTGAAGGCTATCTTTTATAGGTTGCCTTTTTAATTTTATACTGTTTTTTTATTTCAAAAAAATGTTTTAATGTGTTGTTAGTCAGCAGTAAGAGAAATAGCTGAGTAAAGTACTGTGTTTTTCGGGGGGACTAGGCTGATTTTCGGGAAAACTCCTTTTTACTTTTTTTTAGTTTGCATAGAAAGTGGCTAGTTTTGTGCTATATCTATGTAATTATGAGAGTATTTAAGAGCACCGTAGTTTTTGAGCGAGAGTTGGCAATGTTTTTAGGATGTCATATTAAAACGGCTAAAAAGTATTATCAACTCATGCGCGATCATTATCAAAAAGAGGCTCATGGGTTGTTGAGTTTGGAGGAAGTAGCTTCTTATTATCAGTTGCCTGTTGAGGTATTGCAAACCTTTGAACAATAAGGCATGCGAAAGAAACCTCATGTTTTCGATCAGGTATCCCCTTGGGATATTGCCTTGTATCGTGAGGTTTGTTATGAAACCGCTCGTAAAGAGTATAAAGTAATCCTAGAGTTTTATGAGCGTCCTGTTCGTTTTTTAACCTTTCGTGATTTGATCTGTTATTATGATCCTACTGCAGAAAATGAGGAGTCTTTTTGGAAGCGGTATTTTTATTTGAAGGAGCGGAGTTAGGTTGTTCGTTGTTTCCCGAAGTAAATTCGGGATAGGCTGTTATTCTTTTTTTTACAACAATATTATATCAAAAAAGCTCTGTTTTGAGCTCGTTATTTCATCAAATACCAACCTTTTTAAGTAGTTTTTTCAAGTAATTTTCACCATTTTTTATCAAAAAATCAAGACAAAAAACACAAAAGTTCATTAATTTTAGGTTCATTTTTTACAAATATTAATTAGAATTTCGTGTTATTATGGAATACATTACAAGTATTTTTCCTTTAACTAAGTCGTTTTTGTAAAACCTAAAGATTGCTTTTTGCTCCAACGGTTCTCGATACAATTCCGATGAAAAATCGGAATCACTCGAACTGACATATAGATTTACTTTAAAAATCAGCATCTAAAACCGACATATTTTTAATTTTCGTAGTAATTCAAATTGTATGGAACGGCAAGCGCCCAAAGCTTGTCCTCAACTTGATTGAGGAACTCAATAATAAGTCTGGGTGCGATAGTGGAATGTCTTATAGAATTTAAGACTACCAAAACCAAAATATATTTTGGTTGTTGGTAACTCGCTTAGCGAAAAATAAGTCTAGATTTTTTTGGTCGAAGCCTTTGCTGAACTTGATTCAGTATTTGTCAATGGAAAAAAGTAAAGAGGAAATTAGTTTCATCTCTTGCCTTGATAGATTCCAAAACTAATTTCGGACAGAAGTAAAAAGTAGTATTTTAAAAAATATTTCTCATCTTTTGCCTTGATGCAAAAGAAGCAAAAAATCAAGATAATCCCTATGAAATTGCTGCGCAACATTCGCTAGTCGTATTCCATGCGTAGTGCTACGCACCGCAATTTCATACTATCGCTCATTATTTCTTGGGATTACGGTTTAGTTTATTTATAAATCTATTACTTAGTAGGAAAAACTTAGAGCATAAATCCTCTGTATTTTATTATTTGAATACTTTTTGATCAAGCAAAAAGTATTAGCGTAAAACAAAATGTACTATCAATAAATTGATTTAAAAAGTTGTTACCTATTCTAAATCACAAGATTGCTTTAATCATAACTTTTTTAAAATAACTTCTAACTTCTTTTGGTAGGTATCCTTATTTTACTATTCCATGAGTTGACGTTTTATTCTCACTTAAATTGATTAAACATAAAATATTCTAAATTTCTAAAATTGTCATAGAATCTGGCAGGCGAGTGTCAATAGTTTGAAGATGCCGTAAAAAAAGAAAAGCTGTTTGAGCTTTTGCGAGTTCTTTTCTTTTAGGCATCAAAAACGTAATTGACCGCCGAAGATTCAAGACTAGATTTTTTTGTTACTTTTTTCATCAATGGAAAAAAGTAAAGAGGAAATTAGTTTCATCTTTTGCCTTGATGTAATCCGAATGTAAGTTCGGACCAAAGCAAAAAGTATTAGAATAAAAAAAATGGATTTTCAATAAATTGTGTAAAAATATTATTAGGGATACTACATTATAAGATTGCTTCAGTCGTACCTCCTTCGCAATGACGTCTGGTCTCTTTTAGTGTTCCTTACCAAATTCCTTTGCTATAAGAATGGATATTTAACATTTAAACCCGACTTATTTTGTTTTTTGTTAGAATTCAATTTCTATGGAACGGTAAGCTTTCAAGGAGCTTGCGGTTTGGGTGCGATAGTGGAATGGAAATTAGAATTTAAGTAAAATAAAAGTGAGTCTTGATTTTTTGAATACTTTTTGATCAAGCAAAAAGTATTAAGATTAAAAGAAAAATGTATTTTAATTAATTGATAAGAGTATCTTATTAGGTCTACTAAATTAAAAGATTGCTTCAATCTTACCTGCTGAATCAAGTTCAGCATAAATCCTTCGCAATGACGTCCTTAATATAAAACATCCCCAAATTTTAAAAATTAAATACGTGCACTTCATAAAAAACCTTTTTTGTAAATTCGCTATCTTAAATTAGTGGCATTTTAATTACAGTATTAAAGATCGACAATTTTCGTCCATCGTTTCTCGTTAACCGTTAACCGTACACCGTAAACAATGACCAACGAAACACGAACAACAATTTTCGTCCATCGTTTACCGTTTACCGTTTCTCGTAAATCGAATAACGAATAACAAAAATCGAACAACGAACAACGACCAACGAACATCGAAACGCAAACAACGAAAAAATATGAAAAACTTCGCATTAATAGGTGCTGCAGGATATATTGCTCCAAGACATTTAAAGGCAATTAAAGACACGAATAACAATTTATTATGTGCTTTAGATAAATTTGACAGTGTAGGTGTGATGGATAGTTATTTCCCGAATGCTAGTTTTTTTGTAGAGTTTGAACGTTTTGATCGTCATATAGAAAAATTAAAAAGAAACGGAACGCTTTTAGATTATGTAAGTATTTGTACGCCCAATTATTTACACGATGCGCATATAAGAATGGCGTTACGAAGTGGTGCAAATGCTATTTGCGAAAAACCCTTGGTTCTGAATCCTTGGAATGTAGATGCCCTATTGGATATCGAAAAGGAATCTGGTAAAAAAATACACACGATATTACAATTACGATTGCATCCAAGCATCATCGCTTTAAAGAAAAAAATAGAATCCGAGAATAGGGATACAAAATATGATGTTGATTTAACGTACATTACTTCAAGAGGAAAATGGTATGACATTTCATGGAAAGGAGATGAAAGCAAATCTGGAGGCATCGCCACCAACATAGGAATTCATTTTTTCGATATGTTAGCGTGGTTGTTTGGTGAGGTACAAGAAAATAGTGTGCATTTAAGAGAGAAAGATAAATCTGCTGGCTATTTAGAGTTTGAGAAAGCACGGGTACGTTGGTTTTTGTCGATTGATGAGAATTCATTGCCAGAACATATTCAAAAATTAGGACAAAGAACTTTTCGTTCTATTATCATCAATGATGAAGCATTAGAATTTAGTTCAGGTTTTACAGAATTGCACACAAAAAGCTATCAACAAATTTTAAAAGGAGAAGGTTTTGGCTTGGTGGATGCAAAAGAATCTATAAAAATAGCCCAAAAAATTAGGAATAACGCAATTATTGTAAAAGGGGAAAAACATCCTTTTGCTACTAAAAAATAAAGTATATATTTGTGGCGAATTCTTTGCTAGAGAAAAATGATAAAATTAACTTTCAGAATACTGATTACTCCCCAAAAAAATATACTGAAATTTTGATGATATAATGTATTTTCAAAAATTAGACTTTTTTTTTTTCGTTTCAATAGCAAAATTCTAGTAATCACTAAAACATTTTTAATGTTTTAGTTAACTAATAGGGCCGCTATGTTGTTCTATTTTAGTTTTTAATCGCATTGAAAAATAATAGATTGAATGGAAATTAACTTAACGAATAAAAAAATTTTAGTAACAGGAGGCGCTGGTTTTATAGGATCTAACCTTTGTGAAGAATTATTAAAAAGAAATAACCTAGTTGTTTGTCTCGATAATTTTGCGACTGGGAAAAGAGAAAACATAACTCCTTTATTAGAAAACAAAAACTTTACTTTTATTGAAGGAGATATTAGAAATCTAGAGGATTGTTTACTAGCTACGAAAGGTGTTGAGTATGTATTACACCAAGCAGCTTTAGGTTCTGTTCCAAGATCTATTAAAGACCCCATTACTTCTAATGAAGTGAATGTTGGTGGTTTTTTAAATATGCTGGTGGCTTGTAGAGACAATAATGTAAAGCGCTTTGTGTTTGCTGCAAGTTCTTCTACTTATGGGGATTCTGAAGCACTTCCAAAAGTAGAAGAGGTGATTGGGAAACCTTTATCTCCTTATGCTGTTACAAAATATATCAATGAACTATATGCAGATGTTTTTTCAAAAACGTATGGATTAGAAACCATTGGTTTGCGTTATTTTAACGTTTTTGGAAGAAAACAAGACCCAAATGGAGCCTATGCGGCTGTCATCCCGAAATTCGTAAGTCAGTTAATGAACTTAGAGTCACCAACGGTTAATGGAGATGGAAATTATTCTAGAGACTTTACTTATATAGATAATGTAATTCAGGCAAATTTATTGAGTTTGGTTGCAGATAAAAAGGCAGTTAATACCGTATATAATGTTGCGTATGGTGATAGAAACACCTTGAATGATTTATTACGGTACTTAAAAGAATTTTTATCTGAATACAATTCAAAGATTAAAGAAGTTGAAGTAATTCATGGCCCAAATAGATTAGGAGATATTCCACATTCGCATGCAAGTGTTGATAAAGCCAAAAACTTATTGAATTATAACCCACAGTTTTCTTTACAAAAAGGCTTGAAAGCAGCTGTGGATTGGTATTGGAAGAATTTGTAGGTGTTGTAGGTAGTAGGGACTAGGTATTAGGAATTAGGGATTAGGGATGAAAACACATAAAGATTTATTAGTTTGGCAGAAAGCAATTGATTTTGTTACCAAAGTTTATCAATTAACTAGTGAGTTTCCTAATCATGAAATGTATGGATTGACAAGTCAATTGAGAAGAGCTGCGGTCTCAATACCTTCTAATATAGCGGAAGGAGCTGGTAGGAAATCAGATAAAGATTTTGTTAGGTTTTTGTATATTGCTAGGGCATCTGCGGTAGAAGTTGAAACTCAGTTAATTATTTCTGAAAACTTGGGATATGTTCAATCGGATAAAAATAAATTAAAAGAAGAATTGATAGGGATCGCTAAAATGCTTACAGCATTAATCAATAAAATTAATAAATGAATAAACGAATAGAGGATACAAATAGTGGTTTTTAGGTTGTGGTTAATTCCAGTCCTTATTCCCCATTACCTAATCCCTATTCCCTGAAATATAATTATGAATAAAGAAATTAAAATAGCTGTAATCGGCCTAGGATACGTAGGCTTACCATTAGCTCGATTATTTGCAACCAAGTTTCCTGTTGTAGGTTTTGATATCAATGAAAAAAGGGTTACTGAATTAATGTCGGGTACAGATGCTACATTAGAAGTTTCTGATGAAGTATTGAAAGCAGTTCTTGTTAATGAATCAACTAATGAAAACGGATTGTTATGTTCTACTTCTTTAGAAGATATTAAAGATTGTAATTATTATATTATTACCGTCCCAACGCCTGTTGACAAAAATAACAGACCTGTTTTAACTCCCTTGGTAAAAGCAAGTGAAACTGTTGGGAATGTTTTAAAAAAGGACGATATTGTTATTTATGAATCTACAGTATATCCTGGTGCAACCGAAGAAGAATGCATTCCTGTATTAGAAAGAGTTTCAGGTTTAGTTTTTAACAAAGACTTTTTTGCCGGGTATTCACCAGAAAGAATCAACCCAGGAGATAAAGAACATACGGTAGAAAAAATATTAAAAGTAACTTCTGGTTCTACTCCCGAAGTTGGTATAAAAGTAGATAACTTATATAAATCTGTAATTATTGCTGGTACGCATTTAGCACCTACCATTAAAGTTGCAGAAGCAGCCAAAGTAATCGAAAATTCACAAAGAGATATTAACATTGCGTTTGTGAATGAATTGGCAAAGATTTTTAATTTAATGGATATCAATACCCACGATGTGTTGGAAGCTGCAGGCACAAAATGGAATTTTTTACCATTTAAACCCGGTTTAGTAGGTGGCCATTGTATAGGCGTTGACCCGTATTATTTGGCACAAAAAGCACAAGAATATGGGTATAACCCAGAAATTATATTAGCAGGGAGAAGGTTAAATGATAGTATGGGGGCGTATGTAGCTTCAGAAGTGATAAAATTAATGATAAAAAAAGATATTAGAATAAAAAATGCTACTATTTTAGTTTTAGGAATTACTTTTAAAGAAAATTGTCCTGATGTTCGTAATACAAAAGCAGTTGATGTTATTGGGGCATTAAAAGAGTATGGGGTAAATGTTACCATTTATGACCCTTGGGCTAATGTAGAAGAAGTTGTATATGAGTATAATTTGACTTCTACCAAAACATTACCGAATGAAAAATTTGATGCTATTGTATTAACAGTTTCGCATAAAGAATTTTTAGAGATTGATTTTACTAAAATTAAAAGTAATAACTCAGTAGTGTATGATGTTAAAAATATTCTTACAGATAAAGTAAAAGACAAGAACCTGTAAAGTAAAATTGTTCTTTACAGAAGTGAGGAATTATGTTTTTGAACGTATTAATTTAAGAAAATAAGGAATAAGGGTTGAAATATAAATAATAAATATTTTTAAACTAGAAACAGACGATATATGGTAATTATCTTCTATTTTTATAATTAATAAATTAACAAAAAGAGGAGCTAAAGTTAAATGTCTATAACTCAAAAGCAATTGAAGTAGCTAAAAAAACATCACTTTAAATCTTTAGAAAAGATAAATTACATTAACTCTAAATATGAGGCATTAATTAATACCGATCGCTTGGACTTATTTATAGAATGGGAAGAATTTATAGCGACAGATTTTGAATAAATTAAATCACAACAAAATAATCCTGTGATATTTAATGGTAGAAAGCAGTAAATAGGGTTAGATTTATACAAAGTAGGTATTGAGTATTATTAAATAGGTGTTCTTAATTATTAATATTTTATATTAGAAATTATGATTACTAATATTATTTAAATTTTTATTGGAATAAATTAAGTAAATGCTAGCTAGAAAATGAATATTCATAATCTTTATAAGAATTTTATGCAGAATGGCAGAACAAATCAAGTCGTTCGTCTTTTTGCCGTAAACATTATTACTATTCCTGTCGGCATTTTAGTTAGTATTTTTTTAACGCGTTTTTTAGGAGCAGAAGATTATGGTAATTATCAATTTATAAATAGTGTTTTCGCTTTTACAATAACAATTTTTACCTTTGGTTTTATCCAAGCTACGAGCCGTTCTTTAGTTTTAAATCATAATCCTTTGCGAGCAAAACAATATTATGGCGCAGCATTAATTATTCTTTTTGGAATTTTTATTTTAATGTCTTTAGTGTTATTTCTTTATGGAACTTTTGATGAGAACTTAAAACTTAAAAAGTTAGATTCAATATTTTTATTATCTATACCTATTGGTTTTATATTTTTATTAAAACTTTATTTCGAAACTTTACTTCAATCAGATAATCAAATTAAACTTCTGGCGCAATCGCGATTAATACCTAAAGTTTTATTTGGAATTGCGGTTGCTGTTTTATTTATTTTTTACAATAATACCCTATTGTCTAAATTAAAATTAACATTACTGTTTTTTTTTATAACTCAAATTTTAGTTTATTCTTACATTATCTTAAAGCTTAACATATCATTTAAATCTTTTAATAAAAGATTTAAAGATATTAAAAAGTATAATAATGTATTTGGCTTTAATGTTTATTTAGGCAGTTTACTTGCTCTAGGCTTTGCTAGTCTTTCACAAATTCTAATTGGTTATTTTTCTTCAGATAATAGTGGCGTAGGTTATTTTTCTTTAGCTATTACTTTTTCTTTACCCTTATCTTTAATTCCAAATACAATTGCTACAACCCATTACAAAGATTTTTCTAGCTTAAAAGCAATACCAACTAAGCTAATATTAATTACCATGGGTTTAAGTGTTTTGGCATTAATTGGAGTATGGGTTTTGGTGCCGCCATTTGTTAATTATTTTTATGGCGAAGAATATGCAGAAGTAATACCACTTAATTTTATTGTTAGTATTGGCGTTGTATTATATGGTTTTGGAGATTTTTTTAATAGATTTTTAGGAGCAAATGGAAAAGGTAAAGCACTAAGAAATTCTGCTTTTTATGTTGGAGGTAGTTTAATGATAACCAGTGTGTTATTTATCCCTAAGTACGGGGTTTACGGTGCAGCTTACGCCAAATTAATCGCTGGATTAACCTATTTAATATTAATTTATTATTATTATTACAAGTTTAAAGTAGCTCACAAGAAATAGATTTTTTAATATGAAAAACCTTATAGTAATTTACACTTTTTCGTCTTTTCCTAGTGGAGATGCAAATGCTAATAGAATTTATGCGATGGCATTATCTTTTAAAAGTGCAGGGTATAAGGTTATTGTTTTAACAAATACTTTAGAAAAGAAAGAAGATTTAAATAAACAAACCGGTAAATATGTTTTTAAAGGTATAACCTATAAAAGCTATTTTAAACCAAACCTTAAAAGATTGGAAAGAATTGGCAATAGATATAACATAAAAAAGATACTAAAAACTACGTTAACCCGTGAAGAAAGAGAAAAAATTTATTTAATATGTTCTTCATATAAAAATTATTCATTTTTTTTGCATCACTATTTAAAAAATAATAAAATACCTGCTTTAGTAGATGCTACAGAATGGCATAATAGTTTTCAGTTTAAACATGGTAAATATGATATTAAATATATCATGCATAACCTGACTAATAAATATTTAATTGCTAAAGCGAAAAATATTATTTGTATTAGTACCTATTTAGAAACGTACTACAAGTTAAAGGGATGTAATACCATTAATTTACCGCCACAGATTGTTATTAAGGATTATGCAGCACATAATTTAATTAAAACACCGCCTCTTACATTTTTTTACGCTGGATCAATTTTACCGAATGATCCAATTGGTAATGCTTTGGCGGGTTTTGCTGCACTTAGTGTTCAAGAAAAGAAAAAAATAAAAGTAATTGTTGCAGGTTGTACTATAGAAACGCTACAACAAAGAATAAGCAATGGAAGAGAAATAACAGAAAGTTTAGGAGATTCCCTTTCCGTAATAGGAAGAATTTCTAAAACAGAAGTGCAGCATTATTTAGCTAAAATTAATTTTATATTTTTATTACGGCCAGTTATTAGGTATTCTAAAGCTGGTTTTCCTTCTAAAGTTCCAGAGGCATTAGCTTCAGGTGTCCCAGTAATTTTAAATTTAACTAGCGATTTAGAAAACTATATTATTGATGGTGAAAATGGTTTACTTGTAGCTGATAATTCGGCCAATGCATTTTATGAAACGATTAAAAAAGCAATTGCTTTGTCTGATGAAAAATTGCAAGAAATGTCTAATAGTGCTTTTGATAGCGCGTTAAAACGTTTTGATTATAATAATTATAATAAGGTAATAAAGGAGTTCTTAGAGTATAGAATTGCCATAATTTCGTAAATAATGAAAAGGACTAATTTTAAGCTACCAACATTTAAATCTAAGTATGATTATACACCAATTAAAATAGTATTATTATATCTTAATTTCACGTATTTGTTTCATTTGTTTTCTGCTGATTCACCTAATTTCTATGGATTATTATTTATGATAATAATTACAATAGCAACTTTTTTTGGGTATCTTTTACCAAATAATTTGCACAGCAAAATCTCTGACGCTAAACTTGGAATAAACTCAATATGGCGAAAAAAAATTAATGTCAATAAAGTGCTCCTTGTCTGTGCCATAATTGTAATTATTACCTCTTACGGAATTGTCTACTCCTTTTATAATAATAATAGCGATATATTATTCTATTTAAAAAATCCTGGATTAGCCTATTCTAATATAAAACTTATGGTTAGAAATCCTGATAATTTTGAGAACAACGCAGTTTTCAGTTCATCTATTAGTATATTGCTTACGCTATTATCTGGAACTAAATACATTTTCTTTACTTTTGCTGTTTTATATTGGAAACAATTACAAAAAAAAATAAAAATATTAATAATTTTAACGGCTATTATTTATTTTATAACTTCATTTTTAGTGGGCTCCATGATTACAATTGCTACAATACTAATGTCCATAATTCCAATATTTTTAATTTTTATAAAAAAGAAAAAAGCAATTACTCCCCAACCTTATAAAAAAATGAAAAAAAGTAGTAGATTTAAAGTTTTTGCTGCGATGGCTTTAGGCGTATTTGTTATTATTTTTTTTTTAAGCAATAGAATTAGTACTGATAATAATTTATTGGAAGGGATAAAAGTTTTAGGCTTTTACGTTTCGCATGGTTATACTGGTCTCGATTATTGTTTAGGATTGCCTTTTGAACCCACCTTTGGTTTTACTAGTTTTAGAGGAATATCAGAAATGTTAGTAAAATATTTGAGTGCTCCAGATTTTTTTGAAAATAGTTATCTGGTTAGGAATGAGCTAGTAAATGGGTATCCTGCTATGAGTGTTTGGTCTACTATATTTCCTTGGTTAGCATCAGATTTTTCGTTTTATGGAATACCATTTATAATGGTTTGGGCAAGCTACCAATTTTCTGTAATATGGAACAGAACTATACGAACTGGAAACCCTCATGGATATGTATTATTAGGTCAGTTTTTTATTTTTTGGTTGATGATTCCTGCCAATAATCAGTTATTTCATACCTTGTCTAATGCGGCGTCATTTCTATTAATTTTAGCATTGTATTTAAGAAGCAAAAAATATTATAAAAAAGAAATTTAGTCTTATGGAATCATCATTGTTTTTGATTTTTTTTTACCACTTAATAAAATTATTTTTTTATATTAATTAAAATGTTAACTATTATGTTTAAAATTGTTGCTGAAACTTATTTGCTGATTTCCAGAAAATTTAAGGCTTTAAAAGCTCATTTTCAAAAGATGGTATTTGCAGAATGTGGTGAAAATGTTTATGTTGGTTACGATTGTGAATTTACATATTCGAATATTATACTAGGAAATAAAATTTATATTGGTAGTCATGCTTCATTCATTGCAGCAATCTCTAAAATTATTGTTGGAAATAATGTGATGTTTGGGCCTCATGTTACGATTCGTGGAGGTAATCATCGAATTGATGTTATAGGAAAATTTATGATTGATGTTAAAGATAAATTACCGGAAAATGACTTAGATGTAATTATAGGTGACGATGTATGGGTTGGGTGTAATGCGACGATTTTAAAAGGTATTATTATTGGTAAGGGAGCAGTTGTAGCTGCAGGTGCTGTTGTAACAAGGTCTGTACCTCCTTATGCTATAGTTGGTGGTAATCCAGCAAAAATAATTAAATACCGCTTTACTGAAAGCCAAATTCTAATTCATGAAAATACTTTATATAATTAAAATTTTATAATGGTAATAGAAAATAAAAAACCAAAAATAATGTTGCATATTATAATGCCAAATCAGGTAAGTGGACCAAATACGGCATCTAGACTAATAGCAGACTCTTATCTTAAGGAGCATTATAATTTTCAGTTTTTAACTCAAAAAACGCATGCAGGAGGTAAAATAAATTTTTCTTTAATTAGAGATTTAAGAAATCAAATAAATGAATTTAACCCAGATATAATTCATGTAAGTGGGCTTCAAGGGTCTGGTTTTCATGCAGTTGTTGCTGCTAAATTTTCTAAAAAAAAAATATTATTAACCGTTAGGGGAGCTGCTATTGATGCTGTTGGTCTTAGTCCGAAATTAAGATTTATTTTTGGAAAAATTGTAGAGCCACTAACTTTGCGCTTATCAAACCAGGTTTACACGGTTTGTCGAGCCATGGAAAAAAGAGGTTTTATTCAAAACAACACCAAGGGAAGATTAATAGGAGCGATACATAATAGTGCACCTGAAATTTTTAATGAAAACATTGTGCAATTTAATATTAAAGAAAAATTAAATCTTTCTAAAGATAGTTTAATTGTGGTAATAGTTGGAAGAATTATATATGATAAAGGTGTAACATATATATGTGATGCTATAAAGAGAATAGATGACCAAAGAGTAAAGTTTGTTTTTATAGGTGACGAACCAAATAATATGAATTTTAAAAGTACTTTAGTAAAGGAGATAAATGAAAGAAAAGTTTTTTTCTTGAATAAACAGGATAAGAATAATGTGTTGGCAATCCTTAGGGAGTCTGATATTTTTTTGTTTGCTACTCTTCATGAAAATTTATCAAATGCACTTTTAGAAGCTTGCTCTTTAGGACTAGCTGTTATAGCAACTAATGTTGGTGGGAATCCAGAAGTTATAAAGCATGGTTATAATGGAATATTAATATCTCCAAAAAATTCTTTGGAAATTGTTAATTCTATTAATCTACTTGTTAATGATGACGAGTTACGAAAGGAATTAGGAGGTAAGGCAATCGTAAATATTAAAAAACATTTTTCACAAGAAAAAATATTGCATCAGGTTGAAAGTGTTTATCAAAAAATGATTAATTGTGAAATATAGGTTTAAGGGAGTTCAAATAATTAGAAAAATATTTCTTTTCATTTATTTTAAAATAGATCCAATTAAATGTTCAAGATTTATGGGGGTTACAATTGGAGAGAATTGTAAAATTTATGGTAATTCTCCAAATATTTGGGGAACAGAGCCTTTTTTAATTACTATTGGAAATAATGTTTATATTACAGATGGTTGTAAATTTATAAATCATGATGGAGGTACGTTAATTCTTCGAAAAAAATTACCTTCTTTAGAATTAACAGCACCTATAAATATAGGAAATGATGTTTACCTTGGAATTGAAACTATAATTATGCCAGGGATTATTATTGGAGATAATGTCATTATTGGTGCTCGTTCAATAATAACTAAAAATATAGAAGAAAATTCGGTGGTTGTTGGTATACCTGCAAAAAAAATAAAGACTGTTGATAAATATTTTGAGGAAATAAAAAAAAGATCTTTGGGTATAGGTCATCTAGATAGAGATTCTAAAGAAATTGAACTAAAAAGAATATTTGGAAAATAAACTAATATGAAAATAAAATATAAAACACTTTTAATTACTGGAGGTACAGGTTCTTTTGGGAACGCTGTATTAAATAAATTTTTACACACAGACCATTTCAAGGAAATACGCATCTTTTCTCGTGATGAAAAGAAACAAGACGATATGCGTAACCAACTTAAAAATGATAAGTTAAAATTTTATATTGGAGATGTAAGGGATTATTCTAGTATAGAAAGAGCTATGAGAGGTGTCGATTATGTATTTCATGCAGCAGCATTAAAACAAGTACCCTCTTGTGAATTTTTCCCATTGGAAGCTACAAAAACCAATGTTTTTGGAACTCAAAATGTAATAGATGCAGCTGGAGCTAATAAAGTAAAAAAAGTAATCTGTTTGAGTACAGACAAAGCCGCTTACCCTATCAATGCAATGGGGATTTCTAAAGCTTTGATGGAGAAAGTTGCCATCGCAGCTTCAAGAAACTTAAACGACACAACAGTGTGTCTTACCAGATATGGAAACGTAATGGCTTCAAGAGGTTCTGTTATTCCTTTGTTTTTGAAGCAGATTCAAAACAACGAAGTGATTACAATTACAGACCCAAAAATGACTCGTTTTTTAATGTCTTTAGAGGAAGCAGTTGAGTTAGTGTTATTTGCTTTTGAACATGGAAATTCAGGAGATTTATTTGTAAATAAAGCACCAGCAGGTACCATTGGAGATTTAGCGCAAGCTTTAAAAGAAATGTGCAAAGCGGATACTGAAATAAAAATCATTGGAACAAGACACGGAGAAAAATTATATGAAACGCTATGTACGCGAGAAGAAATGATAAAAGCGGAAGACATGGGAGATTTCTATAGAATACCAGCTGACAACAGAAACTTGAATTACGCACAATATTTTTCTGAAGGAGAACAAGATATTTCTCAAATTGAAGATTATCATTCTCACAATACAGAACAACAAGACGTAGAAGGCATGAAGAAACTATTAGCTCAATTGCCTTTAATAAGAAAAGAAGTTTTTGGAGAAGATATTATTCAAATGCCAAGTTAGATGTATACTTCACCTAAAGTTATTAAAGGAAGTAGCCATATAGACCAAAGAGGTACTTTATCATTTAATAATGATTTCAACACTTCAGAAGTTAAGAGAGTTTATTTTATTGAAAATTTAGACGTGCAATTTATTAGAGGTTGGCAAGGACATCAAATAGAACAACGTTGGTTTTCTGCAGTTCAAGGTAGTTTTAAGATTCGTGTAATTACCATAGATAATTGGGAAACGCCTTCAAAAAATTTAGAAAGTAGCGTTTTTATTTTGAACTCTAGTAGTTTAGATACTTTACATATACCAAAAGGATATATAACAAGCATTCAGGCACTAGAAGAAAAATCTAAATTAATGGCGCTTTCAGATTACAGTATTGGAGAGGTTAATGATGAGTATCGCTTTGATATAAATTATTTTAAATAAAAAAATAAAAAAGAGAGATGTTAAAAATAGGAATAACCGGACAAAGTGGTTTTGTAGGAACACATTTGTATAACACCATAGGTTTAGAACCAGAAACTTTTACTTGTATAAATTTTGACAGAAGTTTTTTTGAAGACCAAACGAAACTTGATGAATATGTTTTAAGTTGCGATGTTATTGTTCATTTAGCAGCTTTAAATAGGCATAATGAGCAAGAAGTAATTTATAAAACCAACACAGGTTTAGTAAAAACTCTGTTAGCCTCATTAAATAGAACAGAAAGTAAAGCACATGTTATTATTTCGTCATCATCACAAGAAGACAGAGATAATTTATATGGTAAATCTAAGAAAGAAGGAAGAGAACTATTAGCAGATTGGAGTTTAAAAGCAAATGCAACGTTTACAGGAATGATTATTCCAAATGTATTTGGCCCATTTGGCGAACCTTATTACAATTCTGTGGTTGCTACTTTTTCACATCAAGTAGCTAATGGAGAAGAGCCCAAAATAGAAGTCGATGGTCAGTTAAAATTAATTTATGTTGGCGAGTTAGTTTCTGAGATAATTAAGGTAATAAAAGAAAAAATCAACAAGGCTAGTTATAGTATAAAACACACCTCTGAAGCAAAGGTGTCAGAACTATTATCTTTATTAAAAAACTACAAAAACGTTTATCAAGATAAGGGAGAAATACCAGAAATTACAAGTACATTTCAATTAAATTTATTTAATACTTTTAGATGTTATATGAACATTAAAAAGCATTACCCTGTTAAATTTACACAGCATACAGATCCTAGAGGTTCATTTGTAGAAATAATACGACTAGGTGTTGGTGGGCAAGTTTCGTTTTCTACAACAGTACCAGGAATTACAAGAGGTAATCATTATCATACCAGAAAAATAGAACGTTTTGCTGTAATAAAAGGTAAAGCATTAATTCAATTACGTAAAATAGGAACAGATGAGGTGTTAGATTTTTATTTAGATGGTGATGAACCTTCTTATGTAGATATGCCTATATGGTATACACATAATATTAAGAATATTGGAGATGAGGTTTTATATACCAATTTTTGGATTAACGAACCTTATAACCAAAAAAATCCTGATACATATTTTGCAGAAGTTTAAGTAAAATGAAGTTTAAACCTACAAAATAATTAGATTGTAGAAAAAATAAAATAAATGAAAAAATTAAAAGTTTTAACAGTAGTAGGTACAAGGCCAGAGATTATAAGACTGTCTAGAGTGCTTCTAAAATTAGATGAAACAGAAAGCATAGAACATATAATAGTACATACTGGACAGAATTATGATTATGAATTGAATGAAGTCTTTTTTGAAGATTTAGGGTTAAGAAAACCGGATTATTTTTTAAATGCGGCAGGAGGTAATGCAACTACAACTGCAGGACAAATTTTAATAAATATTGATCCTGTACTAGAAGAAACAAAACCAGATGCTTTTTTAGTATTAGGTGATACCAATTCTTGTTTATGTGCCATTGCTGCAAAAAAGAGAAAAATTCCAATTTTTCATATGGAGGCTGGTAACCGCTGTTTTGATCAAAGAGTACCAGAAGAGACAAACAGAAAAATTGTAGACCATACAGCAGATATCAACTTAACTTACAGTGATATTGCAAGAGAATATCTTTTAAGAGAGGGCTTACCTGCAGATAGAATAATAAAAACAGGTTCGCCAATTTATGAAGTACTTTTAGCATACAAGAAAGAAATAGAGGATTCTAACGTTTTAGAAAAATTAGAATTAACCAAAGAAAACTATTTTTTAATTTCTGCTCATAGAGAAGAAAATATAAATTCTGATAATTTTTTAAAATTAGTAGAAACGCTAAATAAAATTGCAGAACATTATAAAATGCCTGTTATTGTTTCTACACATCCTCGTACAAGAAATAAAATAAATGAAACTGGGGTAAAATTTAATTCTTTGGTAAAATTGATGAAGCCTTTGGGTTTTCACGATTATAATAATCTGCAAAAAAATGCAAAAGCAGTACTTTCAGATAGCGGTACTATATCTGAAGAGTCTTCTATTATGAATTTTCCTGCTCTTAATATTCGAGATGCACATGAAAGGCCAGAAGCTATGGAAGAAGCAGCTGTAATGATGGTTGGTTTAAATACCGAAAGAATTATGCAAGGATTAAAAGTTATTGAAAACCAAAAAAGAGGTACAGAAAGAACCTTAAGAGCTGTTGGAGATTATTCTATGCCGAATGTTTCAGAGAAAGTTCTAAGAATAATTATTTCTTATACAGATTATATTAATCGCGTTGTTTGGAATAAATATTAAAAATATGAGTAAAGGAACAATAGTTTATATAGGAGCATTTGAATTTCCTGACAAAAATCCAGCTACTCATCGAGTAGTGTCTAATGCAAAAGCAATTAGGTCTTTGGGTTATGAAACTGTTTTTGTAGGAATTAATAAAACCATTGCAGCGGAATATATTCAAGAAAATCATTTTGGGTTTTGTGTTTATTCTCAAAAATATCCAAGTAATGTACTTGCCTGGTTTAAATATATAACGGCGTTTAAACTTTATATAAATATTATAAAAAAACAAGAAAATGTTAAAGCTGTAATTTGTTATAATTCTCCGTCCATATCCATTTCATTATTGCGTAAATGGGGTAGGAGACAAAAGGTTAAAATAATTGCAGACTGTACTGAGTGGTATGAGTTAGAGAAAGGAGAGAAAGGAATTAAACGATATATAAAGAAATTAGATATTTATAACAGAATGTTTTTGGTTCATCCAAAATTGGATGGAGTTATTGTAATTAGTAGTTATCTTGAAAGTTTTTATAATAAAAAAGGTACTAGAACTATAAAGGTACCTCCTTTAACGGATAGTGATGACGATAAATGGAAAAAAAATGACATAAACGTTTCAAATAAAAAAAACATTATTTATGTAGGAGCCCCTTTTTCATTAGATACTATGAGACAAAAAGATAGGTTAGATTATTTAATAGATGCTCTTTTAATTTATGAAAGACAATATGAGTTTGTTTTTCATATTGTAGGAAGTACTAGAGAAGATTTTTTAACATATTATCCAAATTTTACTGAAAAGCTTTTAGGGAAAGAAGAGTTTATTAAATTTTATGGGAAATTATCTCATAGAGAGGCTATAAATAAATTAAAGAAATGTGATTACTCCATATTTGTTAGAGATAATACTTTGACAAATAAAGCTGGTTTTCCAACAAAATTTGTTGAAGCAATTACCTGTGGTTTACCTGTATTATCAAATAGAAATAGCAATATCGAAGATTTTTTAAAAGAAGGAGAAAATGGCTTTTTTATAAACAATGATTCAATTGAAGAATTAATTAAATCATTAGAAAAACCTCTTTCAATAAGTCAAAGAGAATTATTGAGTATGAAAACTCAAACTTATAATTCAAAATTATTCGATTTTAGAAATTATATCAACCATTTCAAAGAAATATTAGAATGAATGAATTTAAAAAGTACCCATTACAAGATGAAACTTTGGATAAATTTAAAACTTGCTTTGATTTAAATGGAAGCCCAAAGAAAACTGAAAACATAAAATGGCAGTTTTTAAATAACTCTGAGAAGAATTCAATTGTTCATATTGCATTTGACGAAGAGAATAATAGAACAGCTGGTATATATGCGTTGTTCTGTGTTAAATTTAAAATTAAAAATAAAACCTATACAGCTACGCAATCATTGGATACCATGACCGATGTTAATTATAGAGGTCAAGGGTTATTTATTAAACTGGCGAAAGATGTGTATAATAAGGCTGAAGAAAAAGGGATTTCATTGGTTTATGGTTTCCCTAATGGGAACTCAATTTATAGCTTTAGAAAAAGATTGGGTTGGGAAGTGTTAGATCCAGTTCCTTTTGTTATTAAACCGCTGAGGTCTAGGTATTTTACTGATAAAATTTCGGTATTAAGTTTTCTTCCAGATTTTAAATTGTCGTTTTTTAGCTATAAAAAGAATAATAAATTTCAAATTAAAGAAGAAAATAAATTTCCAGATGACGTAAATACTATTTGGAAAAACTTTTCAAAAAATATTAATGTGGCTATTCATAGAGACAAGGCCTATTTAGAATGGAGATATATTCAAAAACCAAATGAAAATTATAAAATTTCTCATTGTTATGATTTAAACTGTCAATATTTAGGTTTTGTTATTTATACAGTAAAGGAGAAGCATAATGGTAAAATTGCCTATATTATGGAGTTGATGTATAATTTAGAAGAACCTAAAGTTGGAAAATTGTTGCTAAATTATGCAATTGATAGAATAAAAAAAGAAAAAGCAGATTGTATTTTAGCTTGGAGCTTTGAACATTCACCTAATCACAAAATATTTAAGAAACAATTTTTTTTAAAGATGCCGGAGAAATTAAAACCAATTGAATTGCATTTTGGTGCTCGGTCTTTTAATAAAAACTTAACAAATATTATTAATAAAAGAGAGAATTGGTTTATTAGTTATTCTGATTCAGATACTGTTTAAAATTATGGATAAAGGAAAGTTTGTAATATCATTGGATTTTGAGCTAAATTGGGGTGCTGCTGAAAAAAATGATTTAAGTAGTAAGAAGGAATATTTTAAAACAACAAGAGAGAGCATACCTCATGTTTTGGTGCTTTTTAAAAAATATGATATACATGCTACTTGGGCAACAGTGGGTTTTTTGTTCGCAAAAAATAAAAAACAGCTAATTGAATTTTGTCCAGAATTGAGACCTACTTATAAAAACAGCAGTTTGTCATATTACAATTTTATAGATTTAAATAAAATTGGTTTAAATGAAGAAGACGATCCATATCATTATGCCAATTCTCTAATTTCTGAGATTATTAAAACACCTAACCAAGAGTTAGCAACACATACATTTTCACATTACTATTGCAATGAGGAAGGACAAAATATAAAGCAGTTTGAAGCTGATTTAAAAGCTGCACAAAGTTTATCAAAGGAAAATTTTAATATAGAATTGAAATCGTTGGTATTTCCAAGGAATCAGTTCAATTCAGAATATATTGAAATTGCAATAGAAAATGGAATTAAAGTTGTCCGCTCAAATCCTGATGTTTGGTTTTGGAAAAAAACTTCACGAGCTATGGCATTCGCTAGAGCATTAGATACTTTATTTTCAATTAGCAAAAAATTATCTTTTGACGGATTTCATAATAAAAATAAAGTATTTTTATTACCAGCAAGTAGGTTCTTACGTGCTTATTCCAAAAAGGAGAAGATACTCCAAGAATTAAAGTTTAAAAGAATAAAACGGGAGATGACCTATGCAGCGAAAAACAATAAAGTTTATCATTTATGGTGGCACCCGCATAATTTTGGGTATGAAATGGAAGATAATTTAATATATTTAGAAAACATTTTAAAACATTTTAAAACATTAAATGAAAAATTTGATTTTAGTTCTAAATCTATGATTGAGATGTTTTAATTATATTGAATAAGATAAAGCAATTTTAAAATATTAAGTAAGTTAAATTATGGGAGCGTATATTAAAGGAATTGAATATGTTTATCCTGAAAAATCAATTACAAACGATGTTTTGTTAAAAGAATTTCCAGATTATAATTTTTCAAAATTCGAGAATAAGGTTGGTATTCGCACGAGATATGTGGTTGGTGAGAATGAAACTGCACTTTCACTAGCTATTAAAGCAGTGAATAAATTATTACATAATAATATTGATAAAAGTTCAATAGATTTTGTTTTATACTGCACCCAAAGTCCAGAATATTTTTTGCCAACCACAGCATGTATCTTACAGGATGCATGTGGTCTAAGAACTAATATTGGAGCATTGGATTTTAATTTGGGTTGTTCAGGCTATACGTATGGTTTAAGCTTGGCAAAAGGATTAATTAATTCGGGGCAGACAAAAAATGTTTTATTAGTGACGGCAGAAACATATTCAAAGTATATTCATAAACAAGATAAATCTAATAGAGCTATTTTTGGGGATGCGGCTACTGCAACATTGATAAGTACTTCTGAGGAAGAATTGTTGGGGGATTTTTCTTTTGGAACAGATGGTTCGGGTGCTGAAAAATTAATTGTTAAAAATGGAGGAAGTAAATTCCAATACCAAGTTGATCCAAGTTTAAAAGAGTATGGTTCTGACAATAACTACACTGATAATCATTTATATATGAATGGCCCTGAAATATTTAATTTCACATCCAATGCTATTCCAAAATTTACAGAATCTGTTTTGAAATTAAATAATATTGAAAAAAATGCTGTTGACCAGTTTATTTTTCATCAGGCCAATGCATTTATGCTCAATTTTTTAAGGAAGAGAACTAAAATTGATAAAAATAAGTTTTTTATTGATTTATTGGATGGCGGTAATACGGTTTCCAATACCATACCGATTGCCTTAAAAAAATATTCCAATTTAAAAAATATAGCCAAATCAGAAAAGATACTACTTATGGGGTTCGGAGTAGGTTTGTCTTGGTGTGGTGGTTTAGTTACAATAAATAATAAATTATAATAATAAAAAAGGATGAAGAAAAAAGAATTTTTAGAACGTTTTCAAGAAGAGTTAGAAATAGAAGAAACAGAAATTAAATTTAAAACTGTAATTAAGAATTTAGATGAATGGGACTCTATGGGTGCCATGATATTAATAAGTTTTGTAACTAATGAGTTCAATGTAACCTTAAATGCGGAAGATATAAATTCATTAACGACTATTCAGTCGCTAATAGAAAGAATTGGATTGGAAAAATTTAATTAAATAAGTTTTAGTATGAACGTTTTATTAACTGGGGCAACTTCGGGAATAGGTTTTGAAACACTAAAAGAATTGATAGTTGGAAATCATACCATTTATGCGGTTGGTAGAGATTTTACTAAAATTCAATCTTTTACAAAAAAACATAAGGATCTTATTAAGGAATTTGTTTTTGATCTAAGTAATATTGATGAAATTGAAAATTTATTTAAAACATTTAACTTGAAGGATCAAAAATTGGATGCCTTAATACATTGTGCTGGAATGGAGGAAACAGTTCCATTAAGAATGTTTAATCCAAGTAAAGTGAAAACAATTTATGATATAAATGTTTTTTCAGGAATAGAGTTACTCAGGTATTTTACAAAGAAGAAATATAGCAAAGATGGGGCTAGTGTAGTTTTTTTATCATCAGTTATGGGTGTTTTAGGCCAGTCAGGTAAAATTGGGTATTGTTCAACAAAAGCCGCAATAATAGGAATGGTAAAAGCGAGTGCTCTTGAATTTAGTAAAAGAAAAATTAGAGTAAATGCTGTTTTACCTGGAATCGTAAACACGCCAATGACAGAGAAATTATTTAGTCAACTAAGTGAAGAAAATGTAAATCAGATAATTGAAATGCATCCTTTAGGCATAGGGGAAGTGGCGGATGTTACCCCAATGATTTTATTTTTAATTTCTAATAAATCGAGATGGATTACGGGGCAAAACTTTATTATAGACGGAGGTTACTCTATAAAATAATTTTTTCAAGAAGTGTTTAATTTATAAAATGGTTAGGAAGTTAATTAGAATAACAACAGTCCCTATTTCTTTAGATAAACTTATCGACGGGCAACTCTCCTTCATGGTAGGAAATAATTTTGAGGTTATAGGGATTAGCTCTGGAGGTGATAAACTAGTTGAGGTAGGCCATAAAGAAGGTGTTCGTGTTGTTCCAATAGAAATGACTCGTAAAATAACCCCAATCAAAGATATAAAGGCAGTATTTAAACTATACAAACTCTTAAAGAGAGAAAAACCTCTAATAGTGCATACACATACGCCAAAGGCAGGTATTGTAGGTATGTTGGCATCTTATTTGGCAAAAGTGCCAAATAGATTGCATACAGTTGCAGGGCTACCATTATTAGAGGCAACAGGAGTTAAAAGGAAAGTTTTAAATTTTGTAGAGAAGTTAACCTACAGTTGTGCAACAAAAGTTTATCCTAATTCTTTTGGTTTAAAAAAAATTATAGTTGATAACAAATTATCTAAATCCGATAAACTTAAAGTTATTGCAAATGGTAGCTCTAACGGTATAGATACCTCTTATTTTAATCCAACATTGTTTTTAGAAAGTACTAAACAGAAATTAAAAGAGGATTTAAATATATTTGAAAATGATTTTGTTTTTATATTTGTAGGTAGAGTTGTAGCGGATAAAGGAGTTAATGAGTTAGTAGCAGCTTTCGAAATGTTATCAAAAGAAACAGAAAGTATAAAATTACTAATAGTAGGACCTTTTGAAGAGGAATTAGACCCGTTAAATGAAAAAACAAAAGCTTTAATTAAGGCAAATAAAAAAATAATTTCGGTCGGGTATCAGAATGATGTTCGTCTATATTTTTCGATTTCTGATGCATTGGTGTTTCCTAGCTATAGAGAAGGGTTTCCAAATGTAGTACTGCAAGCAGGAGCAATGAATTTACCTAGTATAGTTTCTAATATAAATGGCTGTAATGAAATTATAGAAGAAAATATAAATGGGTATATTATTCCTGTAAAAAATGAAGTTGCGCTGTATAATGCTATGGGAAGTTTAATAAAAGATGATAAAATGAAATTGAATGCAAGAGAAATGATTACCAGCCGTTTTGAACAAAAAGTTGTTTGGGAAGCATTACTTGACGAATATAAAATATTAGATAATAATGTATAAGTTTTTTTTTAAACGCTTTTTCGATTTAATTATAGGTGTAATAGGGCTTATTCTATTTTTTCCCTTCTTTGTCATTGTCTTAGTAGCTTTATCCGTTAGTAATAAAGGAACCCCTTTTTTTTATCAAAAAAGACCTGGATTACATGGGGAAATCTTTAAAATCATTAAGTTTAAAACCATGAATGATAAAAAAGATAAGCATGGTCACTTGTTACCAGATGATCAAAGGTTAACAAAAATGGGGCAGTTTGTAAGGAAAACGTCTTTAGACGAACTTCCTCAAATACTCAATTTGCTAAAAGGAGATATGACAATAATTGGCCCAAGACCCTTGTTGCCAGAATATTTGCCATTGTATTCTGAAAGACAAAAAAAAAGACATTTAGTAAAACCAGGGATCTCTGGTTGGGCACAGATAAATGGAAGAAATGCCATTAGCTGGGAGCAGAAGTTTGAATATGATGTTTGGTATGTGGAAAACTTCTCTTTTCTATTAGATGCAAAAATTTTTTTAATGACTTTTTTTAAAGTATTTAAATCAGAAGGTGTTAGTACAGATAATCAAGCTACAACAACAAAATTTGAAGGAAATGAGTAAGCTATGTTTGTATGGAGCTAGTGGCCATGGTAAAGTAATCAAAGATATTGTTTTGTCTACAAACAAAGAGGTGCAATGCTTTTTTGATGATTATTGTATAAACAAACAGTTTTTAGGACTATCAGTTTTCTCATCGGATGAAATAAAAACATTTGAAAAAAATGAATTTATAATTAGCATCGGCGATAATAGTATTCGGAAAATAATAAGTAAAAAATTAACAGTACAATTTGCAAAAGTAATACACAAAAAAGCAATTGTCTCAAAGGATGTAGAAATAGGAAAAGGAACTGTAGTGATGGCTGGTGCCATCATCAATGCAAATGTAAAGATTGGCAAACATTGTATAATTAACACCAATGCCGTGGTTGAACATGATTGTTTTTTAGAAGATTTTGTACATATTTCTCCATCGGCAACAATAACTGGAAATGTAACCATCAATGAAGGTGCACATATTGGAGCAGCTGCTACTATAATTCCAAATATTAAAATTGGAAAATGGGCTACTGTTGGAGCAGGAGCAGTTGTTCTAAAAGATGTGCCTGAGTTTGCAATTGTTGTAGGCAATCCAGCACGAATTATAAAATATAAAGAAAAAGAAAATGAATAGCAAAATATGGTTATCCTCTCCACATATGGGAGGCAATGAACAAAAATATGTACAAGAAGCGTTTGACACAAATTGGGTAGCTCCTTTAGGACCTAATGTAAATGGTTTTGAACAGGACTTAGAAAACTATATAGGTGAAAAATCAAAAGTAGCTTGTTTGTCATCAGGAACAGCTGCACTGCATTTAGCATTGATTTTAGCCAATGTTCAGCAAGATGATGAGGTGCTTTGCCAGTCGATGACATTTTCTGCATCAGCCAATCCTATTGTGTATCAGAAGGCAAAACCAGTCTTTATTGATAGTGAAGAAGATACTTGGAATTTGTGTCCACTACATTTAGAAGCTGCTATTAAAGATGGTATTGCGAAAGGAAAAAAACCGAAGGCAATCATTGTAGTTCATTTGTATGGAATGCCTGCAAAAATGGATGCCATTTTAGCAATTGCGCAGCAGTATGGGGTCACTTTAATTGAAGACGCAGCAGAGGCTTTAGGTTCCAGCTACAAAGGACAGAAATGTGGAACCTTTGGCGACTTTGGTATTTTATCTTTTAATGGAAATAAAATTATCACGACTTCTGGTGGTGGTGCCTTAGTTTGTAAAACGGAAGCATCAAAACAAAAGGCAATTTTCTTAGCTACGCAAGCTAGAGATAACGCTCCTCATTACCAACATTCGGAAATAGGCTATAATTATAGAATGAGCAATATTGTAGCTGGTATTGGTCGAGGGCAAATGGAGGTGCTAGATAAACATATTTCTTACAGAAGAAACAACAATCAATTTTACCAAGAAATTTTTAAAGATGTAAATGGAGTCACTGTTTTTAAAGAAACTACCAATGATTTCTTTTCAAACCATTGGTTAAGTTGTATTGTAATTGATGCAGCAATAACCGGTTTTTCAAGAGAGGATTTGCGTTTACATTTAGAAAAAGAAAATATTGAATCAAGACCTTTATGGAAACCTATGCATTTACAGCCCGTTTTTAACGATTACAAATATTTTGGTGCAAATATAGCAGAGAATTTATTTAAAAAAGGATTGTGTTTGCCTTCAGGTTCTAATTTAACTGATGCTGATAGAGAAAGAATAGCTAAATCTATAAAGAATTTATTGTAAATTAGCCTAAAATAAAAAAAATGCTAAGAAGTTTTTTTTTAAAAACATTAAATAAATATGCCTCTAGATGGTTGGTTTTAGGTATTGATGTTTTGCTGGTTTGTTTTTCTTTTTTACTAGCCTACATCATCCGTTTTAATATCACGTTCAATTTTAACACGGATCAATTGATACTGCAAGTTCCAATCATTATCGTTGTTGCTTTGAGTAGTTTTTTAATGGTAGGTTCTTATAAAGGGATTGTAAGACATACAGGCACCAAAGATGCTTTTAATGTTTTTTTAGGAATTACTATTTATACAGGATTAATTTCTTTTATAGTTATTGTGAACCAGCTCTTTAAGCTCAGTGCCTTTACCATTCCTATTTCCATTATTATCATTCATTATTTTGTGGCTGTTTTTATCCTTATCATTAGTCGCTATGTGTTTAAGGCGTTTTATGATGTAATTTCAACCGAATTGAATACGATTCGAAATGTATTGATATTTGGAGCTGGAGAAGCAGGGATTATTACCTATGGCGCTTTGAATAGAGATAAAAAATATAATTATGATATTTTAGGGTTTGTAGATGATGACCCTAATAAAATTAATAAAAAAATTGATCGTATAAAAATCTTTGACTTTTCTAAAATTGATGAAGACTTTGTGAATAAATATGATTTAAGTGAGGTGATTATTTCTACTCAAAAAATAAAACCCTCTCGTTTGTTAGAAATTACAGACAAATTGTTGACATTAGACATAGAAATAAAAATAGTACCTCCTTTAGTGACTTGGATTGATGGAGATTTACAAGCCAATCAAATAAAACAAGTGAATATTGATGATTTACTCGATAGACAACAAATTTTAATCAATAATCCTATTGTTAAAAAAGAAGTTACTGATAAAGTTGTACTAGTAACGGGTGCAGCAGGTTCTATTGGGAGCGAACTTTCCAGACAATTGGCCTCTTATAGTTTACAACAATTGGTCTTGGTAGATCAAGCAGAATCTGCCTTATATGATTTGCAACAAGAATTGCATCAAAAAGGGATTACTACTTTTTCAGCCTTGGTGGCAGATGTAAGAGATAAAAAAAGAATGCGTGAAATATTCAAGGAATATCAACCTCAAAAAGTATTTCATGCTGCTGCCTATAAACATGTGCCTTTAATGGAAGATAGCCCGTATGAAGCTATTAAAATAAATATTTTTGGTACTAAAAACATTGCAGATTTAGCCATTAAATATAAAGTAGAACGTTTTGTGATGGTTTCTACAGACAAAGCTGTCAACCCTACGAATGTCATGGGCGCTACTAAGAGAGTTGCAGAAATGTATATCAGTTGTTTGAGTAAACAACAAAAGAAAACAAAATTTACCACCACGCGTTTTGGGAATGTATTGGGCTCCAATGGGTCTGTAATTCCGTTATTTAAAAAACAAATAGAACATGGTGGGCCATTGACGGTTACTCATAAAGAGATTACACGGTATTTTATGACCATTCCAGAAGCTTGCAGATTGGTGTTGGAAGCTGGAACCATGGGGAAAGGTGGAGAAATTTACATCTTTGACATGGGAGAATCTGTGAAAATTTATGAAATGGCAAAAAGAATGATTTCTTTATCGGGTTTACAATATCCAGAAGATATTGATATTAAAATAACAGGTTTGCGTCCAGGAGAAAAATTGTATGAGGAACTATTGGCTTCAGGAGAAGACACCATAAAAACCTATCATGAGAAAATTATGATTGCCAAAACTCAAAAAATTAATGACAGGGCTATTTTAGAATGGATAGAAGAACTTGCTATTCAAAAAAGTAAATTGTCTAGCTCAGAAATTGTGAGCAAATTAAAAGGGTTAGTGCCGGAATACATCTCTAACAATTCAAAATTTGAAATTTTGGACAAATCAGACAAAGTTGGCTAAACTTCATTTTTTTATCTTATTTTCGCAAAAAAAAAAGTATATGAATTTTAGTACTATAAAAGTAGTGTTCGCTTTTTTCTTTCTTACATTATTTTCTAACTGTGTTTCAAAGAAAGATATTGTGTATTTTCAGAATGATTCCATCGATCAAGCCAAGGTATCCAACAGTTACAAAACCATTATCAAACCCGATGATTTATTGCAAATTACCATTACAGCATTAGATATTGAAGCGGTACGTCCTTTTAATTTAGCGGCAGTAACCTATGCAACCTCTAGCAATTCAGCCGTTGGAGTCGCACAGCAGCAAACCTATTTGGTGGATACCAATGGGGAAATAGATTTTCCGGTATTGGGAAAATTAAAAATTGGAGGCTTAACACGTGTGGAAGTAATTGATTTATTAATTTATAAATTATCTCCAGATTATATAAAAGAACCCAATGTAAACATTAAAATTGCCAACTATAAAATCTCTGTCATGGGTGATGTGCAAAGGCCTGGGAGCTATAGTGTTCCGAATGAGCGAATTACTATTTTGGACGCCTTGGCTTTGGCAGGAGATTTAAATATTTCTGGACAACGAAATAATATATTGATTATTAGAGAGGAAGGCAACAAAAAAGTACAGTACCAAGTAGATTTGCGTTCCAATAAGTTATTAACGTCCCCTGTATATTATTTACAGCAGAATGATGTGGTGTATGTGGAACCTAATTATGCGAGAATACAATCGGCCTCTTCCAATTCTAATACTAGTTTATTTATATCTATTACAGGATTAATCATCACAATTGCTTCCCTACTAACTCGATAATAATGCAAGAATCAAAAGAAAATTTTTCCTCGAATCAAAACGATCATGGCGAATCTTTAAATATTAGAGAAGAGCTAGAAAAATATAGCATCCATTGGAAATGGTTTGTTTTAGGTGTTTTGTTAGCTTTAGTTTTGGCCTTTTTATATCTTAGATATACGACACCACAATTCACTGCTTCAACGTCCATTATGATTAAGGACAATAACAAATCTGGAATTTCTTCAGAACTCGCGGCTTTTGAGGATTTAGGAATTATTGGAGGGGGGTCTGCTAACAATCCAGACAATGAAATACAAATTTTAAAATCTCGTAAAATTATTGGCAATGTAGTGGATTCATTACATTTAGGAGTTTCTTATTTTACGGAAGGAAGAATAAAGAAAAGTGAAATTTATGAAAATAAACCATTTTTCTTAAAGTTTTTGAATAGAGATGTACGAACCTATGTAAAGGATACGTCCTTTATCATTTCTATGCTAAATGATGGTGAGATTCAATTGAAAGATATAGAAGGAAATAAAGGAGCTACAGTATCTTTTAATGAAGTAGTAAAAAGTAAAATTGGACATTTTCAAGTTGTCGGAACACAAGAGTTAGCTGGTGTTTTAGGAGAAGAAATTACAATTAATATTAAAAATAGAGACCAAGTAATTGATGCTTATAAAAACAGAATTAATATTAGTCCAGTTGATAAAAACTCAAGTGTTTTAAACCTTAGTCTACAAGATGCAATACCCAAAAAAGCCGAAAATATTTTAGATGAATTGGTGAAACAATACAATTTGGATGCAATTAAGGACAAAAGTATTGTATCGGAAAAGACCAAAGAATTTATTGAAGACCGTTTGAAAAGTGTTGGTTTGGATTTGGCGAATATTCAAGATGATGTAAAGGATTATAAAACGAAATTTGGTATTACTGGTTTGTCAACAGAAGGAGAATTGGCGCTGGAATCAGTTTCTAATAATAACCAACAAATAGCCGCAATTCAAAGTCAATTGACTCTGGCAGAGTGGATTCAAGAGAAATTAACCAAAGAATCTGAACAAAATGATGTATTACCTACCAATTTAGGGTTTACAGACGTGAGCATCACCAGCTCTATAGAAAGTTATAATGCTTTGGTCTTGGATAAAAATAAATTATTGGTAACTGCAGGAAAGAGAAACCCTCAATTAATTGAGGTTCAAAAAAGAATTGCCACCTTAAATGCTAACTTATTATCTAGTTTAGCCAATTTAAAAAAATCGTTAGAAATTCAATTGAGTCAATTAAACATTGAAGCTAAGAAAGCCTTGTCAAAAATTTCTACTATTCCGACAATAGAAAGAGAGATGATAGATATTGAACGTCAAAAAGAAATATATGCGGAATTGTATTCTTATTTATTAAAAAAGAAAGAAGAAACGGCAATTTCTTTAGCAGTTACTGTACCGAATGCTAAAATTATTGATTATGCTTATAGCAATGGAGTTCCAGTATCACCAAAGAAAAGAATTATTTATTTAGCTGCATTGTTATTAGGACTGTTAATTCCATTTATCATTATATATGTATTGAACTTATTAGATACAAAAATACATTCTAGAAAAGATATTGAAGAGCTGACCACCATTCCTTTTTTAGGAGATGTGCCGCACTCTGAAACTGACGAGAAAATTGTGATTAAGAATGATTCTAGAACCAGTACTGCAGAAGCTTTTCGATTAATTAGAACCAATTTAGATTTTATGTTGCCTAATCATGATAGCGATTTAGGGAAAACAATTTTTGTAACTTCTACAACCAGTGGAGAAGGGAAATCTTTTATTTCTATCAATTTAGCGGCAGCCTTATCGTTGTCTAATAAAAAAGTGTTATTAATGGGAGTTGATTTAAGAGCTCCGAAAGTAACTGAATATTTAGGGATTCCAGAACGTAAAGGAATTACCAATTATATTACCAACGAATCTTTAACTGCTGAGGATATAAAGTTTTCAATCCCTGAAATAAATGGGTTGGATATTATTTCATCTGGAGTCATTCCGCCAAATCCTGCTGAATTATTATTAGGTGATAGAATCAAACAGTTGTTTGAGCAAGTAAAAAAGGAGTATGATTTTATTATTGTAGATACAGCACCTGTAAATTTAGTAACCGATACTTTTTTAGTGTCTAAATATGCAGATATGACCATTTATGTGTCTAGAGCTAATTACTTAGACAAAAGAATGTTGCAAGTAGCGCAAAACCTATATAATGAGAAGAAATTACAAAATATGGCTATTGTGCTAAATGATACTGATATGACAAGGGGTTATGGTTATGGGTACGGTTATGGTTATGGCTACACAGATGTGGTTAAAAAACCTTGGTATAAAAAGATATTTTAAGGATACTTACTTTTGAAATATAGCGAAGTCTATGATTCAAAATTAATCCCGCTGAAAAGCGGGATCTTTTTTTGATACCAAATTAATAGTTAAATTTTAAAAGGTTCAAATAAACAAGTCTGAAAAAATTATAAACACTTTTTCAGATTTTTTTATTTAGGTCATTGTGAAGAAGTAGGATTTAGTAATCCGTATTTTATTTTTATTCGTCATTGCGAGGAGGTACGACGTGGCAATCTGTAGGTTTATTTTTCGAGTTTTGATTAAGAGAATACTTGGATTTTCCATCCTTATAAAGGCGTATAGCTGTTTTTATTTCTCTTTACTTTTTTCCATTGATGAAAAAAGTAACAAAAAAATCTAGACTTACTTTTATTTTTCTTAAATTCTAATTTCCATTCCACTATCGCGTCCAGACCGCAAGCTCTTTGGACGCTTGCCGTTTCATGAAAATTGAATTTCTACGAAAAATAAAATAGGTCGGTTTTAGATTATAACTAAATATGTTCTTAACTATAAAAAACAGCATTATGAATATAAAAGAGGTTTTGGTTCCAACAGAGACTAAATTTCTTTGCGAAAGATGTATGCTGAAGTTGATTCAGTAAGTACTTTTAAGCAATCTTATAATGGAGCATCTCTACTAAATTTAGAATACCTAACGATAAGATTGCTTCGTAAAAACTCGCAATGACGAGTATTAAAGCTGCTTCTTTATGAAGAACAAAGGAAACCAGACGTCATTGCGAGGAGGCACGACGTGGCAATCTTTTAGAGCAAAAGCCTAGTACTGTTCTTACATCAACATACTATAGGTATTTTTTTCTATTTCTCATCTTTTCTTTTCCATTGATGAATACTAAATCAAGTTCAGCACAGGCCTCAACAAAAATCTAGATTTACTTTAAATTTTGAAATAAAAATAGTCTCAACAATGTCAGTTCGAGTGATTTTTGATAAAAAATAGTATCGAGAACTAATTTATAAGCTAAAATTCTTATGCTAGATTTTAAAAAAAAAAAATTGAATTTGTGAAAAAGGTAGGATTTAAACAATCTTATGATGGAGTATCCCTACTAAATTTAGAATACCCAACGATAAGATTGCTTCGCAAAAACTCGCAATGACGAGTTTTAAAGCTGCTTCTTTATAAAGCAACAAAGGTCGTCAGATGTCATTGCGAGGAGGAACGACATGGCAATCTTTTAGTATAAAAGCCTAATAATGTTTTTACATCAACATACTATAGGTATTTTTTTTTATTTCTCATCTTTTCTTTTCCATTGATGAATACTGAATCTAGTTCGGCACAGGCCTCAACAAAAATCTAGATTTACTTTAAATTTTGAAATAAAAATAGTATCAACAATGTCAGTTCGAGTGATTTTTGATAAAAAATAGTATCGAGAACTAGTTTATAAGCTAAAAGTCTTATGTTTGATTTAAAAAATTTTATTTGAATTTGTGAAAAAGGTAGGATTTAAACAATCTTATGATGGAGTATCCCTACTAAATTTAGAATGCCCGACGATAAGATTGCTTCGTAAAAACTCGCAATGACGAGTATTAAAGCTGTTTCTTTAAGAAGAACAAAGGCAACCAGGCGTCATTGTGAAAGTTGCATGCTGAACTTGATTTAGTAGGTTCGATTGAAGTAATCTTTTGGTTTAGAAACCCTAACAATGAGATTGCTTCGTACCTCGCAATGACTTTGATTAAGTGAATGCACTGTATAAACTTCCTAAAACTGTCTGTTCGAGCGCGGTCGAGAACTATGGGTTTACTAACTATAGGTTTCGACTGCGCTCAACCTGACAAGCCTAAATTATTAATATTAATAAATAATTATTTAATTGCTATTATTTTATTTGAAATAAATCCAAATCCAGTTATTTTAACGTTTTTCAGTTTGAGCCTTTCGTCTCTGCTCAAGACAGGCTTTATCGAAGACTTTCTGAGGGGGTATAACCTTACTCTACCAAGTTTAATAAGAAGTTAACATCAATTATGTAGTATCATTCTATGAAAAAAAACTATCACACCTTGATGTTGCAATTATAGAATTATTGAATAAATTTTTTATTGTTATGAAGTAAATTTTCAATTTTGCTAAAATTTTTCTTTGTAGCAATAGTTTTTAATAGCTGTAAGTGATTTTGGTGATGCGTATCAGTGCCTACAAAATCATACATATTTTCTTTTAGAAGGTACTCACTTGTTTTTTGAACTTCTCGTCCATAATTATTGGTTAATGAGAGTAGATTTAATTGAAACAAGCAACCTGCTCTTTTTAGTTTTGTAAATTCTTTAAAATTTTTATGATAGCTATTATAACGTTCTGGATGTGCCAAAATAGGTTTGTATCCTTTTAATCCTAATTGAAATAGAATATCATACAGATTGTTTGGAGGACTGAAATAAGACATTTCTACAAGTACCAAATTATCTTTTAACGTGAGAATATTTCCTTCTTCTAAAATAATAGAAAATTGTTCGTCCATCATATATTCTGCAGCAGCTGTAATCGAGATGTCTGTTAGATTTCTTTTTTTGAGTTCGTTTTGAACTTCCTCTAATTTCCCTTTGATGATTTCTGGAGTATTAGGGTATAGATCTCCTAAAACATGAGGGGTTGTTATAAAGTTTTTAATTCCATAAGAAGCCATTTTCTCAATCAAAGCGATAGAATCATTCAAATCTTTTGCACCATCATCGATACCTGGTAGTAAATGCGAATGTATATCGATGAATCCTTCAGGAAAAAATTCATTTAATGGGATTTCTTTACTCTTAAAAAAAAACATTTTTTATTAATTTTAAACAAATTTACGATAATCATATTTATTAAATATATTCTAATTCCAGTAATTCTAACGAATGTCAGTCTGAGCTTGTCGAAGACTTTTTAGTCGATGAAATCTTCACTTCGACAAGCTCAGTGTGACCTTGTTAATTTTAACTGTTTTATCGTCAAAATATGAGTATATCAATGTGATTTTAATGTCTATGAGGTAAAATAAATAGGGAATCAAACTATCTATAAAATATATTCTAAACCCAATTATTCTAACGAATGTCAGTCTGAGCTTGTCGAAGACTTTTTAGTTAATTGAACTCTCACTTCGACAAGCTCAGTGTGACCTTGTTAATTGCAACTGTTTTATCGTCAAAATATGAGTATATCAATGTAAATTTCTAATATTTATAAGGTTTTATAAATAAGACATCAATCTTTCTATAAAATATATTCTAATTCCAATTATTCTAATGAATGTCAGTCTGAGCTTGTCGAAGACTTTTTAGTTAACTGAACTCTCACTTCGACAAGCTCAGTGTGACGTTGTTAATTTTAACTTTTTAATCTTTAATCTATAAATATTTTAGATATAAATAATAAGAATTACGTCTTGATTCTAGGTTCTCAAATCCGAGCAGTCTTTTGCCTTTTGTAGGGACTCAACTCTATAAATTAAATTTAATTACAAACGAAAACGATTGAAGTTTACATTATAGTTGTATACCCAATTTTCTTATAATATATTTACTATATAAAAAATAAACATTATGATTTTAATTGCAGATGGTGGCTCTACAAAAGCAGATTGGATTGCTATAAATAGTGATAAAAAAGAAGAATTTAGAGTTAGAACTTTAGGGTTAAACCCTGCTGTGGTTGCTGAAGATGAGCTTGAGAATCGAATTATAAATATGTTTGAGTTAATTAAGATCAAAGATGATGTTACTGAAATTTATTTTTATGGAGCAGGTTGTGGAACTCCAAAACCTACAAAAATTCTTGAAGATGTTTTACAAAAAATATTTATAAACGCTAAAATTAATGTTGCTGAAGATATGTTAGCAGCTGTATATGCAGCCACTGGAAAAGAACCTGGTTTGGTTTGTATTTTAGGTACTGGATCTAATAGCTGTTATTTTGATGGTGAACATGTACACATGAAAACAGCTTCTTTAGGATATATCTTAATGGATGAAGCGAGTGGTAATTATTTTGGTAAAGTATTGTTGAGAGATTATTTTTATAATAAAATGCCCAAAGCAATAGCTGAAAAATTTAATGAAGAGTTTAATTTAGAAGCAGATTATATCAAAAAGAACTTATACAGAACTCCAAATCCTAATATGTATTTAGCTTCATTTGCTAAGTTCATGTTCGATTTTAAAGAGGAGAAATATATAAAAAGAATTATTAAAAAAGGATTCCAAGAATTTTTTAAATATAGAATTTTACCTTTCAATAAAACAGCAGAAACTCCATTGTATTTTATAGGTTCCATTGCCTATTATTTTAGAGAAAGTTTGGAGAAAATAGCTAAAAAGAATAATTTAAAAGTTACAGGGATCATTCAAAGACCTATTGATAATTTATTAGAATATCATCTCCAAAAGATGGAGTAATTTCGATTGTCGTTTTTCGTCTATCGTTTATCGGAAAACGAACAACGACTAACGAACAACGTCTAACGAACAACGTCTAACGATTCTAAAATTCTTTCTAAACGCATTCCTCTAGAGCCTTTAATCAATATGTATTGGTTTTCTAGAGGATTTTTTTTGATATAACTTTCAAAATCGTCGAATGTTTTAAATTGTTGAGAGTCTGTTTTTGTTTGATAAAAATGTTCGCCAACAAAATATTGATTTTGAAAACCCAAAGAGTTGGCAAGATTCACAATTTCTTGATGCTCCTGCTGACTGTCTTTACCAAGTTCAAACATATCTCCCAAAATGATTACTTTTTTGTTATGAATCAATGATGCAAAGTTTTCTAAAGCAACTTTCATGCTAGAAGGATTTGCATTATAAGCATCTAAAAGGATTTTATTCGTTTTGGTTTCAATGATTTGAGAGCGATTGTTTTTTGGAGTATAACTTTCAATAGCTTCTTTCATATCAGCTTTTGATACTTTAAAATATTCTCCAATGGTAATGGCTATTGCAATATTTGTGTAGTTATAATTCCCAATTAAATTACTTTGAATAGTTGTATTTTTATAGTCAATTTTTACAAACGGATTTACTTCTAAAAAGCGAATTTCATCACTACTAATAGCAATCGTGTTTAAATTTTTAGTTTTTTCAACCTGAATGGCATCAGTAGGATTTATGAAAACAGTTTTATGGTGCTTTTCTAGAAACGTGTACAATTCACTTTTTCCTTTGATAACGCCTTCAATTCCGCCAAAACCCTCTAAATGTGCTTTTCCAAAATTGGTGATGTAACCAAAATCGGGTTCGCAAATAGTACATAAAAATTCAATTTCTTTTTGATGATTTGCACCCATTTCAATAATGGCGATTTCATGTTCAGGCTTTATAGATAACAAAGTTAAGGGAACTCCAATATGGTTGTTTAGGTTCCCTTTTGTAGCTAAACAATTGTATTTTTTACTCAAAACAACATTAATAAGTTCTTTGGTGGTTGTTTTTCCATTACTACCAGTTAAACCGATCACAGGAATCGTCAATTGTTTTCTATGATAATTGGCTAACTTTTGTAATGTTTCCAAAACATCATCAACCAGAATCATATTTTCTTGTGTTTGATAATTTTTATCATCAACAATAGCAAAAGAAGCTCCTAAGGCTAAAGCTTTTTCAGCAAATTCGTTTCCATTAAAGTTCTCGCCTTTTAAGGCAAAAAACAAGGTATTTTCGCGAATGTTTCTTGTATCAGTATCTACTAAAAAGTGTTTTGTGTACAGTTGATAAAGTCCTGTGATATTCATTTCTTGTGTATAAAAAAACCTCATTATCATACAATAATGAGGTTGAATTTTAAAATATGTTTAATTATCTGCTTGGATTTCTAGCAGATTTTTTTCCTGTTCCCATTGGTCCTAATTTATCAGATACACATCTAAAACCAATATAATTGGTAGCCATATATTCTGGTAAATATCTTCTTTGAGCAGGATCTAACCAATATTCTCTATCAGACCAAGAACCTCCTTTATAAACGCGAGTATTATTACTGATAAGCGTTGTTCTTTTTGCTGCATCATTTACTAAAATTTCTTCTCCTGTTTCAGGATCGATTTCTTTAGTAGGTGCTTTTGGTGAATTATACATGCTTGGTACAACTTTATCTTCATCATCCTCAAAAAATCTAGAAGAGTTTGCATCTCCATCACCAATATCAGTATTATCAGCAACCATAAAGTTTCTTCTTAAAGTAGTATCATCTTTCGTAATAGGAATGTATTTGATAGTTCCTGGTAATTGTTTTGCAACAATATTTCCATTTGGCAACGTATCATAATCTACTTCTGCAGCTTGGTCATTGGCAGCAATTACAACATTTCCTTCTTCATCAATCATTTTTTTAGTGAAAATATTTCCTCTAAAATAATTAAAGTCATTTGCTTCACTATCAATAATAGGTCTATAAACATCTGCCACCCATTCAGCAACGTTTCCAGACATATCGTACAAACCAAATGCATTTGGAGGATATGATTTTATTTTATTTGGAATATCAGCTCCATCAGAACTCCAACCAGATAAACCACTATATTGTCCTGGTCCTTGTTTAAAGTTTGCTAACTGATCTCCTCTATTTCTTTTGCTTTTGTCTCTAGAATATTTACCATCCCAAGCATATTTTTTTCTACCTCTAATGTTGTTGTATTCTCTATTTTCGATATTTGCTTTGGCAGCAAATTCCCACTCAGCTTCTGTTGGTAATCTAAAACTTTGCACTAAAATACCATCTGATCTAGAAATTTTTCTAGCTCCTTGAAACTCATCTCTACCAGGTCTTGGTTCTCCTCTTTTTCTTACAGCTCTACCAACACCTCTTTTATATATAGTAGAATCTCCTTTAAAAACTTTATCACTATTGGCTAAAAACGCTTCTGTATCAAAAGGAATTTTAACAGAATCAATTTCAAAGATATTTTTAATATGTCCTTTGTCGATTAACGTTTTTAAGTTCACAACATTGGTTCTCCATTTACAGTATTCATTCGCTTGTAACCAACTAACGCCTACAACAGGATAATCTCCATAAGCTGGATGACGAAAATAGTTTTCAGATAAAATATCTGTGTTTCCTAAACTTTTTCTCCAAACCAAAGTATCTGGCAAAACCGAATTATAAATGTATCTATAATTTTCTTCTGATGGATTGTAAAGATCCTTTGTATATTCTGCATATAAAAGATATTCTGAGTTAGAAACTTCAGCTTCATCCATATAAAAAGAACGCACGTGAATTTTTTTAGGAGTTGTATTCCAATCGAACATAACATCATCTTGCACTTGCCCCATTGTAAAAGAACCTCCTTCAACACCAATCATTCCTGGAGGTGTTTTTTGGCCATCAAAAGAATTATTTCTAATGAAATTACCATTTTTTGGATCATTAAAATTTAAACCAGTTAATGTAGATTTGTTAGAATTAGATCTATTACAATTAGCGAATAACAAAGCTGTTAAGGCTAATAAACTTATTTTAAATATGTTTTTCATTTCCTAATTTAAAATTGATAGGTTTTTTATTATAGTGATGCAATTTACGATAAATATACTTTCTTACAAGTAAAATATAAAGTTTTAACGCATCAATTTTTGTGCATATTATTTAAAACGAAAGCTTTTTTAGTTTAGTATAATTTATCTTTGTTTCCATTAAAATATCTAAAAATTATTTGCGTTATTTGAATACATCTATGAGAAAATACGTTTTCCTTTTTTTATGTGGCTTTTTTATGCAAATTACGTTTGCGCAAGTAAGTAATTCTGTGCTTTCTTCTGGCAATTGGTTTCAGTTTTCTGTGGATACCACTGGTGTTTTTAAAATTGATAGAAATTTACTGCAACAAATTGGCGTTTCTACAAATGGGGTAAATCCGAAGAAAATTCATATTTACGGAAATGGTGGACAAATGCTACCTGATTTAAATAGCGATTTTAGGTATGATGATTTGCAGGAAAATGCAATTTTTATATCAGGAGAAAATGATGGTTCTTTTGATAGCAATGATTTTATTCTCTTTTATGCAAAAGGTCCTCATGACTGGGAAGTTAATACGAACAATGCTACAGCTACACACAGACAAAATATTTTTTCTGACAAAGCCTATTATTTTATAACTGTAAATGAAGTTGATGGAAAAAGAATTTCTCAAAAAGCACCAATAACAGCAAATGCAACAAGTCAAATAACTGTTTTTGATGATTATACTTTTTACGAAAAAGATGAAAAAAGCATTTTAGCAGTAGGCACACAATGGTTTTTTTACGAGGATTTTAACATCGAAAATACTCAAGAATTCAGCATTCCTTTTCCAAATGCAGTTCCAAATCAGAATATAAATGTAACTGTTAGAAGTGTTTTTAATTCTTCTACAGCTGCTTCTATGGCTGTAAAATTAAACAATCAAGATCTTTATAGTATTAATTATAATGGGCTGTCAGCTGCTTCTTTAACAAAAGCACAAGCGTTAGAAAGAAGTGCAAATGCTTTAAATTCATCAGAAAATATTAAAATTTCTATTACCTATAGCAATAGTGGAAATCCGTCTGCAAATGCATTTTTAGATTATATTGAGGTTGTTGGGAAAAAGCAATTAAGGTTTAGCGATTTTCAGTTTGGATTTAGAAGTTTCGAACAAGCAAATGCAAGTGGAGTTGTAGAGTATCAAATAGAAAACGGACAAACCGCTTTTCAAGTTTGGGATGTTACAGATTATATAAATCCGCAAGCAATTACAAACCAAAGTACCGCCAATAATTTTACATTTAAAGATGCTGGAGCACAATTTAAAGAATATAGTATTCTACATGAGAACGATTTTTACATTCCAGAAAGAGTTGAAAATGCGAATATAAAAAATCAGAATTTACATGCTGTAAAAGATGTGAATTATATGATTATTACCAACAATGAGCTTTCTGGACAAGCACAAAGATTGGCAACTTATCATGAAACAAATTCGAACTTAACAACAAAAGTTGTGTTGTTAGACGAGATTTATAATGAATTTTCTTCGGGTTCTAAGGATATTACAGGAATTAGAGATTTTATAAAACATGTATACAATACAAATTCATCCACAGAAACAAAACTACAATATGTGTGTTTTTTTGGAGATGGTTCTTACGATTACAAAGACAGGATTCAAGGGAATAACAATATAGTTCCTGTAAAATTATCGGAAATTAGTTTTAATTTGGCAAGTTCTTGGGTTACAGATGATTTTTTTGTAATGTTAGATGATAATGAAGGCACCATGTCTACTTCGCATACAATTGATGTAATTTCTAGCAGAATTCCTGTGTCCACAATTCCTGAAGCAACGATTGTTGTCGATAAAATTTTATCTTATTATGATAAAGAAGCCATTGGCGATTGGCGAAACACAGTTACGTTGTTAGCAGATGATATTGATGATATTAGTAGTGACAGAAATTTACAATCTGGTGTAGAAATTATTGCTGATGAAATTACAGAAATGAAACCTATTTTTAACATCAATAAAATTTATGCGGATGCTTTTGTACAGCAAAATTCTTCTGGAGGAGAACGTTATCCAGATGTAAATCGTGCTATTACAAATGCAATCGAAAAAGGAACTTTGGTTTTCGATTATTTTGGTCATGGAGGAGAAGATGGGTTTGCAGCCGAAAGAATTTTAGATGTGCCACAAATTCAAGCTTTAAATAATAAAAATACCTTACCCCTTTTTATAACCATTACTTGCGATTTTTCTAGATTCGATAATCCAAATAGAATTACTGCTGGAGAATTGTTTTTTAAGAGTAAAACTGGTGGTGCTGCAAGCATGATTACTACCACAAGAGAAGTTTTTATTTCTACTGGACAACGTTTTAATGAAGAATTGATAAGAATTTTATTAGCTTTTAATAACGAAGATTATACCATTGCAGAAGCCTTGATGAAAACAAAAAATGGCTTTTCGAGTTCGCAAAAATTCTTTATTTATTCTTTTGGAGATCCAGCAATGAAATTGGCGGTTCCAAAACCCAATGTGCGAATTACAAAAATGAATGATGTTTCTGTGACACAATCTTTAGATACGATTAAAGCCTTATCAAAAATTAAGTTTGAAGGGGTTATTACAGACGATTCAAACACTATATTAACGGATTTTAATGGTACTTTATCGACCACAATTTTCGATAAATCAATAGATAAAAACACGTTAGATAATGATGGTTTTGGGGTTGTAAATACTTTTGATGCGCAAGAAAGTAAATTGTTTAGAGGAAAATCTACAGTTACCAATGGTGCATTTAGTTTCGATTTTATCGTTCCAAAAGATGTAAAGATAGCTTTTGGAAAAGGGAAATTAAGTTTTTATGCAGAAAATGGCGAAATAGATAAAGCAGGTTCTAATTTTGAAGTAATTGTAGGCGGAATTAATGAAAACGCTCCAGAAGATACTGTGGGTCCAGAAATTCAATTGTTTATGAATGATGAATCTTTTATTGATGGAGGCAATACAAATACGTCACCCAATTTAATTGCATCGCTATCAGATATGAGTGGCATCAACACTTCTATTACAGCTGTAGATCATGATATTGTTGGTATTTTAGATGGAGATACAGCCAATCCCATAATATTAAACGACTTTTACCAAACCGATTTAGACGATTTTACAAACGGAAAAGTAACCTATACCTTAAGAGATTTAGAGGTTGGCCCACATACATTACAATTAAAAGCTTGGGACACTTACAATAACTCTTCAGAAACTACGTTAAATTTTGTGGTTGTAAGTGATGCAATTCTAAATTTAGAAAATGTTTTAAACTACCCAAATCCTTTTGTAAATTACACAGAGTTTTGGTTCAATCATAACAAACCAAACGAACCTTTGGAGGTGCAAGTTCAGATTTTTACAGTTTCTGGAAAGTTGGTCAAAACCATTAACAAAAATGTGCAAACAACAGGTAATTTATCAAGAAATATAACTTGGAATGGTTTAGATGATTTTGGTAATAAAATAGGAAAGGGAGTTTACGTCTATAAACTAAAGGTAAAATCGACTGTGAACAATTTAGTTTCAGAGAAATACGAAAAATTAGTAATACTTCAATAAAAAGTAGATATTTGTAACATTAACAAGAATAATCAAAGAATGAAAAAAATTGGATTTTGTATCGCACTTTGTGCTTTAGTTAGTTTAAAAATAAATGCGCAGAATAATGCCATTACAACTGCAGCACCATTTATGTTAATTGTACCAGATGCAAGAGCTGGAGGAATGGGAGATATGGGAGTTGCAACCTCTACAGATGCTTGGTCCTTATTCCATAACCCAGCCAAAATTGCTTTTAGTGATCGCCAAATAAAAACGGGAATTACCTATTCTCCTTGGTTACGTAATTTAACTGATGATATTTTTGTAGGAAGTGCTGCTTACATTAACAGATTTAGCGAAAATGCAGCTTGGGGAGCAGATTTCAAGTATTTTTCTTTAGGACAAATAGATTTAACAGACAATCAAGGAAATCCAAATGGAACTATAAATCCAAATGAATTTGTAGCAACAGGTTCTTATGCTTTAAAATTAAGTGAAACTTTTTCGATGGGAGTTTCTTTAAAATACTTGCGTTCTAACTTAGCATTTAATGGAACTTCAGGGAATACATTGCAACCCATCAACTCTTTTGCTGTGGATGTTTCTGGATATTACCAATCGTTTGAAGAAAATTATGGTAATTTTAATGGACGTTATAGAATCGGTTTCAACATTGCCAACATTGGTCCTAAAGTTTCTTATACGCCAGGAGAAGAAGATTTTATACCAACTAATTTAAAATTTGGTGGTGGTTTCGATTTTATTTTAGATGATTATAATATTATTTCTACCAACGTTGAATTTACCAAATTATTAGTACCAACTCCACAGCCAGATCAATCTGATGAAGCAAAAGGTTGGATTCAAGGAATTTTCGGATCTTTTGGAGATGCTCCAGGAGGTTTTAGTGAAGAATTAAGTGAAATTACCTATGCTTTAGGTGCAGAATATTTATACAACCAAGCCTTTGCTTTAAGAGGTGGGTACTTTCATGAAAGTGTAGATAAAGGAAGTAGACAATATTTTACATTAGGTGCAGGCTTTAGAACCAATGCTTTAAATATAGATTTATCGTATTTAATAAATTCTTCTGATGTAAATAACCCATTAGAAAACTCACTTCGTTTTTCTTTATCTTTTGATTTAGGTGAAATTTACGATAATTACTAAAAGTGATATTTTTTTAGTAAATTTATAACCCTATATAAAGCAGTCCATAAAGGCTGCTTTTTTTGACGACTTTAATCTATGAGAAAAATTCAAATAGCAACATCAGTAACCGTTTTTAATAATCTTTCAGAATTATCTACAGAAGATAAAATGTTAATGGATAAAGCCATTGAAGCAAGAAAAAAAGCCTATGCTCCCTATTCTAAATTTAATGTGGGTGCAGCTTTATTATTAGAAAATAACGAAATTGTTACAGGAAATAATCAAGAAAACGCTGCATATCCTTCAGGAATGTGTGCAGAAAGAGTTGCCATTTGGAAAGCTGGTTCAGATTTCCCAAATGTAAAAATCTTAAAATTGGCTATTTCTGCGAGTTCATCAATTTCTAAAGTAGATAAACCTGTAGGGCCTTGTGGTGCTTGTAGGCAATCTTTATCAGAATATGAAATTAAACAGAAACAACATTTTCCAGTTATTTTTATGGGCGAAGTTGGCGAAATCATAAAAACTGAGTCTTTAGATGCTTTGTTGCCTTTTTCTTTTGATAGTAGTTATTTGTAAGACTATTACCATGAACCCAAAGAGGTTTTATACAAGGTTCTTAAGCGGATTATTTAAATATCAAAAAACGTTTAGATAAAACTTAGATGTGACTTTGGTGCTTTTTAGTGATTTAGAAATCAAAATACTATTTATTATATTTGTGTAGTACTCAAACTAACTATTATGGAATCTATAGCATTAAGAAATAAAATTATCAATCAATTTGAAGAATTCATTACAGACGATTCTAAATTAGTTGTGTTAGAGGGTGTTTTTGATGCTATAACAGGCAATGAAAGTGTTGATTCTTTAGTTTCAGAAGAACACTACAAAATTGTAGAAGAACGTTATCAAAAAAAAATAAAAGGAGAAACCAAAGGAAAAAGTTGGGATGAGGTAAAGCAGGATTTGAAACAAAAATATGGTTTCTAGACCTATTTTAATTATTGATCCTGAAGCTCAAATAGAGATAGATAAAGCTATTGAATGGTATGAATCAGCAAGAGAAGGATTAGGTTTTGAGTTTTATAATTATTTAGAGGGCTACTTTAAAACGCTTCAACAGAACGAAGCGTATTTTCAAATAAAAGAAAGCCAATTTTTAGAGAATTGCCATTAAAAAGATTTCCTTATGTAATTATCTATGAACAGACTTACGAAGAAATTTATATTTATTCAGTATTTAATACTCGCAAAGATCCAATAACAAAAAGAAAATAGTTAAAAAATATTTCTAAATTATTAAAACCAATTTTTTAGATTCCTTATTGTCTTTTTCTTTTGATAGTAGTTATTTGTAGGTAAACCATTTTCTAAGACATAAAAAAGTTGCTTATCATATTTAATATATGATAAGCAACTTTTTTGTAAAAGTATATTTCACATACTTATTTTAAATCTTGCAGTAAAACTTCTACCGCTTTTTTAAGTTGATCATCTTCTCCTCTTTCTTTCCAACCTGGTTTATTTTCTACTAAATAATCTGGAACTGCTGGTCCATGTTCCATATTCATGCCCGATTCTTTTACATACCAAGCTCTGTAAGGCATTCTAATAGAACCATCTTGTAATCTTTGAGAACCTGTAGAAATTACAGCACCAAAGGTTGGTTGCCCAACTAATTTTCCTAGTTTAAAACTTTTAAAAGCATGTGCAAAAATTTCGGCATTAGAATAACTGCTTTGGTTTGACAAAGCTACCAAAGGTTTTGTGTTTACAGATAAAAGAGCACGTTCATTAAAAGGATAATTACCTGTAAAATTTTTGTTGTCTTTTTGTAGATTATCAGTAGCACCTCTAGGAACTGTATATGCATGTTGTTGTACTGTTAAAACAGCCATTAAACGATCTGTAGTCCAACCACCACCATTATTTCTTACATCAATTACAATCCCTTTTTTACCATAACCAGAAGCTTTTAATTCTCTTTCAAAACGCTCAAAACTTGGTAAATTCATACCTTGAATATGAATGTAGCCTAATTGTCCATTAGAGAATTCATCCACTAATTTTTTACGAGAATTGATCCACTCTTCGTAACGTAAATTTCCAATAGTTCTTGTTGATGCTGTTCTTACAACAATTTCTCTTTGATCAGTTAAGGTTAGTAAAATTTCATTCCCATTAGTGTTTTTTAGTAAACTATAAAAATTGGTGTTTTTATCAATATTTTTTTCATTTACAGACTCAATTACATCATCAACCTTTAAAGAAACATTTGTTTTTGTTGCAGCTGAATTCGGAAGTACGTAATTAATTTTTACACCATTTTTAACATTGGTAACATCCAACCCTAATAACCCAATATTATCACTAGAGGTTTTTTCTGGAGAACTACCTCTATATCCCATATGACTTGCATTTAATTGCCCTAACATATTGTTAAACATAAATGTGTAATCTTGTTTTGTGTTGGCAGCTAAAACCCAAGGTCTGTAACGTTTTACAATTTTATCCCAGTCATAACCATGAAATTTTGGATCGTAAAAACCAGCAGTGATAGCTCTTACACCTTCTTCAAAAACTTGCTGATTTAATTTGCTAAAATTTGTTGTGTAAGTTGCTGAATGTGTAAAAGAAGCAACTTTGTCAGATTTTAAATTTAAAGATTTAAGTTTTCCTCTAGATGCATAATATAATACATCTTTGTGCAAACTTGCACTACCAACATAGCTAACATCTTTTACTTCTTTTGGAGCTCCTCCAGTAATATCAACTTTATATAAGCCGTTTTTATCAGTTGCTGGGTTTGTAGCAGAAATGTATATACTTTTGCTATCTGCACTAAACATTGCTCCATATTCATTGCCAGCCCAACTTGTTATTTGTGTTAATCTATCAAAAATTCTGTCTTCATCAATTTTTACAACTACTTCTTTTTGCTCTTTTTTATCTTTTGATGCTACTTCTTCTGTTTGATAATAAGCACCTTCTTTAAAATCTGCATTTGTTTTTTCCCAATCTGCTTTTTGTAGCCAAACCATCCAAGTATCATAATTGATACCACCTCTATCTCCAGCTCTGTTAGAAACGAAAGAAAGTTTTTTTCCATCTGGACTCCAAACTGGCGATCTATCTGATCTTGGGTGCATAGAAACATTCATTTTTGTTGATGAATTTTCTACTGATTGAATGTAAATTTCGCTATCAAAATCTAAATCTTGTTGAGAGTAAGCTATGTATTTACTATCAGGACTCCAAGAAACGCCATCTGCAGATGCCCAAGTATCTGAGTAGGTTTTTGGTTTTGAGAATGTACCATCTTTAATGTCTGCAATAACCAATTTTCCTCTACCAATTCTATAAGAAATTTTCTGTCTATTAGGTGATAATAAAGGTTCAAAAACATCAATTTCACTTTTCGTTAATTGTGTAGTTTTAGTTTTTAAAGTTCTGCTTAAATTTACTTTTTCATCAGCAGATACAACTTTATAAAATTCATTTTGTCCATTTCTATCTGATAAAAAACCAAGAGTATTGTCATCAATCCAAAAAGGATCATCATCTCTAAAAGGATGATTACTTACATTGTTGGTTTTTGTTTTGTCTTTGTCATTTTCTTTTACAAAAATTTCGCCATTAATACTTAAGGCAATTAACTTTCCATTTGGCGAAACATTTAAAGTACTAATATCTCCAGAAACTGTTTCAGTTTTCTCTAACTCAAATCGGTTATCGGTTGCTAAGTTTAAGCTCATTTTTTGACTAGCACCATTTTGTAATTTAAAAACTTCAATACCACTATTGTAAATTATAGTACCATTATTACTTACAGAAAAAGACAAAACACCATCAACCTTTAAATTAGTTAAAGCAGTTTCAGTGCCATTTTTTGTTCCTTTTTCTGTAATTGATGTTTTATAAATATTATATCGTCCACTTTCTGCACCTATATAATATAAGTTGTTATTTTCGTCCCAAAGTGGTGTGTGATCGTTTTTTTTACTAGTTGTAATCTGATGATATTCTTTCGTATTTAGGTTGTAAATCCAAACATCTCTTTGAGCAGGACCATTATAGTCTTCTCTAGATATTCTACAAGTTCCTTTAACAAAAGCCACAAAATTTCCATTTGGAGATAGTGTTGCTTGGCTTCCTAAAGCTGTCATAAAACGATTTGGAGTTTCGCCATTTTCGTTTATTTTATATATTGATGTTTCTCTTTCTGTACCTTTAAAAATTCGATTACTTGAAAAAATAATATCGCCATTTTCACCCCAAAAACTTGGACTGTCAGTTGTTGGGTAATAGGTTAGTTGCGTTGGAACTCCGCCTTTTAAATTGGTTTTAAAAATATTGGTATATCCTCTTCTATTTGAATTAAAAACAAGTTGATTGCTTTTACGATTCCAAATAGGATTACTTTCATAAGCTTGATGAATTGTTAATCTTTTAGGTTGATTTGTAGCCAAATCTAAAACCCAGATATCGCCATCAAACCCAAAAGCCATTTTTGTGGCATCAGGACTAATAGCAGGTGTCCTGATTAAAGTTTCTTGTGCAATTGCAATGAGCGTATTACAAAGAATTACAAATGATAATAAAGTTTTTTTAGTCATTTTAGTGAAGTTTTAGAGGTCTAATTTAATCTTTAATAAACTATTTTGAGAATCAATATATTTCTTTAAGAAAATTTTAAGAGTTTAAAAATAAAATTAATTTTATTTCACTTTTAATTTTATCACAAATAGTATCCATAAAACTTATAAAAGTGAATCTTTACAATCCAAAAATCAATTTTAATTTATAGAAAATGATGAAACCAGATATATCTTCAAGAAAAGACATTAAACAAATAATGACAAAATTTTATGATTTTTTATTGGCTGATAAAACAATGATGCCTTTTTTCGAAGAAATTGTCCAAGAAAACCAGTTAGAACATCATTTGGAAATTATCACTGATTTTTGGAATGATATTTTGTTTGATACCAATGATTATCAACAAAATGTAATGCAAAAGCATCTTCAAAAAAATGCTTTTATCCATTTCAAAAAAGAACATTTTACTAGTTGGGTATCGTATTTTTTTAAGACAATTGATGCTTCTTTTACAGGTGAAAATTCAGAAAAAATGAAGGCTAGAGCCCAATCTATTGCTACAGTTATGCAATTAAAAATGAATTTATTTCAAGATAAAAAGTAATTTTTATGTTACTGAATTTCGGTTTTAAGCTTCGGGTTCAAATACTACTAAGGCTAATAGTAGTACTTTTATAGAATTCTATAATTAAAATAAAAAAATGATTTCATCAAAAATAACTGGAACAGGAACTTTTATACCTTCTTTAAAGAAGGAAAATAAAGATTTTTTGAACACAGCATTTTTAAATGCAGATGGTTCTGCAATTCCCTCAAAAAATAGTGAAATTGTAGAGAAATTTAAAGCTATTACTGGTATTGAAGAAAGGCGTTATGCAAGGGCTGAATATACAACCTCAGATTTAGCTTTTTTTGCTTCAGAAAAAGCCATCGAAGACGCAAACATCAACAAAGAAAGTATCGATTATATTATTTTTGCACATAATTTTGGCGATATAAAACATGGTACAATCCAAGGAGATATGATACCAAGTTTAGCAACTAGAGTAAAATTTAGATTAGGTATTGAAAACCCAAATTGTGTAGCCTATGATATTTTATTTGGTTGCCCAGGTTTTATTGAAGGTATTATTCAGGCGCAAGCTTTTATAAAAGCAGGCATTGCCAAAAAATGTTTGATAATTGGTGCAGAAACGTTATCGAGAGTTATAGACAAACACGATAGAGATTCCATGATTTATAGTGATGGAGCAGGAGCTTGTATCGTAGAAAAAACGGATGAGCAGGATTCAGGAATTATAAGTCACGCAACCCAAACCTTTGCAAAAGAGGAAGCTTATTTTTTACATTATGGGAGTTCTTTTAATAAAAATGAAGACAAAAGTATACGTTATATAAAAATGTTTGGTCGTAAAATTTACGAATTTGCGATTACAAATGTGCCAAATGCCATGAAAATGGCGTTGGATAAAAGTGGTTTTGAAATAGATGATATTAAAAAAATATTCATTCATCAAGCCAATGAAAAGATGGATGAAGCTATCGTTAAACGTTTTTATAGATTGTATAAAAAACCTGTTCCAGAAGGCGTTATGCCAATGAGTATTCACAAATTGGGTAATAGTTCTGTAGCAACTGTACCAACGTTGTTAGATTTGGTTTTGAAAGGTAAAATTAAAGATCAAAAAGTAGCTAAAGGCGATGTTGTTATGCTAGCTTCTGTTGGAGCAGGTATGAATATAAATGCAATTGTGTATCGTTTTTAAACTGAACTACTAAGTTACTTTACAACTATTATTTTGGATGTTACTTTTTGCTGAAAGTAATCAGTATAAAAGTCAGACTTTTCATTATAATCCTTTAAGGCAACTATCGAGTAACAATTTTCATTATCTAATAATAATAGATTATTTTTGTGCTTCTTTTAAAAAAAAAGCTCAAAATAATGAGAAATACTATACTTTCGATCTTTATTACTGCCACAATTTTAGCAGGTATTTTAGTGTATTTCTATCCACAAACTGGCAATATTGCACTTTTATCTATCATTGGTGTTTTAACAATTGTTGTTTTACGTGATAGTTTTCAAACCAAACATTCTTTACTAAGAAGTTTTCCTTTAATTGCAAGATTACGTTGGCTTTTTGAGGAGGAACGCGAAAAAATTCAACAATATTTTATTGAAGATAATTTAAGTGGAACACCTATCAACAGAGAAAAAAGAAGTATTGTTTATCAACGTGCAAAGTTAGAGAAAGATACAGTTCCTTTTGGTACACAACACAATGTGTATAAAAAAGGATATGAGTTTGTAAAACACTCTATGTTTCCAACAAATCATCATCTTATAAAAGGAGATCGCGTACTTTTTGGTTCTAGCAAATGCACTCAAAAATACAATGGTTCTCTTATTAATATTTCTGCAATGTCTTTTGGTTCTTTAAGTAAAAATGCAGTAATGGCATTAAATCAAGGAGCAAAAATGGGAAATTTTGCACACAATACTGGTGAGGGTGGTGTTTCTCCATATCATTTACAAGGAGGAGATGTTATTTTTCAAGTGGGTACAGGGTATTTTGGAGCAGGGAAATCTGTGAATGGAATCCGAGTTTTTGATGATGAAATTTTCAAGAAAAATGCGAGTCATTCAGATATTAAAATGATTGAAATTAAGTTTTCTCAAGGTGCAAAACCTGGTCATGGAGGAATTTTGCCAGCATTGAAAAACACACAAGAAATTGCAAATATTAGAGGAGTAGTAGTGGGTACACAAGTAGATTCGCCTCCTGGACATTCGGCTTTTTCTAATTATGATGAAATGATTGTTTTTATTCAGAAAGTGAGAGATTTATCTGGAGGAAAACCTGTAGGAATTAAACTTTGTGTTGGTAATAATGAGGAAATTGAAGAAATGATCAAAGCGTTTTCAGTTGCCAATAATTATCCAGATTTTATTTCTGTTGATGGTGGAGAAGGAGGAACTGGAGCTGCGCCTATGGAATTTACAAATTATATAGGAACACCTTTAACAGAAGGATTGGTTTTTATCAATAAATTATTGATTCAATATAACTTAAAAAACGAGATTAAAATTATTGCTTCAGGAAAAGCAATTGACGCTTTCGATATTGTAAAATTAATTGCTTTAGGAGCAGATGCTATTGGTATGGCTCGTAGTTTTATGTTGAGTTTAGGTTGTATACAAGCAAGAGAATGTAATTTAGATACGTGTCCTGTTGGTGTTGCTACCCAAGATGAGGAGTTGGTAAAAGCGCTGGTTGTTGAAAAGAAAAATGTTCGTGTTAAAAATTACCATGATAAAACCATAGCTTCTGTAAAAGAGATGGTTGCAGCAATGGGCATTGAATCTATTGGAGATTTAAAACCAAAACATATTTTTAGAAGAAAGAAAGATGATAAGATTGTAAGTTATCATGAAATTTACAAATATTAAATGTATGGAAGAATTAGACATTTTAATTGTTGGAGGTGGACCCATAGGAATTGCCTGTGGTTTAGAAGCAAAGAAAAAAGGACTGAGTTATTTAATTCTTGAAAAAGGGCCTATTGTAAATTCGCTCTATAATTACCCAACAAATATGCAGTTTTTCTCTTCGTCAGAAAAGTTAGAGATTGATGAAATTCCATTTATTAGTAAAGAAGCAAAACCAAATAGGAGTGAAGCTTTAGAGTATTATAGAAGGATAACCACATCCAACAAATTGAATATTAATTTGTTTGAGAAAGTGAATTCTGTTATTAAAAATGAAAATATTTTCGACATAAAAACAAACAAGAATACTTATAAGGCTAAAAATGTGGTGGTTGCTACTGGTTTTTATGATATTCCGAAAACGCTAAACATTAAAGGCGAAGATTTAGAAAAAGTTTCTCATTATTATAATGATCCTCATTTTTATGCAGGTCAAAAAGTTGCGATCATTGGTGCTAGTAATTCAGCTATTGATGCAGCTTTAGAATGTTATAGAAAAGGAGCAGAGGTTACATTAATTATTCGCGGAGAAGAAGTTGGTCAGCGTGTAAAATATTGGGTTCGTCCAGATATTATCAATAGAATTGAAGAGGGCAGTATCAACGCTTTTTATAACAGTGAAGTTGTAGAAATTAAAGACACAGAAATTAAAATTGAAACTCCAAAAGGCATTGAAACTCTTCAAAACGATTTTGTTTTAGCATTAACAGGTTACAAACCTAATTTTAGTTTTTTGCAAAGTATGGGTATTAAATTATCTCAAGATGAACAAAAAATACCAGTTTACAATGATGAAACAATGCAAACAAATATTAAAGGAATTTATTTAGCAGGTGTAATTTGTGGTGGAATGGAAACGCATAAATGGTTTATTGAAAATTCTCGAATTCACGCAAAAATGATTGTTAAGAATATACTAGGAAAGTAAATTTAAGATATTTAATTTTTCATATGTTTTTGTCATTCTGAAAGAATTCCACACACAGTTATCTATAATGTAAGTTCAAGTGATTTCGATTTTTTTCATCGAAATTGAATCGAGAACATTTTTAAATCTCACATTCTGAATTATACTCAAATGGAAAACCCAAAAAAAATCAAAAAACCTTGGCCAACAAAAAAGGCGATGGAACAGATTTACGATCAAAATCTTTGGGGAGATAACAATACCGAATTTTATTCTGGTTTTGGTTCTCACAATCCAGCAATTGTAAATCCGTATGTTGAGGTTGTTAAACAGTTTTTAACTTCTTTTGAAAAGCCAATCACTGTTTTAGATTTAGGCTGTGGCGATTTTAATATCGGAAATCAATTTGTAGAATTCACAAAAAAATATATTGCTGTTGATATTGTCGAGAATCTTATCATTTATAATCAAGAAAAATTTAAAGCCGATCATTTAGAATTCAAATGTTTAGATATTGCAAAAGACGATTTACCAAAAGCAGATTGTGTAATCATAAGACAAGTTTTGCAACATCTTTCAAATGCAGAAGTTCAAAAGGTTTTAGATAAATTAGCTGATTTCAACTATATAATTCTCACAGAACATATACCAAAAGGGATTTTTACACCTAATAAAGATATTATCTCAGGACAAGGCATCAGACTAAAAAAACAAAGTGGATTGGATATTTTAAAACCACCTTTTAATTTTGAGGTAAAAGAGAAAAAAGAGTTACTAGTTTTTGACTTAGAAGATAATAAAGGTTTGATTACAACTACTTTTTATAAAGTTTTTTAAGGAACTGTTTTCTTTGAAACGAATAAATGTATTTTGAAATTAGTTGTAATAATATTTCTAAATCTATTTTTTATATTCGGATGTTAGTTACTGCGTATTCATTTTAATGAAATTGTAGGTATCGTATTTTTATTATGAGATGTCTCATTTGTAATAGTTTCCAATCTAATACAATAAACATAACTAAAAATAGCAGCTCTAGTTAATTGTAAAAGCTGAATAGTTTTTTCCTTAAACTCATTAATATCTATTACAGCAACAAAATCAGGATCATCATAAATATTTAATAAATCAGGACTTTCATTACTTGTGTCTTTTAGAATTAATAAATTATGTTCTAGCTTATTTCTCCAGTTTTTGAAATGCCTTAATTCTCCAGTTTTAGTATTTAAGTCACAAGCAATACTATAAAGAGCATTTAAGTGGATATTCTTCTGTTTTTCAAGTACTGGCTTTCTTTTTTTTTCATTCCAGAATCTTTCAAAAAATATATTTCCTCCATCTACTCCATAAATTTTACAGATTCCTAAAGCGATTTTATCTAATATGCCATAGCAAATTCGGTAACTTGTTCTTAATGTTTCACTTTTTGAATTAATAATTTCTCCTTCCAATAGTTCAGAAAACTCAACATCATAATCAAAAGCTCTTTCGGTATTAGATTTATAATAATTCCATCTTGCAAATGCGAATTCAGACTTAATTCTGTTAAGTAATAACTCAAGTTTTGGTAATAAACTATTTTTGAATAATACATTTTGAACGCCAATTTGTATATCATCTGTTTTAGATGCTATACAAGGGCAGTAGACAGCATGTTCGTTTAAAGTTAAAAAATTGTCTATGCAAAATTGCCTAAATTCAGAAAGTTCATTGTATTCAGATTTAGTTTTTTCTAATTCTTTACCTAAATTTTCTACAGAGAAACCTTGATTTTCAATAATTTTCTTTTTCTGGTTCATTTCATATAAGCTTTTTTGATAAACTTCATATGGAATGCTATTACTTTGTATTCCTTTATAGTATGATAAATATATTTGAGTGTATAAGGCAATACTAATTGGGCAGTTAGTAACCGTTGATAAATAATCTAGATAGTTTGCCCTAGATATTAAAGCTTGATTATAATTAGGTTGGACTTTTAAAACTGTATCAAGTAATTGAATAGCTTCAATAATTCGATTAGTATACATTAAAGCACTAGATAAATTAATTATTATTTGATGAAAAAGAGAGTCTTTAGGAGTAGCTTTTTTAAAAGCCATCCAATATAGGTTTATAGGTTCTTGAAATTCAGTAAAACTTGTATATATAGAATGAACACCTTTATTTTCTGAATAAAATATTTTTGCTAAACCTTCTTTTGCATTTGCTAGGTTATAATAATAGCTTTCTTTAGTAATTACTTTTTCAAATAATAACTCATTTTTTTCATAAAATTCAATTCCCTTTTTTAAGTCGTTTCTATTGAAGCTCTCTCTACCTAAATCAATTAAAATTCCATATAATCGTAACTGATAGAGTATTTCATCTGTATTATTTTCATTACAGTTTTCAACTAAGTTTTCATTAAGTATTGTTCTTACTTTTTCAAATTGTCCTGAATCTAATAATTCATATAAGTTTTGATTGTTTGTAATCATTATTCAGAGCATTTTTTTAGTTGTAGCCAACTCGTTATAAAGTAACTTTTAATACGCATATCCCGTAAATTTCACGTATATAGTACTTTTTATATTATTGAAATCTGTAAAGATAATTTATTTAAATTAGTATCGAATAGACTTCAACAAACTGCCACAATTATTATCCTTTTTAGAACTATAAAGTTAGAAAATTTCATCAACAAAAAAACCGTTTCAAATAACTGAATTTACATCAGCAAAATGAAACGGTTTTAATGTTGTAAATTTATCAACTATAAAACACACAGTTGATAAAAATACTTATTTGTAGGAATTGCCTACTACATGTAATCTTCAATTGGGTTACAAGAACAAATTAAGTTTCTATCACCAAAAGCATCATCTACTCTTCTCACAGTTGGCCAAAATTTATTATCAGCAATATACTCTAGAGGAAAAGCTGCTTGTTTTCTAGTGTATGGATAAATCCATTCATCAGCAGTTAGCATTTCTTGAGTATGAGGAGAATTTTTTAACGGATTATTTTCATTCTCTGAAGAAGCATTTTTAATTTCTTCACGAATGGCAATCATCGCATCACAAAAACGATCTAATTCAGCAATAGATTCAGATTCTGTTGGCTCAATCATCATAGTTCCATTTACAGGAAACGAAACAGTTGGTGCATGAAAACCATAATCCATCAATCGTTTTGCGATATCTACAACTTCAATTCCGTTGTTTTTAAATTCTCTACAATCAATAATCATTTCATGCGCTGCACGTCCTTTTTCTCCAGTATATAAGGTTTCATAATGTCCATTTAAACGTTCTTTGATATAGTTTGCGTTTAAAATTGCCATTTTAGTAGCATTTGTTAAACCTCTAAAACCTAACATTGTAATATATCCATAAGAAATTAAACACACTAAAGCAGAACCCCAAGGAGCTCCAGAAATAGCTGTAATTGCTTGTTTTCCTCCAATTTTTACAATAGGATTTGTAGGTAAAAAAGGCACCAATTGTGGAGCAACACAAATTGGACCCACTCCAGGACCTCCTCCTCCATGAGGAATTGCAAATGTTTTGTGTAAGTTTAAATGACAAACGTCTGCACCAATTGTTGCAGGATTTGTCAATCCAACTTGTGCATTCATGTTGGCTCCATCCATATACACTTGGCCTCCATGCTTATGAATTATTTTTGTAATTTCTTGAATCTCACTTTCAAAAACTCCATGAGTTGATGGATAAGTAACCATTAATGCAGCTAAATTATCTGCATGTAATGCTGCTTTTTCACGCATATCCTCAACATCAATATTTCCATTTTCGGCAGTTTTGGTCACAATTACTTTCATACCAGCCATTACAGCAGAAGCAGGATTTGTACCATGAGCAGAAGCAGGAATTAAACAAATATTTCTATGTGATTCGTTTCTTGATTGGTGATAAGCTCTAATAGTCATTAAACCAGCAAACTCTCCTTGTGCACCAGAATTTGGTTGCAAAGAGGTACCAGCAAAACCTGTAATAATATTTAATTGATGTTCTAATTTTTGTAAAACTTCTTGGTAACCTTGTGCTTGATTTAAGGGCACAAAAGGATGAATATTTCCCCATTGAGGATTGCTTAAAGGCAACATTTCTGAAGCTGCATTTAATTTCATAGTACAAGAACCTAAAGAAATCATAGAATGATTTAACGCCAAATCTTTACGCTCTAATTTCTTTATATAACGCATCATCGCTGTTTCAGATTGATACGTGTTAAAGATTTCGTTTTCTAAAAATGGTGTATTTCTTGCAACATTATCAGCAATTACTTCAAAATTTGAATGGAAAGGTTTTTCCGTTAAAATTTGAGAAAAACTTCCACTAAAATCATCGTTTAAAGGATTTGGACGAGGTTTTAATTGTCCAAAAATCGTAAACAACTGCATTAAATCTTTCTCTGTAGTAGCTTCGTTAATAGAAATTGAAACCAAACTATCAGAAACATAATTAAAGTTTACTTTAAAAGATTCTGCAACAGGTTTTAATCTCAATGCATCAATTTCTACTAAAAGTGTATCAAAATAAGAAGAGTTTAGTTGCTTAAAACCAGCTTTCTCTAAATAATTTGCTACTAATTTTGTTTTGTTATGTACAGAATCTGCAATAAACTGAATTCCTTTTTTTCCGTGAAAAACAGCATACATTCCAGCCATAACAGCTAATAAAACTTGTGCAGTACAAATGTTACTGGTTGCTCTTTCACGTTTAATATGTTGTTCTCTGGTTTGCAATGCCATTCTTAAAGCACGCTTTCCATTCATGTCTTTAGTAACCCCAATAATTCGTCCAGGAATACTTCTTTTGTATTCGTCTTTAGTGGCAAAAAATGCTGCATGAGGACCTCCATAACCTAAAGGAATTCCAAAACGTTGTGAAGTACCAACTACCACAGAAGCTCCAAATTCTCCTGGTGCTTTTAATTTTACAAGTGATAAAATATCTGCAGCAACTGCTACTTTAATATCATTTTCGGTTGCTTTTGCTACAAAGCTTTCATAATCAAAAATTTGCCCTAATTTACCTGGATATTGTAAAACAGCACCAAAATAATCATCTCCAAAATCAAAATCTTCATGACTTCCAATGACTAATTCAATACCAATTGGTGTAGAACGTGTTTGTAAAATTGATAAAGTTTGTGGTAAAATTTCATCAGAAACAAAAAACTTATTGGCACCAGCTTTTTTCTTTGCACGCTCTCTAACGTCAAACAATAAAGCCATAGCTTCAGCAGCAGCAGTACTTTCATCTAGTAAAGATGCATTTGCTAATTCCATTCCTGTTAAATCGCAAATCATCGTTTGGAAATTTAACAATGCCTCTAAACGTCCTTGGGCAATTTCTGCTTGGTAAGGAGTATACGCTGTATACCAACCTGGATTTTCTAAAATATTACGTTGAATTACACTTGGCACAATTGCCTCATGATAGCCTAAACCAATATAACTTTTAAAAACTTTATTTTTATTAGCTAATTCATTAATATGTTGCAAATATTCATATTCACTCATTGCAGGAGCCAAATCTAAATCGGTTTTTAAACGGATATTATCTGGAACAGTTTCATTAATTAATTGCTCCAAACTATCTGCTTTAATAGTCTGTAACATTTTTTCTTGCTCCTTTTTATTTGGGCCAATATGTCTTAACTGAAACGAATTTGTATTCATTAAATAAAGTTTTAAATAATTATAATTCAATCGATTTCGGTTTTAAAAATCCTTATGGAATCTACCGAAATTTAATTTTGCAAAAATAGACATTCTTTGTCTTAAAAATTGCCTAAAAAGGGGTGTTGTAGATTTAATTATTAACTATATAGATTAATTATAAACAAAAAGTTATTTTTGTTCTATGAAGTTTTTAAAACTGGTTTTTAATTTTTATATCAACGCAAGTATTCATGTTGCATTCGCTGTTTTTGCTTTTTTAAAAATTACAGAAACTTATTTTAATTTACCAAGTAACATCCATCTAAATTTTTTCATTTTTTTTGGAACAATCACAGGTTACAACTTTGTAAAATATGCAGGAGTTGCAAAACTGCATCATAAAAGTTTAACAGATAGCTTAAAAATAATTCAAATTTTTTCGCTTTTTTGTTTTATAGCCATGTGTTATTTCGCTTTTCAAATCTCCATAAATACGGTCTATGTTACCATTCCATTTACTGTATTAACTTTTTTATATGCAGTTCCTTTTTTAAGTGGATTCGAAAAAACATTAAGAGAAGTTAGTTACTTAAAAATTATTGTAGTTGCATTAGTTTGGGCAGGCTTTACAGTTTTAATTCCTTTGGTAGATGCAGGTCAACAAATTACCTTAAAGGCTGTTTTGTTAATCATACAACGTTTTTTGATTGTAATCGTTTTAATTTTACCATTTGAAATTAGAGATGTAAAATTCGATGCGATTTCTCTGCAAACAATTCCTAAGCAAATAGGCTTAGAAAAAACTAAAAAATTAGGCTTAATATTATTAGTAATCGCTTTAGTTTTAGAGCATTTATCATCAGAAACAAACTTTTTAGTGATGCCTTTTATGGGGTTCTTTTTTATGTTGATATTATTATTGATGAGAGCCGAAATCAATCAATCTAAATATTATAGTTCATTTTGGGTAGAAGCTTTGCCAATCATTTGGTGGTTCATTATTTTAGGATTTGATAATATTTAACAGCAATCAACTACATTATTATAATCTTTTTAAATAAAACTATCAAATTAAATTGATATGATAAAACTGAATACAAACTTCTTAAATCCCTTCTATATTTGTAGCTTTACAGACTTAAATTCAACCAAGAATTATAGCAATGATTACTACAAAAAGAAATTATGTTTTCGATTTTGATAGCACTTTAACACGTGTGGAGGCTTTAGATGTTTTAGCAGAAATCACACTAAAAAACAATCCTAAAAAAGAGGAGATTATCCAAGAAATCATCGACATTACCAATTTAGGAATTGATGGCGAAATCTCTTTTACAGAATCCTTAGAAAGAAGAATTAAACTACTAAATGCAAACAAAGCTGATCTAGCAAAATTAGTATCAGATTTAAAAATGCAAGTGTCATCATCCATAGAAAGAAATAAAGAATTTTTTCAAAACTATGCAGATGATATTTATGTAATTTCCTGTGGATTTAAAGAATTTATAGACCCAATTGTTAAGGAATATAATATTCCTTCAGAAAGAGTGTATGCAAATACATTTGAGTTTGCAACAGATGGAAAAATTATTGGTTTTGATGCCAACAATCCACTTTCTCAACACAATGGAAAAATTAAGTGTTTAAAAGACATGCAGCTTGATGGAGAAATACAAGTAATTGGCGATGGTTATAGCGATTATGTAACTCGAGAAGCAGGTGTTGCAGACAAGTTTTTTGCATATACAGAAAATGTTTCCAGAAATAAAACGACAGAAAACGCAGACCATATTACCCCAAATTTAGACGAATTTTTATACATAAACGATTTGACAAGAAATATCTCTTATCCGAAAAATAGAATTAAAATATTATTATTAGAAAACGTACATCCAGATGCTTTTAAAAAGTTGTCTACAGATGGTTTTTCTGTAGAAACGGTTTCTAAAAGTTTGTCTGAAGACGAATTGATAGAAAAAATAAAAGATGTACATGTTTTAGGAATCCGTTCTAAAACAAATGTTACCAGAAAAGTGGTGGAAGCTGCAGAAAGATTAATGGTAGTTAGTGCATTTTGTATTGGTACCAAACAAATCGATTTAGAAGCGTGTAAAGAAAATGGTGTTGTTGTATTTAATGCACCTTATAGCAATACACGTTCTGTAGTTGAATTGGCAATTGGCGAAATTATTATGTTAATGCGTTCTGTTTTTCAAAGAAGTACAGAAATACATAATGGTCAGTGGCAAAAAACTGCAGATGGTTCTAGAGAAGTTCGTGGTAAAAAACTGGGAATTGTAGGGTATGGAAATATTGGTAAGCAACTTTCTATTTTGGCAGAAGCTTTAGGAATGGATGTTTATTATTATGATGTAGAAGATACTTTGGCTTTAGGAAACGCAACAAAAGTGAGTAAACTATCAGATTTATTAGCAATTTCTGATGTGGTTACTTTGCATATTGATGACAATTCAGCGAACAAAAATTTTATTGGAGAAACAGAAATTTCTCAAATGAAAGATGGTGCTCATTTGGTAAATCTTTCACGTGGTTTTGTAGTTGATATTCCTGCTTTAGTGGCTGCTTTAAAAAGTGGAAAGTTAGCAGGAGCTGCTGTAGATGTATATCCAGAAGAACCAAGAAAAAATGGTGAATTCCATACAGAGTTACAAGGCTTGCCTAATGTTATTTTAACACCTCATGTTGGAGGAAGTACAGAAGAAGCGCAGAGAGATATTGCAGATTTTGTGCCTGGAAAAATTATGGCATATATAAATTCAGGAAATACGGTTGATGCTGTAAACTTTCCAAATATTCGTTTGCCAAGACAAGTAAATGCGCACAGATTTTTACACATCCATAAAAATGTGCCAGGAATTATGGCAAAAATCAACAAGATTTTAGCTAAATATGATTTAAATATTACAGGTCAGTATTTATCTACAGATCCTAAGGTTGGCTATGTAATTACAGATTTGGATAAAGAATACAATAAAGAAGTACTTGATAAATTACGAAATGTAGAAGGCACTATTAAGTTTAGAGTGTTATATTAGGACTTTTTTTATAAAATGATAAAACCTCACAAATTTTAAAATTTGTGAGGTTTTTTTGTGTATTTATTTTAAAATATTTTGTTTGACTTGACTTTATATAAAGGGTAAAACCTGCTTATGGTTTTCTTGTCAATGCTATAATTCTTCAAATCAATAATATTATTGTCATTAACACCCAAATATCTTTTGCTTTTTAAATACCTATTTTTATTAAATTGGTCATAGTTTGGTTGTTTTTCGTCCATAGAAGATATGCGAGTATTTTCAGAGATGTGAATAAACTCTTGTTTATCATTTCCTAACCAAATGCCAACATGGCTTGCAGTTTTTTGCTTTTCTTCAATAGCTTTTTCACCAAAAAATAACAAATCTCCTTTATCTAATTCAGTAAAATCAAGATTTTTATCTACAGTTTTGCCAACTTTTATTTGTTGTTCTATGTTTTTTGGAATTATAAAACCATTCATTAAATAAACCATTTTCACAAAACCACTAGCATCCATTCCTTTAGTTGATGCTCCATTCAATAAATAAGGAGATTCTAATAATGATTTTGCAACATTTTCAATATTGTGCTGCCTTCCTTTCATTAAGTCATTAGAAGCTAAGTTTTTCAACCATATATCGTAAGGAAAAGCTTCGTTTTTCAACAAAAATCCTTTTTTCTTATCAGGATATTCAACTTCATAATATTTTTCATGATTAGAAACCAACTTTAAAATACTGCCTAAGGTAATTTCGGAAACAGTTTCTTTGAAATCTTTATCACTATAAACGAAACCATGTTTTTCAATAAATATTACTTTTTTTGATTGATTCCATTCTGTAAAGTCAACCTTATTCATGTTAATAATATCCTCTTTAGCAACCCAAGAAATGTATTTGTCAGGTGTTTGTATTCTGTAAAAATCACCTTTTTTATCAATTACTTTTAATGGCATACCCAACAAAGCTTGATTTGCTAACTTAGCAGAAATTTTTGGTTGATTTCTTGTATTAATTACTGGTTTTTTTACGACACCAAACCAATTGCTACCAACAGCAGAATCTGGTAAAACACGTACTTTGTTTTTGTATTTTATATGTTTATGAGATAAACTATTTTTAATTTTATAATATCCTGAAAGTGTAGTAACTTCTCCTGTTAATACTAATTTATCATTTTTAGTATTAAATTCAATATCAAACAATTCAGTATTTTTATCTGGAGCATATTCAACTTTTAAAATGGAATAAATCAACTTAACTCTTTTCAAGTCTTGAGAATTGTCATTGCAAGAAATCAGTAAAAAAAATATGAGAATAAAAGCAACTTTTAAAAATTTCATAACTTTCCTTTTTACAACTTCAATTTAGCTTTCAAATCAATAATATTCTTATCCTTTACCCCTAAATAACGTCTACTTCCTAAATACCTGTTTTTATTCATTTCATCAAAATTAGGTTGAGTTTCATCCATAGAAGATATATGTATATTTCCAGAAGAGTGAATAAATTCCATCTTTTCATTGCCTAACCAAATGCCAACATGAACCACTTTTTGCTTTTTGTTTTCTTCGGCTTTTGTTCCGAAAAAAAGCAAATCTCCTTTTTGTAAATCAGCAAAATCCAATTTATTATCTACAATTTTACCAGCATTAATTTGTTGAGAAGCATCTCTAGGAATTACAAAACCGTTCATTAAATAAACCATTTTCGTAAAACCACTGCAATCCATTCCTTTACTAGAAGTTCCTCCCCATAAATAAGGAAAACCTATCATCGATTTTGCAGATTTTTCTATATTTTCTTGAGATGCAACTAAATTGATTAACCAAGATTCGTAGTTTACAGCTTCCGCTCTTTTTATAAAACCTGTTCTTTTATCAGGATATTCAACTTCAAAAAAGTTGTTGCTAATTCCTATAAACTTTAAAATTCCACCTAAAGTTATATCAGAAATAATTTCAGAATTTTCACTTGTATCAGCATATACATATCCAAAATTTTTGGTAAAGATTACTTTTTTACGATTGTTCCAGGCATCAAACTCACCTTTATTCATTCTATGAATCCCACCTTTATCAACCCAGGAAATATACTTATCTGGCGTTTGAATTCTATAAAAATCACCATTTTTATCTAATATTTTTAAAGGCATTCCTAACAAACCCTGTGTGCCTAATTCAGCAGAATGTTTAGGTTCAGAACGTATATTTATTACAGAATTATTGGCGATCGCAAACTTATCATTCCCAATAACTGTGTCAGGTAAAATTCTAATTTTGTTTATAAAATCGATATCCAAACTTTTTAAACTGTCTAATAATTTTTGGTAACCAATTTTGGAATCAGTCTCACCACTTACCACAATTTTATTGTCATAATAATCTAACTCAATATCATAAATAGCCACTCTTTTATCTGGAGCATATTCTTTTTTAATACTTTCATTTACACCTTTTAAACCTGTAACTAAGAGCGAATTATTGTTGCAAGACAAACAGATAAAAACAAATAAAAGCAGTAAATTTTTAAACAATTTCATTTAATATCTTTTAAAATTTAAAAAAAATAAAGATAGCAATTTATTTAAGCAAAAAATTCGTTCAGAATGGCAATTGTTTTATATTTGAGAATAATCCTATTTACTATTGATGAAATTTAAAAAAACTTTAGCATTTGCGCAACAATTAGACAAAGAAGATAAACTCGCTCATTTGCGAAATCAGTTTCATATTCCCAAAGATAAAGATGGAAATGATTGGTTATATTTTACAGGAAACTCATTGGGTTTACAGCCAAAAGCAACCAAAGAATACATCAATCAAGAATTAAAAGACTGGGCAAATTTAGGTGTGGAAGGTCATTTTGAGGCAAAAAATCCGTGGTTAAATTACCATGAATTTTTAACAGATAAAATGGCAAAAATTGTGGGAGCAAAACCCATTGAAGTTGTTGTGATGAATACACTTACAACAAATTTGCACTTGTTAATGGTGAGTTTTTACAGACCTACAAAAACAAAATATAAAATTGTAATTGAGTCTGACGCATTTCCTTCAGATAGATATGCAGTGCAAAGTCAATTAAAATTTCACGGTTTTTCTGAAGATGACATTATTGAATGGAAACCAAGAAAAGGAGAAGAATTATTATATATTGAAGATTTAGAAGAAATCGTTGCTACGCAAGGAGATGAAATTGCACTCTTATTAATTGGAGGCGTAAATTATTACACAGGTCAGTTTTTAGATATTAAAAAAATTGCAGCAATTGGTCATTCAAAAAACTGTATTGTTGGGATTGATTTAGCTCATGGAGCAGGAAATATTCAACCAAATTTACACGATTCGAATGTAGATTTTGCAGCTTGGTGTACGTATAAATATTTAAATTCTGGACCAGGAAGTTTGGCAGGATTATTTGTGCACGAAAAACATTCAAAAAATAAGGAGTTACCACGTTTTGCAGGTTGGTGGAATCATAACAAAGCAACTCGTTTTAATATGAGACAACCTTTTGATGTGATGGAAGGAGCAGAAGGTTGGCAATTGTCAAATCCACCAATATTATCAATGGCAGCCATTAAAGCATCTTTAGATTTATTTGATGAGGTTGGTTTTGAAAATTTAAGAGAAAAATCAGAAAAACTAACAGGATATTTTGAGTTTTTAATCAACGAAATTAATTCTGATGACATTAAAATCATCACTCCAAAAAATCCGAAAGAAAGAGGTTGCCAATTATCGATTCAAGTAAAAAATGCAGATAAAAGTTTGCATAAAAAACTGACTGAAAATAACATCATTACAGATTGGCGAGAACCAGATGTGATTAGATGTGCACCTGTACCTATGTATAATTCGTTTGAGGATATTTATACGATGATTTCGATTTTAAAAGGTTTGTTGTAAAAAAAGTAAATAGAAATAAATGAGTTACGATTTATATTTTTATAAGAAAAAAGATAAAAAAGTAGATAAGATTGAAATAGAAAGGTATTTAAAAAAACAGAAAAATATTATTTCTGATAATGAAGATCAGTTTTATTATCAAAATGATGCTACAGCTGTTTATTTTTCTTTTGATTATAATCATCCAAATACTGAAGAAATATTATTCGATGAAATAGATGAAAGTTTTGAGGATACTAATTTTTCTTTTAATATTAATTTTATGAGACCTCAGTTTTTTGGAAAAGAAGCATTTCCTTTTGTGAGTGATTTTGTAGATTTTTTTGATTTATATATTTTAAATCCTCAAGGTGACTGTATTCCTCAAAAATATAAAGATAATGAGATTTTAAAAGATTGGGAAACATCAAATTTAAAGATTTCAAAATCTTATTATAAAGAGTTAAATCTTAATTATTTATCAGAAAAAAACTCAAATTATATTTGGGAATATTGCTTACAGAAAGATGATTTGCAGAAGAAGTTGGGAGAAGAATATTTTGTTCCAAATATATTTTATTTGAAACTTAATAAATCATCAGAGGTTAAAACTATATGTATTTGGACAGAAGGAATGCCATTTGTTTTACCTAAAACTGATTATGTGTCAATTTCAAAAAGATTTAAGAAATTTTTTATAACTAAAGAGGAAGTTGGTGTTGTGGCTTATAAAACGATAATTGAAAAATTCGGACAATCTTTTCAGGATGAAAGCTTATATAAGATTTTACATCCAGAAAAATCAGAAGAAATATTAAAAGATTTTAATAATCTAAAATTAGAAACTACGATTAAAAAGTTAGGTGAAGGAATATCAGTAGATAAATTTGTTAATATTAAAGATGAATAAAAAGATAATATACTAATAATTGGAGCAGGTTTATGTGGAAGTTTGCTGGCTTTGAGACTCGCACAAAGAGGTTACAAAGTTGAGGTGTACGAAAGCAGACCCGATTTAAGAACTACAGATATTTCTGCAGGAAGATCCATCAATTTGGCATTATCAGACAGAGGTTTAAAGGCTTTACGATTATGTGGAATGGAAGAAAAAGCAAGAGAAATCTGCATACCTATGTATGGACGATTAATGCACGATACAAAAGGAAATACGTTTTCTTCTAATTATTCTGGACGTGAAAATGAGTTTATCAATTCAATTTCTAGAGGAGATTTAAACGCAATTTTATTAGATGAAGCAGAAAAACATGAAAATGTAAACATTCATTTTAATAAAAAATGTAAAAATGTTGATATCGAAAATACAATTGCACATTTTAAAGATTATAAAACCAAAAAAGAATTTTCTATAAATGCTGATGTAATTTTCGGAACGGATGGAGCAGGTTCCTCTTTGAGGAAAAGCTACGTTTCTGAACGTAAATTTTTATTTAGTTATTCTCAAAATTATTTAAATCACGGATATAAAGAGTTAGAAATTCCTGCTGATAAAAGTGGAAAACATCAAATTAGTAACGCTCATTTACATATTTGGCCAAGAGGCGATTTTATGTTAATTGCCCTACCAAATATGGATGGCAGTTTTACAGTTACGTTATTTTTAAGTTATAATGAAGGCGAATTTAATTTCGAGAATTTAACATCCGAAGAAAAAATAACCAAGTTTTTCGAAAAAGAATTTCCTGATGCTTTGACTTTAATTCCCAATATTTTAGAAGAATTTACAAACAACCCAACAGGACCTTTAGGAACTATAAAATGTTCCCCTTGGTTTTATCAAAATAAAACATTGTTAATGGGCGATTCCTCACACGCAATTGTGCCTTTTTACGGACAAGGAATGAATGCTTCTTTTGAAGATGTTGTAGTTTTTGATGAGATTTTAAATCAAGATTTAGGAGATTGGAATGCCGTTTTTAAAGCCTATCAAAAAGCACGAAAACACGATACAGATGCCATTGCAGATTTAGCGATCGATAATTTTTACGAAATGCGAGATCATGTTGCAAACCCTATATTTAAAGAAAAAAGAAAGATAGAAATGGATTTAGAAAAGACATTTCCAAATCAATATTTTTCAAAATATTCTTTGGTAACTTTCAACGAAAATATTGGTTATTATGAAGCCATGAAAAGAGGTAGAGCACAAGATAAAGCTTTGTTGAATTTAATTTCTGGAGATGAGGTACACACGCATTTAGAGATGACAAAAGATGAATTGGTAGTTATTTTAGAAAGAGTTATTTTAGAAACAAACACCATTTTAGAAGAAGATAAAATAGCAGGGATGTAATAGCCCATCCCAACCTTCCCAAAGGGAAGGAGTGAGTAAGTTTGTGAAAGTTAGATATTCAGTACCGTTAATAAAATGAAGAAAAAGGAAAACCGTAAGAATGAGAGTTTCTCTCCTTTGGAGAGGTTAGGAGAGGCCTATATTGTTTTGCTTCGTGGAATAAATGTATCAGGAAAAAATAAAATTCCGATGGTAGCTTTGCGTACTTTATTAGATGATTTAGAGTTTCAAAATGTGCAAACCTATATCCAAAGTGGAAATATTATTTTAGAATCAACTTTTTCAAAAAAAGAAATTTGTCAAAAAATAAAAAAGGGAATTAAAGAAAAATTTGGTTTTGATATTCCAGTAATTGTAAGAACAATTGCCGAGTTAAAAAAAACGATTGAAAATTATCCTTTTCCATTAAATAATGAAAAAATAGTAGCATTTACGTTTTTAGATAGAGCATCAGAAATAAAAGAAATTGAAATCAAAAATATTGGTGAAGATCAATATAAAATAAATGGAGATGTCGTTTATTTAAACTGTCCATCAACATTTGCAAAAACAAAGATTTCTAATAATGTATTAGAAAAAAAGTTACAAGTAATTGCAACAACAAGAAATCTAAGAACCACATTAAAGTTGTTAGAGTTAGCCAATTCCAGCCTTTCCAAAGGGAAGGAGTGAGCAATTTTGTAAAGAAAATAGGATTAGATTTTTTGAAAAATAAATATTAATAAAGAATTTCAAATTTTACCCAGTTTGAAGTTCCTTCCCTTTGGGAAGGTTAGGATGGGCTTTTAGCATGAGTAAAGTAACACCAAGAGGCGCATATCCACATGTTAAAGTTGTGGGCGATTTTATTTTTGTATCAGGAACCAGTTCTAGAAGAGCAGATAATACTATTGCAGGTGTAGATATTATCGATGAAATGGGAACTAAATATTTGAATGCAGAAACCCAAACTAGAGAGGTTCTAAAAAATATCGATAAAAATTTACAAACAGTTGGTGCAAGTATAAAAGATGTAGTTGATGTTTCTTCATTTTTAGTTAATATGAATGATTTTGCAGGATATAACAAAGCCTATGCAGAGTTTTTCGATAAAGAAACTGGGCCAACAAGAACTACTGTTGCTGTGCATCAATTGCCACATCCAGATTTGGTGGTGGAGATTAAAGTTACTGCTTATAAAAAAGCTAAATGAACATAAAAAACTACATCAATGGAAAATTCTTACCTCCCATTGCTAATGGGTGGATTGATAATTTCAACCCAGCAATTGGAGAAGTGTATGGACAAATTCCAAACTCAACAAAAGAAGATGTGGAAAAAGCAGTTGAAGCTGCTGAAAAAGCATTTCCAAGTTGGATTACTACAACTTTAGAAGAACGCAGTAAAATTTTATCAAAAATTGCCGATTTAATTTTAGAAAAGTTAGATTTTTTAGCAGCAGCAGAATCAAAAGATAATGGCAAACCAATCAGTTTAGCAAAAGCTGTTGATATTCCAAGAGCCGCAAGTAATTTTCAGTTTTTTGCAAATGCGATTACACAGTTTTCATCAGAAGCATATGAAAGTGTTGGGTTAAATGCCATTAATTTTACATTAAGACAACCTCTTGGAATTGTAGGTTGCATTTCTCCTTGGAATTTACCCTTATATTTATTCACTTGGAAAATTGCACCAGCAATAGCAGCAGGCAATTGTGTAATTGCAAAACCGAGTGAAATTACACCAATGACTGCTTATTTGTTAGGTGAAATTTGCACAGAAGCTGGTTTACCAAAAGGCGTTTTAAATATTGTTCATGGTTTAGGAACATCCACAGGACAAGCCATTGTAGAGCATCCAAATATTAAAGCCATTTCATTTACTGGAGGCACAAAAACAGGCGCACATATTGCCAGTATTGCTGCACCAATGTTTAAAAAGTTATCTTTAGAATTAGGGGGAAAAAATCCAAACATCATTTTTGCAGATTGTGATTATAATAAAATGCTGGAAACCACAGTTCGTTCTTCGTTTGCAAATCAAGGGCAAATTTGTCTATGTGGAAGTAGAATTTTTGTAGAAGAGACTATTTATGAGAAATTCAAAAAAGATTTTATCAAAAAAGTGTCTGAATTAAAAGTTGGGAATCCATCAGAAACAAACACAAATATTGGAGCACTAGTTTCTAAACAACATCTAGAAAAAGTAAAAAGTTATATTGATCTTGCAGCACAAGAAAATACAGAAATTTTATTTGGAGGGAATAGAGTGGTGGTTGAAAATTCGGAAAACGGCTACTATTTACAACCTACAATTATAGAAGTTAAAGACAATAAATGCAGATTGAATCAAGAAGAGATTTTTGGGCCAGTTGTTACCATAATGTCTTTTAAAACTGATGAAGAAGCACTAACTTTAGCCAACGATACAAAATACGGCTTATCTGCAACTTTATGGACAAATAATTTAAACAGAACAATGCAATTTGCAAAACAATTACATACAGGAATTGTTTGGGTAAATACTTGGATGTTAAGAGATTTAAGAACACCTTTTGGAGGTCAAAAAGATTCTGGAATTGGTAGAGAAGGAGGTTTTGAAGCGTTACGTTTCTTTACGGAACCTAAAAATATTTGTATAAAATATTGAAAGATTTAAAAGTTAAAAGATTAAATTTTTGATTACGATTTTAGAGTAATTCAATCTTTAAATTAGAAAAATGAATAAGGAAATAAAGGAGAAAATTATTCAAGTTTGTAATGATAAAATTGCGAAAAAAGGAACGAATGTTGGTTTGTCTTTTTATGCATTTTTTAAAAATAAAAATGACAATCCAGAGTTATTAATGGAAGTTGCAAAATGGTGGATTGAAACACATCAGTTAGATCATTTTGAAAAAGCTGTTAAAATCAAGGAAATGATTGAAAGCCCATCTTAATCTTCCCAAAGGGAAGAAACTGTTGTGGTCTTTAAAAGAAAAATTTAATATCATTATCAAAATAAAAGAGAATTACTAACACGTATTAATTCCCTTCCCTTTGGGAAGGGTTAGGGATGGGCTTATGAATTTAGAACTAAACAACAAAAACGCATTAGTTTGCGGAAGTACACAAGGAATAGGAAAAGCAACTGCCATTTTATTGGCAGAAGAAGGTGCAAACGTAACTTTATTGGCTAGAAATGAAGAAAAACTTAAAGCAGTTTTATCGGAATTAAAAAATAACGGAACACAAAATCATCATTATTTAATTGCAGATTTTTCAAAACCAGAAGAATTAAAAGAGGTTATAGAAAATTCAGATTTGAAATTCCATATTTTGATAAATAATACTGGAGGTCCAAAAAGTGGCGATTTGCTTTCGGCAACTTCTACAGAGTTGATAAATGCTTTTCAAATGCATATTATTTGCAATCAAATTTTGGTGCAAGCAGTGGTTCCTTTTATGAAAAACGAGAAATTTGGTAGAATTATCAACGTAATTTCTACTTCTGTAAAAGAGCCAATTCCAGGTTTGGGCGTTTCTAACACCATTAGAAATGCAGTTGGTAATTGGTCAAAAACATTGGCTTCAGAGCTGGCAGAATTTCAAATTACCGTTAATAATGTATTGCCAGGTTTTACAAATACAGCACGTTTAGACCAAATTATTAAGGTAAAAGCACAAAAAAGCAACACAACAGAAGCAGAAATGGAGCAAATTATGAAAAGTTATGTGCCAGCAAAACGTTTCGCAAAACCAGAAGAAACTGCAGCTGCAATTGCTTTTTTAGCAAGTGAGCAAGCAAGTTATATCAATGGAATTAATTTACCTGTAGATGGTGGAAGAACAAAAAGTTTATAGTCTTATTAGAAGCTGTTTCCTGCTTTCACTACTCGCTTTTTTGCCTGAAAAAGGCAAAAAGAGCTCAAACAAGTCGTTCAATCAGGGCTAAACTTGTTTGCAAAATGCATTAAAAAAAGCCAACATAAAGAGTCTTTAAAAATAAATTTCAGTAATTTTAGGTCTTGATTCTTGAATCAAAATCATCAAAAAAATCTAAAAATTATGAGTAATCTAGTACAACCAATAAATTTTAAAAAGTGGATTGATGAACATCGTCATTTACTAAAACCACCAGTTGGTAATAAACAAGTTTGGAAAAATGGCGAATATATTGTGATGGTTGTGGGTGGACCAAACAATAGAAAAGATTATCACTATAATGAAACTCCAGAGTTTTTCTATCAATTAGAAGGAGACATGATTTTAAAAATCATCGATGAAAAAGGAAAACAAATTGATGTAGAAATTAAGGAAGGTGATATTTATTTATTACCAGGTAAAGTGCCACATTCGCCTCAAAGAAAAGAAAATACGGTTGGTTTGGTGATAGAATATCCACGTTCTAAAAATATGATGGATGCTTTAGAATGGTATTGTGAAAATTGCGAAAATCAATTGTATAGAGAAGAATTTTCTGTAGAAAATATAGAAACAGACATGCAAAAAATATTTGAAACCTTTTATTCTGACGTAGAAAAATGTACTTGTGATAATTGTGGAGAATTTATGGAAGCACCTAAAAAGGTAATCAGTAAACAGTAGCAGTATTCAGTATCTATTATTTTTGTAATCTTTAAATTTTCATTTTTTTAATCTTTAATAATGACTCGCAAACTACGAATTAACGGACATTCACATTTATTACCTTATCCTGAGGAAATTCCTCAATTTATGAAGGAAAAAGAAATTTTCTGGGTAGATGATGAACGCAAACATATGCTACAAAAAGATTGGAGTAGACCTGTAACACATTCTAGTTTTTTCTTAGATGAGAAATTACTTTGGATGGAAAAAAACAAGCTAGATCATGCAGTTGTTTTAAATTTATCTCAATTGTATGGAAATGGTTTGCGTTTAGAGGAAATGAAAAAAGCGTTGCGTTTTCAGAACGATTTTAATGCTAAAGTGCAAAAAAATCATCCTTCTAAATTTACGTGTGGTTTTGTGGTGCATCCAGGTTTTATTTATGGTGCTTTAGATGAAATGAAACGTTGTGTAGAAGAATTAGGATTAAAAGTTTTGTGTTTACCAACACATTTTATGGATTCTATTGGACAATGGAGATGTGTTTTTGATGAAGAAAATGATCGAATTTTTGAATTAGCAGACAAGTATAAATTAGCCATTGAAATTCATCCTTATGATGGAGATAAAATGATAAAATTAGAAAATACCAATTGGCGTTTTCACTTAATTTGGATGTTGGCTCAATGTGGAGATGCGTATCATTTTTATACTTTAAATGGAATGCAAGAACGTTTTAAAAATATTAGAACGTGTTTTGCACATGGAGGTCAATTGGCACAAATGAATTTAGGTAGAAGAATTCAAGGTTTTGATGGAAGACCAGATTTATTTGAAGGCAAAACGCATCCAAGAAAAGCAATTGGTCATAAAAACATCTTTTTTGATACGTTGGTTCACGATACAGATTCTTTAAAATTGATGTTTAAAAGACAAGGAACAAATCAAGTTTTAATGGGGTTAGATGATCCTTATCCTTTAGGAGAAATGGAAAATGACAAACAATCTTCTTATCCAGGAAAAATTTTAGATTTAGCTGTCAAAGAAAATATAATAACAGAAACCGAAAAAGGACAAATTTGGGAAGATAATGTGTTGCAATGGCTTTTTGGTGATGATGAAAGAGCGAAACAAGATTTAATTGATAAAATTTTGAAATAAGTAGAATTCAGTGGCAGTTTGCAGTAGCAGTTAACAGTGATTACTGAAAACTGCGACTGCCAACTGCATACTGTAGACTGCCAAATGAATATTATTTCTCACATCCTTTTAAAACATTTTCTGCTCTAGAAACCATGAATTTTGGATAGAACTCTTCTTCGATTTTTTCTTCTTTTCCTAGTTCAATAGCTCTTTTAATTTCATCACAATAAGGTTGTGTAGATTTTCCGAAAAAACTAGCCATTCCCATATTCCATTCTGCATTTCCTAGAATTACTCTTGGGTTGTTTGGTGCAATTGCTAATGCTTGTGCATATAATTGGCTGTTTTTTCCAGATAATGTCATTCCATATTTTTGACCATCAAAAGCAATATATCCTGTGTTTAGTAAAGCTTGTGTAATTAGTATTTCAGGATTATTTTCTGAATTCGATTTAGCAACATCTAAAAATTCTTGAGCTTTGGTTAATTTTGTAGTTAAAACAGTTTCATCTTTTAGACCAAAACTTCCTAAAATTTCTACAGTTGCTGCATAATAAGCAGGTTTCCATTTTGTTGGTTCAGCTTTAGAGATTCTCTCAAAAAGTTGAGAAGCTTCTGTCATTTTTCCTTCTTCCCAAAGACCAAATGCTTTTTGCATTCCTGTTTGATATTTAGATTGAGCAGTTGCAATTCCTGCAATTAAAAGTGCGATAAGTAAGATAGATTTTTTCATTATAGTTCGTTTTAAGTTGATGTAATTTTTTAAATTTTAATATGGATAGATTTGTTTTCTTCTAACATAAATTTTGCATCCTCATATTTTGGAGGTCCCATAAAACCAGTTGCATTGTTAGAACAGCCATAATCTTCCTTAGGAATTCCTAAAAAGTTAGTGTCCATTTTTTTGTTATCATTTTCATCATGTACAAATGAAACTGCATACTCTCCTTTTGGTAGGTTTTTAAAAATTACGACAGATTTTTTATTTTCTATTTTTGATATATCACCTTTAAATTGTTTATGTAAGAAGTCCTCTTTTTTGTTATAAACGCCAATTAATAAAGTTCCTTTATCTGAATTTAAACCAGAAATATTTACAGTTAAATTAAAAGTTTCTTCTTGTGCGTTTGTGCCTAAAATGCTGGTTAAAATAATTACGATTGTAAAAATTAAGTTTTTCATAAGTATTACTTTATTAGTGTGTTTTTCTTTGACGATTCAAATATCTAATGTTTTTAACGAATTAAAACAAATAACATACCGAATTGTAATTTTTTGATTCTGAGTTGTAAATAAAATCTCGCAAAGACGCGAAGGCGCAAAGTTTTGGAGAAGTCCTAGTTTTAGACTTTATGAGAAACCTTATAAACTTGCTAAACTTTAAGTTAGCTTCTTTATATGACTTCTCCTAAAGTCGAAGTGACAACTGTAATGGGGTTTTTTTACACGATTATTTTATGTGATTTTAAGAAAGTTTCACAAATGCTTTTTTATTTCCTACCCAATTTTGTCATTTCGACGCTAGGAGAAATCTCATAAACTTGCTAAACTCTACGTTAGCTCTTTCTGTGACTTCTCTAAAAGTCGAAGTGACAACTTTTGTGGAAATAGAGAAGTTTTTTTAAAACTGCTTTATTAATCTTAATGAAAACTGTTATGAATTTTTCTTATCTTTAAGAAAAAATGCTAAATCCACAAAAAGGTTTTCATACATACATATTATGTATATATAATTACAAATAAATATCGTTCTACATTTTATATAGGTGTAACCAATAACTTGAAAGTTCGTTTACTAAAACATAAAAATAATATTTTACAAAAGAAGAAAACATTTGCAGCTAAATATAATATTGAGTTTCTAATTTATTATGAAAAGTATAATTGGATTCAATTGGCAATTGCAAGAGAGAAAGAATTAAAAAAATGGAGACGTGAAAAGAAATTAGTACTGATAAGAGAAATGAATCCTACTTTTGTTTTTTTGAATTCTGATTTTGAATAGTATTTTCAACGAATTTTGCCATTTCTACTTTAGAAAACCCTTATAAAACTGCTAAATTTTACGTTAGCTACTTGTGAGACTTCTCCTAAAGTCGAAGTGACAACTTTTGTGGGGTTTGTTTACACGATTGTTTTATGTGATTTTTAAAAAGTTTTATAAATGCTTTTTTCTTTACACCCAATTTTGTCATTTCGACGCTAGGAGAAATCCCATAAACTTTCTAAACTTTACGTTAGCTTCTTTATGTGACTTCTCCTAAAGTCGAAGTGACAACTTTTGTGGGGTTTGTTTACACGAATATTTATGTAATTTTTAAAAAATTTTATAAATGCTTTTTTCTTTACAATTTCGACGCTAGGAGAAATCCCATAAACTTTCTAAACTTTACGATAGCTTCTTTATGTGACTTCTCCTAAAGTAGAAGTGACAACTGTGATGTGTTTCGTGGCTTTGTAGTTTACTTATATAATCTATTAATTTAAATTGAGTAATTAGTTAGCAAACTAGTCTAGCCCTGATTGAAGCATTTGTTTGAGCTCTTTTTTGCCTTTTTCCAGGCAAAAAAAGCGAGTGCTGAAAGCAGGAAATAGCTCCAAAAAACATTATAGATTGTTTAAGTTATTTGAGGTTTTATCATCGCTAATAGTCCAGAAAAAGCCTACGAAAAAAAAGGTGTCTGCATTGGGTACAATTGCTTGTCTGTCGAAATTGCCATTTATATTTGGTGTGTTTTTATAGTTATAACCAAACACATTTTTGGTGCCTAAAGCATTGTTTAACGATACATATAATATTTTTTGTTGATCTATTAAATACGCCCAATTTAAACTTACAGAGTTAAAATTTTTGGTTTTATGAGTTAAAAAACCTGGCTCATTTGGATTTGTGTAGGTTCTGCCAGATGCAAAATTGTAGGCAAAACCAACCTGACTTTGTAAATTCTCTATAAAATGTTTACCAACAATTGATAAATTGTGAGCCGAAGCAAAATTTGGAGTTGCTGCTGTTGGGTAGTTTCTAAAATCTCTTTTGGTGTCTAAAAACGAATAGGAAACCCAATAATCTGTATTTTTTATTTTGCCATTTTGTCTCCAAAAAATGTCAATTCCTTTTGCAAAAGCAGTTCCATTATTATTAAAATCAGAGTCAAAATTTGGTTGTTGAGAATCGTATTTTACCAAATCTTGATAATCTTTATAATAGGCTTCTATTCTAAAAATTTGATTCTTTTTGGTATGTTGAAAATTAGCAATTAAGTGAGCTGTGTTTTCTGCTTTCAAATCTTGATTGAATTTTAAATAATTATTACTTGGGTTTTGATAAAACTGCCCATAAGCCAATGAAAACTGTGCGTTTTTACTTGTTTTGTACGATAAAGAAACTCTTGGTGAAATTGTAAACTCATTTAACAACGTTGAATGTTCTGCTCTAATTCCAATTTTTGTCGCTAAATTTTTAGAGAAAAAGATGTCTGTTTCTGCAAAAGAGGCAAATAAATTATTGTCAAAACCATAGTTGAAAGTTTCATTATTAACTGGGTTATAGGTTTCATCGAATTTTGTGATAAAGTATTCTGATCCAAAACTGACTCTAAATCTGCTTGAAAATTGTTTGTTTAATTTTACTTTAAAATGAGCTGAATTTTCAGAATTATCAATTTGATCATTTTCTATTTCTATTGTTGAATTGTCTTTCGTAAAACTTAAACCACTTTCAATGCGCCAATTATTTCCAATTTTATTTTTGTAAGAACTGTTGATATACAAATTTTTATTGTTCAAGCCAAAACGTAAACCATCATCAAAATTAATATCATCTTGAATAACTTCTAAATCTGTGTAACTAAAAGCAGTATAGATTTTTATCATAGAATCGTCTTTAAAACTATGTCTATACACAGCTTCTCCACTTGCATTTTGGAAAGGTCTTATAAACTTATTTCTGTCAGGAAAAACAGCTGTGTAAGGTTTTAAGTTGATGTAATATGCGTTTACACTTAATGAATTTTTATCCCAAATTTGTGTGTTTCCAAGACCAGCTCCTAAAGTCATCAACGAAATTTCTGTTTTTTCTTGATCTGGTTTATCAATAGTTGTTAAATCTAAAACCCCAGACAAAGCTTGTCCATATTCTGCAGAATAGCCACCTGTAGAAAATGTAATTCCTTTGAACAAAAAAGGCGAATAGCGTCCACGAGTTGGAGCGTTGTTAGAAGTTGGGCTGTAAGGAGTAAAAACTCGTATTCCATCAATAAAAATTTGAGTTTCATCTGCATTTCCACCTCTTACAAAAAGTCGTCCATCTTCAGGATTGGCAGCAGTTCCAGGCAAGGTTTGTAAAGCTCCCAAAACATCGCCAACAGCATTTGCTGTAGTAACAATATCTAAAGGTTTTAAAACGGTTACTTTTGCAGATTCTCCAGCTTTAAATGTTCCAGCATTAATTACAACAGCATCTAAAGAATTAATATCGTCCTTTAATTTTATTTGTAGATTTTTTAGGTTTAAAACGTTATCAAACTTTACAAAAGTTTCATAAGAAACAAATGAAACCACTAAAGTTTGTGTTCCTTTTTCTTCTGTATTGAAAGAAAACTCTCCTTTTTCGTTGGTTGATGTTCCATCGTAAGTACCATCTAAATAAACACTTGCACTTAAAATAGGATTATTTTTATTGTCTAGAACTTTGCCAGAAATAGTAGTTTGTGCATTAAAAGAAATAGTAAAAATTGTGAATAGTAAAATTAGAGTATGTTTCATCTTGTTTAAGTTTGATGCTACAAAGATGTTCTAGTTTTACGTTTTTAAAAAAGAAGAAATGCTGAGTTGTAGTTTTTAATTGATGAATTGTAGTTAAGTTATTATCTGTGATTTTACGAATTCAAGTTTATATAGAAGTATACTATTTTATGACTTTTGATTTTTTTTATCATGTTGATGTGGCTTATTTTGAAGGATATAAAATACAATTCCGCTTACAAAATAAAGAAGAACATCCACAAAATCGGCTGTATATCTTGATAAGTATTTAGGGAAAATAAACTCAAACAAAATACTATACATACAACAGATATATACTATAATTGGTAAGCTTATTATAAAGTTTTTATCATTTCTAGACCATTTTAAAAATAGCAAACAAGTATAAAGTACAATTGGGATAATTAAAAAATCGTTCAAATAATTATGAATAATTTTTGGAAGTTGAACATTAAAATATTGAAAAATGTAAATTAATGTTCCTAAAATAAGAGAGGAAATACAGTAAATGGTTAGTTTTTTATTCATCTTTTAACCAGCAGCAACCATTGCAATGATCCAAGCTAAACCAGCTCCGATTGCACTAACCACAACAAGTACAGAATATAAAACCCAACCAACTGCTCTGTAAAATGCATTTGGACTTTTCTTTAAACGTTCTGCTAAATTAGGATTTTCAATGTCGTGAATTGCTTCTTTAATTTGTTCTTGTTTAACAGCTTCTGCTTTTATTTCTCTCTTCTTTTGATGAGAAATTAATTCGCCACAGTTTTCACAATACTCTTTATTCGTATTGAAAACTCCACAATTTGGACATTTTATAATTCTTGTACTCATTTTAAATTCGCTTTTTCTTTTTTTTATAAGGACGAATAATCAATCTTGTTTCTCTATCAAAACGAATATAATTATATACCCAATTTAAAAATACGATGGCTCTATTTCTAAATCCAATCAAAGAAAAAAGATGTACAAACATCCAAACAAACCAAGCAAAAACCCCTTGAAATTTCCAGTTTTCTAAATCTACAACTGCTTTATTTCTGCCAATTGTAGCCATAGAACCTTTATCATTATACACAAAAGCTTCTGTTTTTTTGTGAAATAATTTGGCCAAAATATTTTTGGCAACCAATTTACCTTGCTGAATAGCAGGTTGTGCCATCATTGGGTGTCCATAAGGATTTTTTTCAGATTTCATACAAGCAACATCACCAATTGCATAAATATTTGAATACGTATCTACTTGATTAAATTCGTTTACTTTATACCTTTCTGCTCTATCTATAATGCAAGTTGCATCTAAACCATGTACCATTTCTCCTTTAACACCTGCAGCCCAAATAACGGTTTCTGCTCTAAAATGATCAATACCATTTGTGGTCACTACTTTACCATCATAATCTAAAACACGTAGATTTTTCCAAACATTTACGCCCAATTTAATCAAAAAATCTTCTGCTTTTTCTGATGCTTGAGCACTCATGCCTTTTAAAATTTCGCCAGAACTTTGAATTAAGTTTATTTGCATTTGCCTAATATCTAAATCAGGATAATCTTTTGGTAAAATCCCTTTTTTCATTTCTGCTAAAGCACCTGCCAACTCTACACCAGTTGGTCCTCCACCAACAATTACAAAATTCATTAAAGCATTTCTTTGTTCAATATTATCCGTAAGTAAAGCTTCTTCAAAATTTTCTAAAATTAGACTTCTAATATTTAAAGATTGAGGAACAGATTTCATTTCCATCGTATTTTTTTGGATATTTTCGTTGCCAAAAAAATTGGTTGTAGAGCCTGTTGCTATGATTAGTTCATCATAATCTAAATTTCCAATAGAGGTTTCTATCAAATTTTTATCTGGATGAATTTGCACAACTTCTGCCAATCTAAAATAAAAATTATCTACATCATTAAATCGTTTTCTTAAGGGAAAAGCAATAGAATCTGGTTCTAAACCACCAGTGGCAACTTGATATAATAAAGGTTGAAACGTGTGGTAATTATGTTTATCGACTAAAACAACTTGTAGTTCTTGTTTTTCTAGACCTTTTGCAGCTGCTAAACCAGCAAAACCACCACCAATAATTACAACTCTAGGAAAACTTGATTGTGGTATATTCATTTAAGTTTGATGTTTTTAAAATCTCTTACAAATTTACTGAAAATGAATGCTATTTGTGCACTCTTTTAATATTTTGAAGTGTTTTATCTGAATTGATAAATTCTTCGATAATTTTAAAACGAAGCTCTTCTATCTCATCATCAAAATATTTTGCCCATTTATCATCATTTAATAAATGTTTAATTTGTTTTATTTTTTGTTGCCCTTCAGAAAATGTGTGTAAATACTTTATATCGTTTTTTTGTTTTGGTTGAAGTTTAGTTGTTTTATTTTCGAAATCTACCTCAATAAAAAATATTTTTTCTGATGAATTAATAGGGAAGAAGTCAATCCATTTTGCAAAGGCAATTACTATATTTTGATTTTTATAATTATCGTTTGATATTAATTTCCATCTGCAATTAGCAACTCTTCCCCAATGATTCGATTTTCTGTAAACTCCTTCGTCAGTATAAAAATATTCGCTTTCGGATTTGCTTTTATAGTTCGTGTTTTCTGGGAATTCAAAAGTATCCACTTGTTGAAATTCACAAAAAGTATGTTTAAAGAAATTGGTTTGGTTATAGGTTTTCAAAAAATGAAATTTATTTAATGACTAATTTTCTTGAGATTTCTCTTTCAAAACCTTCTACAAAAACAGTGTCGTTCTCAAATTTTACTTTTGCAAAAGCAGACGTATTTTCAGTGTCAACCATTCCTTTAAAAGTTAAATAATGCACATTATCCACAAATTCATAAGCACCTGCATGATTATGTCCGTTAAAAAATAGCTTCACATTTTTATATGGTTTTATCAACGATAGAAATTGTTCTCTATTCCATATATTATGTTGATCCACAGGAAAAATTGGAAAGTGACAATAAAAACCAACTTTCTGATTTTGTTGCACTGCTTTGTCTAATTCTTGCTGAATCCAATTTAGTTGTTTGTTGCTTAAAGCACCATTCCATTTTTGTACATAAGGTAGGTTTTTATCTTTCAATTGATTAAATAATGAGTCTGTTTGATGTGCTTTTTCTTTGGATGTTGTTCCATAAAAACTCAAATCGTTTCCATCTAAAATAATAAATCGCCAGTCTTTTTCAACAAAACTATAATATCTTTTTTTGATGTTTAGTTTTTCTAAAACTTTCTCTTTTAAGGAGTCTTGTACTTCAAAATCATGATTTCCTAAAACATGATATGATTTGGATGTTAACGTTTTCCAAGTTGGTAGAATGCTATCTAAACTATTATAATCTTTATCAATAAAATCACCTAAATGAATGGTGTAGTTTAAAGAGTCTTTATTTAGAGTTGCAACAGCTTCTTTTAATCTCTGTGGAGCTTTTTTGTAATATCTGTCCCATTTTATATCACAATTACAATATTGGCAATCTGCAATGACCCCAATTTTAAAAGAGGATTTTTTTTCTTTATCACAAGAAAATAGCATCATGGATAAAATAGTAAAGAGAATTATTTTTTTCATAAGTATCAAAAGTAAATAAAAGAAGGCACTTTGTAAATATAAAAAAACGCAACCAATTTAATGATTGCGTTTTTAGTGTTTTAAGAATATATTGTCTTAATCCTGCAAGGTTTTTAAAACCTTATAGGTATAATTTTATCTTCTCATTTGAGATCCCGCAAAAAAAATGTGGGATAAATTCAATTATGTATTTTGTGAAAAACAAAATACTATTTCATTTTAGAAGATTTTCAATAAAAAAACGCAATCAATTTAATGATTGCGTTTTTGATTCTAAAATTATTTAGAAATATCTATTTTGAGATCCCGCAAAAAAATGCGGGATAAGCGATTCACGAAAAATTTCTAATGAAATTTTTGTTCTCTGCTTACTTCACTTCCTCAAAATCTACATCTTCAACATTGTCTCCATCTGCTTTTCCAGCTTCTGGTTGACCTTGATCAGCTCCAGGATTTTGTCCTTCAGCTCCACCTTGTGCAGCATACATCTCTTCAGAGGCAACTTTCCAAGCTTCGTTTATTTTTTCCATTGCAGCATCAATCTGAGCTAAATCTTTAGATTCATGAGCAGCTTTTAATTCAACTAAAGCAGCTTCAATTGGTTCTTTTTTATCAGCAGATAATTTTTCACCAAATTCTTTTAATTGCTTTTCTGTTTGAAAAATCATAGAGTCAGCTCCGTTAATTTTTTCAGCAGTTTCTTTTGCAATTTTATCAGAATCAGCATTTGCTTCAGCTTCTTCTCTCATTTTCTTGATTTCTTCTTCAGACAATCCTGATGAAGCTTCAATTCTAATTTCGTGAGATTTGTTGGTTCCTTTATCTAAAGCAGAAACTTTAATGATACCATTGGCATCAATATCAAAAGTTACTTCTACTTGTGGTACACCTCTTTGTGCTGGTGGTAAACCATCTAAATGGAAACGACCAATTGTATTGTTATCAGCAGCCATTGCTCTTTCACCTTGTAAAACGTGAATTTCTACAGAAGGTTGATTATCAACAGCAGTTGAAAATACTTGCGATTTTTTAGTTGGGATGGTTGTGTTTGCATCAATTAATTTTGTGAAAACATTCCCCATTGTTTCAATACCTAAAGATAAAGGTGTAACGTCTAATAACAATACATCTTTAACATCTCCAGATAAAACTCCACCTTGAATTGCAGCTCCTAAAGCAACAACTTCATCAGGGTTTACACCTTTACTTGGCGCTTTTCCAAAGAATTTTTCAACAGCTTCTTGTACAGCAGGGATTCTTGTAGAACCACCAACTAAAACTATTTCATCGATATCTGACTTTGTTAAATCTGCATTTCTTAACGC
>NZ_CP017477.1:0-17500 GCF_001761365.1 Polaribacter vadi | reverse complement strand
CGTAGGAGTCTGGTCCGTGTCTCAGTACCAGTGTGGGGGATCTCCCTCTCAGGACCCCTACCTATCGTAGCCATGGTAAGCCATTACCTTACCATCTAGCTAATAGGACGCATAGTCATCTTTTACCGATAAATCTTTAATTAAGTCTTGATGCCAAGTCTCAATACTATGGGATATTAATCTTCATTTCTAAAGGCTATCCCCCTGTAAAAGGTAGATTCTATACGCGTTACGCACCCGTGCGCCGGTCGTCATCTGTGCAAGCACAATGTTACCCCTCGACTTGCATGTGTTAAGCCTGCCGCTAGCGTTCATCCTGAGCCAGGATCAAACTCTTCATTGTATATTTTAAATAATATGAATGAATAAGTTTCAAAAGAATTTGTCTAATTAATTAAACATGGTTATTCTACTCTTTATTTACGCTGTCAATTTCAATATTTTCAATGAACTTCTTAAGCCTCGCAATCTTGTCGTTAAACAATCTTTATAAAACCTAAATCTGTAGAAACAATAGAATCGAACTATCTGATAATTTTAAAAACCCTTAAGTTTTTCGCTTATCATTCCAAAATCTCTCTGAACTTTTTTTTGCTATTTCTGTTAGCGGGTGCAAATATAAAACTTATTTTTAAACTGACAAATAAAAAAAAATATTTTTTCAAACCCTAAAAACAACTGAACTTCTTTACCGAAAATTTCGGACTGCAAAGATACAACCATTTATTTCTATCAACCTAATGAAAATTGATTATTTTTTTAAAAAATTTAAACAAATTCTAAAACCAATAACCAACTCCGAACCCAAGCCAATAACAGAAATTTCAATGAACATAACTAACAAATATTCCCGTTAGCGGGTGCAAATATACAACACCTTTCTACATACACAACTTTTTTATTTAATTCTTTTGAAAAAATATTTTAAACAATTTTAAAGCACTGAAAACACGATATTTATAAACTAAAATAAAATTAAAAAAAAATGAGAATTTTAGTATTGACATATATAACCTATTACAAATATTTTAAATTTTAGTTTATCAAGAATATTTATCTGTGGAATATTGATAATTAAAAAATCTAAGAAAACCGGATATATAAAAGACACAATGTTTGAAAATGATTTTTGTTTTGAAAAGTATACTAAATTATTATTCTGATTCTGCAGTATTTTTAAATTAACTATAAATTTAAATCAGAAACTAAAGTTTATGAAAAGTAAAATTCTGTTTTATTAAATTCACGTTTTAACTTAAATATATTTATTAATTATAAACTCTTCTAAAAATTACCAATGACTGTGTTAGGGATTGAAGCATTTGTTTGAGCTCTTTTTTATATCTCTATGATTACTCAATAGCTCATCAATAATTAAACTAAAGTTTTAAAATTTTAAGTTACCTTATATATAGCCATAAAAAAAGCGAGTGCGTAAAGCCCGACCACGCTTTTTCGCGTGGAAACACCCAAAAGAAATTAATTATTACTTCTTATCTTTTTTTTCTTTTTCATTTTAGCAAACAAGATTTTATATTCTTCAACATTTATCTCTGCTTTTTTTTCTGCAATTACTTCTATAAAATCGAAATTGAGTTTTGTAGGCTGACTTTTTAAAATTTGATCTCTAAAAGCGCGTTGTAAAATATCTTCGACTAAAAAATCTTCGTTTATAGTTTCTGGAAGATATTCTTCTTTTAAAGATAAGCTAAAAAGATTGGCTGTTGTGTTATACCAAAAAGCTTTCCAACCACTTCGTAAACCTTTAATATTATCGAAAGCAGTTTTACCTGTTTGACGATGAATTAATTTTATTAAAATTCGACCTTCTGTTTTGGTCATCTTTTTAATTTGCTCTGTAAACTCACCTTCAATATACTTTTGAATTTGCCTGGTATATTTTCTTTTTTTGCTTTTCGAATCTATTCTATCTAATCTTGCATTTAAAGAATCTAACCTTTCTGATGCTAGTTTTGCATAAGGATATGCTTTAAAAACTTTTCTGCGTAACCACAAATAATAACGAATATCGTCTTTAGATTTGAATTTTTGCTTTGGTAGTAGCGTAAATTCATTCAACTCTATAGTGATACTGTCTCCTGGTTTTACAAAAATATAGTCGTCAAAATTTTTAGGCAACGAATCTAATTCCTCTTTTTTTTGTGAAAAAGAAATCATTGAAATTAGACCTATATATATGTAGAGTAGTTTTTTCAAATTTTTGCGGGTTTTCGACATAAAATTTCTGTAAAAAGAGATTTCATTCGAACTGACATTCATTATTGTTTGTTTTTGTATGTACTCAAAAAGTTTGCCAAGGTTATTTTAACTTATTTTATCAATAAAATCTTGTTCTGAAATAATTGTTACGCCCAAATCTTGCGCTTTTGTTAATTTTGATGGGCCCATATTATCGCCAGCAATAATAAAATTTGTTTTTTTAGAGATGGATGAACTCACTTTACCTCCATTATCTTCTATCGCTTTTTTCAGTTCGTTTCTAGACATTTGATGAAAAACGCCAGAAACTACAAAAATCTGTCCTTCTAATTTATTGGTTTGATTTTCTAAACTTTCAGCAGACACTTCTAACTGAACTCCAACTTCTTTTAAACGGTTTATTAAGTTGATGTTCCCTTCATTCGATGAAAACTCAATTATACTTTGTGCAATTCTATCGCCAATTTCATCCACATTAATTAATTCCTCGAAAGTTGCTGACATTAAATTGTCTATTGACTTAAAATGTTTGGCTAATTTTTTTGCGACAGTTTCCCCAACAAAACGAATTCCGAGGGCAAAAAGTACTTTTTCAAACGGAATTTCTTTTGATTTTTCAATTCCTGAAATCATGTTTTGTGCAGACTTTTCTGCCATTCTTTCTAATGGAATAACTTGCTCCACCTTTAAATCGTATAAATCAGCATAATTTTTTATTAAACCTTCTTTACGCAATAAATCTACAGTTTCACCTCCTAAACCATCAATATCCATCGCTTTTCTGCTGATGAAATGCTGAATTCTTCCTGTTATTTGTGGAGCGCAACCAAATTCATTTGGACAATAATGTTTTGCATCACCTTCTGTTCTTACTAATTCTGTGTTACATTCAGGACAGTTTGTTGCATAAGCTGTTGGTGTTGAACTTATTGGACGTTTTGTAATATCAACAGCAATAATTTTAGGAATAATTTCTCCTCCTTTTTCAACAAAAACAGTATCATTTTCACGAATGTCTAACTTTTCAATTTGATCTGCATTGTGCAAAGACGCACGTTTTACAGTGGTTCCTGCCAATTGCACAGGTTCTAAATTTGCGACTGGCGTAATTGCACCTGTTCTACCAACTTGATATGTAATTTCGTTCAAAATCGTAGAAACTTGTTCAGCTTTAAATTTATAAGCAATTGCCCATCTTGGAGCTTTGGATGTGTATCCTAATTCTTCTTGCTGTTGTAAATTGTTTACTTTTATAACAACTCCATCAGTTTCATAAGGTAACGTGTGGCGTTTTGTGTCCCATTTATTTACAAAATCGAAAACTTCCTCAATGTTTTTTGCTACAGCAATTGTTTTTGGAACCTTAAAACCAACTTTTCTTGCATTTTCTAAACTTTCAAAATGCGTTTTATATTTTCTTTCTGATGTTACAACTTGATATAATAAACAATCCAAAGGTCGTTTTGCAACTTCAGAAGAATCTTGTAATTTTAAACTTCCACTGGCTGTATTTCTTGGGTTTCTATATTCTTCTTCATCATTTGCAACACGTTCTTCGTTCATTTTAATAAAACCATCTAAAGGTAAAATGATTTCACCACGCATTTCAAAATCTTTTACAAAGTCTTTCTTAATTGATAAAGGAATTGAGCGAATCGTTTTTATATTATTCGTAACCTCATCTCCTTGAAAACCATCTCCTCTTGTAACTGCTTTTATAAATTGACCATTTTCATACGTTAAATTGATAGAGGCTCCATCAAATTTTAATTCGCACGTATATTCAATTTCTGAAGTTCCCAACATTTTTTGAATTCTCTTTTCCCAATCTAACAAATCGTCTTTTGAGTAAGAATTATCCAAAGAATACATTCTATTTTGATGTACAACTGTATTAAAATTTTTGGTAATGCTACCTCCTACTCTTTGTGTTGGCGAATTTACGTCGAAAAAAATAGGATTTTCCTTTTCTAATTTTTCTAATTCTTTGAGTTTTATATCAAAATCGAAATCCGAAATTGTTGCATTATCTAACACATAATAGTTGTAATTATGTGCATCTAACTCTGCTCTCAATACATCTATTCGTTCTTTAATATCCATTTATGTTTAGTATCAATTATTCATAAAAATTACGTTCAAAAATAACACAATATTTACACTTTTTAGGTTAAATAAAAAAATGATTTAAATAACTCAAAACCTTATGTAACAAAGGTTACATATAGCTTTTATATGATATTTATCATAAAATACTACTCCTAATCTAACTAGTTTTGGTGTATAAATTAATCACAATGAAAAACTTAGTTATTTTAGGTGCAGGAACAGCAGGAACAATGATGGCGAATCATATGGTTTCTAAATTACCCAAAAAAGAATGGAAAATAAGCATCATAGATCAATACAAAACGCATTACTATCAACCTGGTTTTCTCTTTTTACCTTTTGATAGTTATACTGAAGATCAAGTTAAAAAAGTAGGCAAAAAATTTATTCCTAAAGATGTAGTTTATCATCAACAAAAAATTGAAAAAATTGATGCAGAAAACAATTTGGTTGTATTAGAAAACGAAGTTCTTGCGTATGATTTACTTATAATTGCTACAGGTTCTAAAATTGCGCCACAAGAAGTTGATGGGATGCATAGCAAAGAATGGCATAAATCTATTTTTGATTTTTACACTTATGAAGGTGCTTTGGCTTTAAGAAATAAGTTACGCACTTTTAAAGAAGGCAAATTGGTAGTTCACATTACAGAAATGCCTATAAAATGCCCAGTTGCACCTTTAGAATTTGCTTTTTTAGCTGATGATTATTTTCAAAAAAAAGGTATTAGAGACAAGGTTGATATTACTTATGTTACTCCTTTAAGTGGTGCTTTTACCAAAGAATTTACTTCTAAAACTTTAGGCTATTTATTAGAAGATAAAAACATAAAAATAGTCACAGATTTTGCCATTGAAAAAGTTGATTTTGAGAACAATAAAATTATTGATTATGCTGATACTGAAGTAGATTATGATCTATTAGTAACTGTACCAACAAATATGGGTGATGAAGTTATAGAAAAATCTGGTTTAGGAGACGATTTAAATTTTGTTCCTACACACCCAAACACGTTACAATCTTTAGCGTACGAAAATATTTTTGTTATTGGTGATGCAACAAATGTACCTGCATCAAAAGCGGGTTCTGTTGCACACTTTCAAGCAGAAACATTAACAGATAACATTTTATTATATCTAGAAAATAAACCTTTAAAAGAAGAATTTGATGGCCATGCCAATTGTTTTATTGAAACTGGTAAAAACAAAGCTTTATTAATAGACTTTAATTACGAGCAAGAACCAGTAACAGGAACTTTTCCTATAGCAGGCATTGGTCCTCTAAAACTTTTAAAAGAAAGTGTTTTTAATCACTGGGGAAAATTAGCTTTTAGATGGATATACTGGAATGTTTTATTAAAAGGAATTCCAATTCCGTTTGTATCTAGAAATATGAAAACAGCAGGAAAAAATATTAACAATTAAATTCAACAAAAATGATAAAAACAATAAAACAAGTTGACATTAAAGTTAACAACGAAGGATATTTAACAGACTTTTCTCAATGGAACAAAGAAATTGGCGCAGAAATAGCCAAAGAACATGATATTGAAATGACCGAAAAACATTGGGAGGTTATTGCATATTTGCAAGAACAAGTTGCCAGCAATAGTCCTCTTTCAATTCGAGGAATTAAAAAAAGTGGTGTAGTAGATATTAAAGAATTCTACGCTCTTTTTCCTGGAGGGCCTTTAAAAGTATCTACAAAAATAGCAGGCGTTCCAAAACCAAAAAGTTGTATTTAAAAAATAGAAATCATGGAAAAAACAAAAGTTAGAAAAATGCTTTTTATACTATCAAAAGCAACAATAGAAAATGTATATGCAGCCTTTATTATGGCAAATGGAGCTAGAATGGAAGGTATAGAGTCAGAAATCTTTTTTACTTTTTTTGGTTTAGAAGCCATTCAAAAGAAAAAACTAGAACATTTGCGTGTAGCAACTGTGGGTAACCCTGCAATGCACATTCCTACAATGTTAGGCGGTTTACCAGGTATGGAAGCTTTAGCTACTAAAATGATGAAAAAAGAAATGGAAAAATTAGACATGCCTCCTGTTGGAGAATTCTTAGAAATTTTATCAGATTCTGGTTGTAAACTTTGGGCTTGTAAATTAGCAGTTGATATGTTTCACCTAAAAAAAGAAGATTTAATTGATGAAATTGAAGATATCATTACCATTGGCGATTTTTATGCAAGAGCAGACCAAGACAATACTCATTTATTATTTATTTAATATTACTTTAGGTTGTTAAGAAACAAAATAGGAAACTATTTTGTTTCTTTTTTATGCCTTTTATTGATGCTTCATTTTCTGTTCTTCAAAATAAATATTTGTTTTTCAATTTTAAAAAATGTATATTTCTTTTAAATCAAAAGATAACTTAAAAATGAAATACGCTATAAAAATACATAAAATTTCTGCAGTTGACGAACTTGAAAATTCTTGGAATATTGAGGATTACAAGGAACTTTTAGACAGGTTTGAGCTGCCAAATGTAGAAAGTACTGATATTAAAGAGTTAAGAGAATTGCTTTTTATGGCAATTGCTGATAAAGACCCAAGTGAAGCTGCTAGAATTGTGTTAGAATATAAATTATCTGACGAAATGAACGAGCATCAAATAGATTCTGTTTCTTATGAAATGTTGGTTGATAAAATTTCTGAAGAATACCCAAGAATTGGGTTGCACAAAAGATTATTTTGCGTGAATCAGTTATTATACAAAGCTTTTAACGGAAAATTCCCAACTGCAAAAGCTACGATTGTTGATTTTGAAATTACTCCAAAAAGAAATGCGCAAGAAGAGATTACCAAAGAAATTGCATTGAAATGTTTTGCTCAAAATTTAGATAGCCACAATGTAATTATCAGGTTATTTGGAAAACAATTAAATGGTGATGAAGAATTTGATGAAGCCAATGATATTATTTGGGATATTTTAAAAACCGAAACTGGCTACCAATTTATTACTTCTGAATATTTTATGAGCAAAGAAGAGTTTATTAATAAAGAATTTGATTGTGAAATTGAGTTTTTTAGTGAGGAGTAAAAGCCCATCTTAATCTTCCTATTTCGACTTCGCTCAATACAGGCATCTGGAAGAAATACTCTTGGTTTAGTTTGTTTGCTTTTTTTTTAATCGTAATAATTTTCACTTTCCCTTTAGGAGAAGTCTCAAAAGAAGAGAATACACAGTTTAGCTTTTTTATAAGATTTCTCCTAAAATCGAAATGACAAAACTGCCAAACAAGTTTAGCCCAGATTGAACGACTTGTTTGAGCTCTTTTTTGCTTTTTTCAAGCAAAAAAAGCGAGTAGTGAAAGCTGGAAATGGCTCCTAAAAAACAAAATCCAAAACATTTAATTGCTTCGGATTTTGTTATTATAATTTGTGATTTATTAGATTCTGATATAAAATCAGGATTAGTTCAACTAACAATTTTTAATGCACTGCTTTGCAGTTTTTAAAAATTGAGTTTCACTAATAATATGTAAATCGTCTAACTTTTGCAATGTGTTTTGCCAAACGCATTACTTGATGCGAATACCCATATTCATTATCGTACCAAATATATAAAATTACACTATCACCATCTGTAATGGTTGCTTTGCTATCGAAAATTGAGGGTGCAGTTGAGCCAATAATGTCTGATGACACCAACTCATTATCTATAGAGTATTTAATTTGCTCAACCAAATCGCCTTCCAAAGCGTTTTGTTTTAAAATTGCATTGATTACATCTTTAGTCACTGGTCTTCTTAATTGCAAATTCAAAATAGCCAAAGATCCATTTGGTACAGGAACTCGAATTGCGTTTGATGTTAACTTGCCTGCCAAAATTGGAATTGCTTTTGCAACTGCACTTCCTGCTCCAGTTTCAGTAATTACCATATTTAATGCTGCAGCTCTACCTCTCCTGTATTTGCTGTGCATATTATCTACCAAATTTTGGTCGTTTGTATAGGCGTGAATGGTTTCTAAATGTCCTTTTTTAATTCCGAAATTATCTTCCAAAACCTTTAAAACTGGCGTTATTGCATTGGTTGTACAAGATGCTGCTGAAAAAACATCAACTTTATCAGGATCGTTTTGTTTATGATTTACACCATGCACAATATTTGGAACTCCTTTTGCAGGCGCAGTTATTAAAACCTTGCTTGCTCCTTTCGATTTTAAATGTCTTGCTAATGCAACATCGTCTCTAAATGCTCCAGTGTTATCGATAATTAAGGCGTCTTTAATTCCGAATTTTGTATAATCGATATCTTCTGGATTGTTGGCAGAAATCATAAAAACGGTTGTTCCGTTTATAATTAAAGCTTTGTTTTCGATATCTGTTTGTACAGTTCCTAAAAAATCTCTGTGAACAGAATCTACACTTAATAAGGAAGCTCTTTTGTCTAAAACTGTTTGTGTAATTTCGCCACGAGTTACAATGGCTCTTAATCTTAATTGAGAACCTTTGCCCATTTTAGACATTAATTCTCTTGCTAATAAACGTCCTATTCTACCAAAACCATATAAAACAACATCTTTTGGAGTGATGTTTTTTGCTTCTGTTGCGTTTTTTAATTTTCTTTTGATAAATGTCACTTTATCTTCACAACCTTCTGGATGTAAATAACATTCGTAAGCTAATTTACCAATATCTAATTTTGATGATGGCAAATCTACTTGCTGAATTGCTTTTGCAATATTTAAAGCATCTTGAATAGTAATTGGTTTGTTTACAAATTCTCTTGAATACTCAATTAAATTTAAAATCTCACTTGCTCTTTTATCTATAAGTGGATTTCTAAACATAACCAACTCAATAGATTTATTATACCATAAATCATTTACGATATTAATAAATTCTACGGTTGCTTTTCTTGTTTGTGTTTGTAATTTAACTTCTTTTTCGTAATCTAAAGTTGATGACATAGCTGTGTAACTAATTTAAAGTTTTTGCAAAAGTATTTCTTTTTTTGAAAAAACGAAATCGATTTCGTAAAAAGTTTTTACATAAAAAAATCCTGATTCGAAAATCAGGATTTTTATTGAAATCTATTTTAAATTATCTAAATCTTAAAATTTCTTTTTCTCCATTTACATTTATAACTTCAATGACTATTGAATAACCTCCTTTAGCAGCCTTTTCTAATAATTTAACTGCATTTTCTGCATTATTAACTTCTTGATTATTAACTTTTGTTATAATATAATTGACCAAACTATCTCTATATCTAGTATCTGCAGTATTTATAATTTTAGCTCCTTGATCAATACCTTTTTTATCTAATTCTTCTTTGGAAACATTTTTCAATTCCCACTTAAATGAATTAGAAACATACCTAACTGGTTTTTTACTTAGTTCAATACTTTTTGTAATATAATCTCCATCTCTGTTAATAGTAACATCTACATAATCTCCAGGTCTTTTTGCTGTTAGCTGCCCTAATAATTCTGAAAATTTAGAAATCTTAACATTATTAATTTTTACAATAACATCACCATCTTTTAAACCCGCTTTTTTTGCACCACCATCATAAAAAACTTCATGAACTTTTACACCATCATCTTTATATTTATCATCTATAGAAATTCCTAAAATAGCTTCTTGAACAGCTCCAAATTCTAATAAATCATCTACAATTTTCTTTACAATGTTAGATGGCACTGCAAAAGAATACCCAATAAAAGAACCTGTTTTAGAAGAAATTGCTGTGTTAATTCCTACTAATTCACCTCTTGTATTTACCAAAGCTCCTCCACTATTTCCAGGATTCACAGCTGCATCAGTTTGTATAAAAGATTCAATATTTCCATTTCCTTCTAAATCTCTTCCTTTTGCACTTACAATTCCTGCAGTTACTGTGCTTGTTAAATTATAAGGATTCCCAACTGCTAAAACCCATTCTCCTATTTTAATCGTATCCGAATTTGCAAAAGGTGTGTAAGGCAAATCAACATCTGCATTAATTTTTAACAAAGCAATATCATTATTTTTGTCAGTACCTATTAATTCAGCTTCGTACTTTTTATTATTATTTAAGGTTATTTCGATATTATTTGCATTATCAATTACATGATTATTTGTTACAATATACCCATCAGCAGAAATAATAACACCACTTCCTGTACCTACTTGTTCAAATTTTCTGGTACCATTTCCATTTCCAAAGAAAATATCTAAAGGACTAGATTGTGTTCTGATTGCAGTATTTTTTACATGAACAACAGAGTGTACAGTTCTTTCTGCTGCCAATGTAAAATCGATTGTAGCTGCATCTATAGCTGTTGAATTTGTATTAAACGCAGGGTTGTAATTTGTTCTTATAATTGATGAAGAATTTGGTTGTATACTTTCTACCACAACATTTTCATCGATAAACATTTTGTAGCCTCCTAGAGTAATTGCTCCTCCAAGAATAGCCATTCCTAATAAACTAAAAAATTTTTTCATAATTATAATTTTGATTTAAGTAAATGTACAATTTTAACATATTCAAAAAATCTGTTTAACTTGCTTTTAACTCAATTTAACCAGTTTTTAACACACTTATTTTATTGATGAAATCTGTATCTTTGTTATATGAATTTATCGTTTTATAAATACCAAGGAACAGGAAATGATTTCGTTATGATTGATAACAGAACAAAAATCTTTCCAAAAGATGAAATTAACAAAATTTTACAAATTTCTGACAGACATTTTGGCATTGGCGCAGATGGAATTATTTTAATTGAAAATGATGACAACTTCGATTTTAAAATGATTTATTTTAATGCTGATGGTAGCCAAACTTTCTGTGGAAATGGGGCAAGATGTGCTGTTGCTTTCGCAAAATATTTGAATATTATTCAACAAAAAACAACTTTTTTAGCGGTTGATGGTAAGCATTTTGCTGAAATTAAAGATGACATAATTTCATTACAGATGATAAATGTTGATGACATTAAAGTGAGTGAAAACTCGGTTTTTATGCATACAGGAACTCAACATCATGTAGAAATGGTTAAGGAGTTAGAAAATTATCCAGTTTTTGACAATGGTAAAAAAATTAGAAATTCTTACGATTTTCCTGGCAGTAACGTAAATTTTGTACAGCAATTAAATGACACTACTTTTAGAGTAAGAACCTACGAAAAAGGGGTTGAAGATGAAACTTTAGCTTGTGGAACTGGTGTTACAGCAGTTGCAATTGCTATGCACAAAACGAATAAAACAAAAAGTAATTCCATTTCTTTACCTGTAGAAGGTGGAAATCTAGAAGTTTCTTTTGATGAAAATAATGGAGTTTATACAAACGTATTTTTAAAAGGGCCTGCAAAATTTGTTTTTAAAGGGGAAATTAATATTTAGATGAAAACACTCAAAGGTAAAAACTTACAGTTAAGAGCAATTGAACCAGAAGACCTCAATTTTTTACATACTATAGAAAATAACGAGCTATTTTGGGAAGTAAGCCATACACAAACTCCTTTTTCTAGATATGTTTTAAAACAATATTTAGAAAATGCACATTTAGATATTTACGAATCAAAACAACTACGCTTAATTATCGAAGAAATTTCCGACAAGGAACAAGTGGGCATGATTGATTTGTTCGATTTTAATCCTCAACATCATAGAGCTGGAGTAGGAATTTTAATTCATCCTTATTTTCAAAATAGAGGATTTGCTGCTGAAGCATTAGCTCTTTTAATTAATTATTCTTTTTCTTATTTAAATTTACATCAGTTATATGCAAACATAACTCCAGATAATGTAAAAAGTATTGCGTTATTTGAAAAACATAACTTTACTAAAATCGGTATAAAAAAAGATTGGCTTTTATCAAATGGAAAATATAAAGATGAAATTTTATATCAATTGATAAAAGTGTAGCTTTGCATTTCTCACAAAAAATCAATACAAATTGGGTAAAAAAATTATATACGTTTTAGGATTTATTCTTATTCTTGGAGGCATTTTAGGCTACAATTACTATCAAAAAATATTTGGGGAAGCAATTACAAAAGATTTAGAACTTTTTATTTTTTCTACTGATAGTTTAGTAGATGTAAAAGAAAAAATAGCAGATTACTCTAAAAACCCAAATACTTTTCTTTGGGTTGCAGCAAAAAAAAGTTTTTCGAAACCTAAAACTGGTCGTTATTTATTAAAAGAAGGCATGTCTAATAACGATGTTGTAAATATGTTACGAAGTGGAAATCAAACTGCTTTGAGCGTTTCTTTTAACAATCAAACTACCTTAGAAAAGTTTGCTGGTAGAATTGCAGAACAATTAGAAATAGATTCTATTTCGATTGTAAACTCGTTTACAGAAAAAAAATTCTTAGATGAAAATGAATTGACAGAAAAATCTGCCTTACAAATTTGCATTCCAAATAGTTACGAATTTTATTGGACTGTTTCTGCTGATGATTTTAGAGATAAATTACTAAGAGAATACAATCGTTTTTGGACAGCTGATAGAATTGCCAAAGCAAAAGATTTAAATTTATCAAAAAGCGAAGTGATTACTTTAGCTTCTATTGTTCAAAAAGAAACTGCAAAAAAATCTGAAAGACCAATTGTTGCAGGTTTATACTTAAATAGATTGCAAAATGGTTGGCCTTTGCAAGCAGATCCTACAATTATATACGCTATTAAAGAAGTTAAAGGGCAAGATTATGTTGTAAAAAGAGTTTTAAAAGTAGATTTAGAAGTTAATTCTCCATACAATACTTACATAAATAGAGGTTTACCTCCTTCTTTAATTGCAATGCCAGATATTTCTTCCATCGATGCTGTTTTAAATGCTAAAAATCATGATTATTTTTACATGTGTGCAGATATTGATAAAATCGGTTATCACAAATTTGCAAAAACTTTAGCTCAACATAACGCAAATGCTGCCAAATACCAAAATTGGCTGAATAAAAAAGGTGTAAATAGGTAAATACGTGTTTTCAACTTCCAAAAAAAAATGCATTTTTATTAAATATTTAATAAAGGTAAACGTTATAGTTCGCCAATTAAAGTAAAAAATAAACCTTTTAACAGCATTATATATAATTTCGACGAAATTAAATAGTTGATTGTCAGGCGTTTTAAAATAAAGCCTAAATTTGCAGCTGTAAAACAATAAGATTTATATGATCAAAAAGTTTTTATTTTTATCAGTTTTTGCATTCGTTTTAATAAGTGCAACCACTGCAAATAAAAGAAAAGATTCAGAGAAAGTAGTTGTACAACCTATAAACATAGATTACAACATCCCTTATTTACAGAAAAACTTTGTAGGTTTTAAAGAGGCAGTAGCATTTAAAGAGTCGCAAGGAAGCTATACAGTTGTAAACACTTTAGGTTACTTAGGCAAATATCAATTTGGCAGGACTACTTTAGAACGCTTTAATATTCACAATACAGATGCTTTTTTAAAAAATCCTGAATTACAAGAAAAAGCTTTTGTTGCTTTATGTAAAGTAAATAAATGGATTTTAAGAAGAGATATTAAACGTTCAGTTGGTAAAACGATGAATGGTGTTATAATTACTGAATCTGGTATTTTAGCAGCTGCTCATTTAAGTGGAGCAGGAAACGTTAAAAAGTTTTTAAGAAGTGGAGGAAGTCAGCGTTTTTCTGATGCTTATGGAGCTTCAATTCAATCTTATATGAAAAATTTTGCTGATTATGACGTTTCTAATATTACTGCTGATAGAAAAGCAACTATTTAAAAAGTCTTTATAAGTACACTTACTATTTCATCTGCATTAATTAAACCAATCGTTCTAGAATCAACAGTATAATCCCTATTATCACCTAAAACAAATATTTTATTTTTAGGAATTATAATAGGTCCAAAATTATCTTCATTCCAAGGTTTATTATAGATAGCTTTCATTTCTTGATTTATAAAATCTTCATCAGAAATAAATCTATGAATCTCAAAACTTAATTCTTTTATAAAGCTATCTTCCAGCAAAAGTTTTATAGTATCATTATCTATTTGTTCAATAATTATACTCGATAAATCAACCTCTGATTTTTTTAATTGTATTAAATTTTCTTTGGCAGTTTTATAAAAATGAGTAAGATTTAAATCTTTGTCGAAGTTCTTACCATTCAGAAACACAACTCCTTTTTTTATTTGAATAGTATCTCCTTCTAAACCAACCAATCTATGGACTCTAATATGTTTTCCTGAATATTCATCATTAAAATTATAACAAACAAAATCACCATTTTTTGGAGTAATAGTATTTGTTCCAATACTTCTTGAACCTTCAGGTAAATTTGGAGAATTAGAAATTGTTGGGTTGTTATATAAAACTAATATTCCTGATAAATTTAAAGCATAGTAAACAACAATAAAAAAAGTAAATACATATAAAATATAATTAAGATACTTTTTTTTCATCGTTACTTCTGAATAATAAAAATAGCTGGTTTCTTATGCAAATCTGGTTGTTGATGTTTCCAATCTTGCACAGACATTGTTTTTATATATTCTGATGGTAATGTTATATCTGCAGCAATACATAAATTAGTTTGGGGTGATAAAATCGCTTTTAAATCTGCCAACATTTTATCATTTCTATAAGGTGTTTCTATAAAGATTTGCGATTGACCTTTATCCATAGAAATTCTTTCCAAATCTTTAATCGCTCTTTTTCTATCACCTTTATCAATAGGTAAATAGCCATTAAAAGCAAAGTTTTGTCCATTCATTCCAGAAGCCATCATTGCCATTAATATAGAACTTGGCCCTACCAAAGGCACCACTTGTATATTTTGTTGATGTGCTAATTTTACGATACTGGCTCCAGGATCTGCAATTGCAGGAACACCAGCTTCAGATAATAAACCAACATTAATTCCTTGAGCACAAACATCTAAATAACGTTGCGTTTCTTCTTCCACTGCATATTTATCTAACAACTTTAAAGTTAAAGAAGGCTGAGATTTTTTAGGAGCAATACTTTTAATGAACCTTCTTGCAGATTTTTCGTTTTCTACAATATAATAATCTATTTGCTCTATCACTTTTTTTATTGATAAAGGCATTACTTCTAGAGGTTCTGTATCACCTAAAGTTGTAGGAATTAAATAGAGTTTACCAATCATTTTTGTAGTTTTTATATTGATGTTACGAATTTACTTAAATTAATTGAATTGCTTTTGATAAGGATTTTACAGATTTTAATTGAAATATGTGATATATTATCAAGTCAATTTATTTGCAATAACTTCACAAGCTTCATCTAACATTTTGTAAACGTTTTCAAAACCTTGATTTCCTCCATAATAAGGATCTGGAACTGACGCATTTTTATCAGCATCAATTACATTTAAAATTAGTTGTACTTTTTCTTCATCTTCTGAATTTCTAGCCAACATCAAAATATTTTGATAATTGCTTTCATCCATAGCATAAATAACATCAAAAGTGTCAAAATCTTTTACCGTAAATTTTCTTGCTCTTTGGTTGGTAATATCAATTCCGTATTTTTTTGCCACTTCAATAGAGCGTTCATCAGCTAAATTACCAACATGATAAGCAGCTGTTCCTGCAGAATCTACAAAAATTTTACTTGTATTTATTTTTGATTTTAAAATACCTTCTGCTAATGGAGATCTGCAAATATTACCTAAACAAACCATTAAAACTTTTTTCATCAACACTATTTACATTTAAAATTAAAGAATAAAAAGAACATCCAACTTTATAAAAGCTAGATGATAAAATTATAAAATGATGGAAATTTGAGAGGCTAAAAAGTTAACTTCTTTGTTAAGTCATCAACATATTTTTTGAATTGCTTATCAGTTTCAGTCAAATTATCTACGGTTTTACAAGCATGTAAAACTGTTGCATGATCTCTTTGCCCAATTTGATTCCCAATACTTGCCAACGATGTTTTTGTTAATCGTTTTGCAAAAAACATGGCTAATTGACGTGCTTGAACAATGTGCCTTTTACGAGTTTTAGACTGCAAAGTAGCAACATCCATATCAAAATATTTAGATACTTCTTTTTGAATGTAATCTATAGAAACTTCTTTTTTGGTGTTTTTAACAAACTTATCTACAATTTGTTTTGCCAATTCTAAAGAGAATTCTCTTCTATTAAAAGAAGCTTGTGCAATCATAGAAATTAAAACACCTTCTAATTCACGAACGTTCGATTTTATATTTTTAGCAACATATTCTACAATATCATCTGGCATTTCAACACCATCTCTGTACAATTTGTTTTGTAAGATCGATATTCTAGTTTCGTAATCTGGTGCTTGTAGCTCTGCTGATAATCCCCATTTAAAACGAGACAACAAACGTTGTTCAATATCTTGCATGTCTACAGGTGCTTTATCCGAAGTTAAAATAACCTGTTTTCCATTTTGATGTAAATGGTTGAAAATATGGAAAAACACATCTTGCGTTCCTGCTTTTCCTGATAAGAATTGAACATCATCAATTAATAAAACATCAATCATTTGATAAAAATGAATAAAATCGTTTCTTGTGTTCGATTTTACTGAATCTATAAATTGCTGTGTAAATTTTTCTGATGAAATGTATAAAACAGTTTTATCTGGATATTTATCTTTAATATCAACACCAATTGCATGTGCCAAATGTGTTTTACCTAAACCTACTCCACCATAAATTAAAAGCGGATTAAAAGAAGTTCCTCCAGGTTTGTTAGCAACTGCCATTCCTGCAGAACGTGCTAATCTGTTAGAATCGCCTTCTATGAAATTTGCAAAACTGTAATTTGGGTTTAATTGAGATTCTATTTTAACCTTCTGCAAACCAGGAATTATAAAAGGATTTCTTAATTCTCTTTTACTAGAATCTATAGGCGCAGTTACTCTTTGTGGCTTTAAAGGATCTCTATTTGAACTTGGTATTTTTACAGTTTGTGGTCTGTTACTACTGTAATTATTTTCCATTTTTACATCATAAACCAATTTAGCATCATTGCCTAATTGTCTTACTAATGCAACTCTTAAAAGTTTTATATAATGTTCTTCTAACCATTCGTAAAAAAATTTACTAGGTACCTGAATTGTTAACGCTTCTCCAGAAAGTTTTACTGGTTTTATAGGCTCAAACCAAGTTTTGTAGGCTTGTGGCTTAATATTATCCTTGATAAAAGATAAACAGTCGATCCAAATGGATTCAGCAGTGTGACTCAT